>DASZCN010000110.1:0-11725 GCA_035943095.1 Gemmatimonadales bacterium | reverse complement strand
GTTGGTCGCGCTGAACGACGCCAGCCGCTTTGCCGTGGAGCAGCTGCTCCTCCCCGTGCGCAACGTGCTCGAGGGCGTGGCGGATGACGAGTTCTACGCTCCCGGCTCCATCTTCCGGATGGACCTCGACTCGAGCGATCCTATCGCGCGCGGCATGCCAGCGCAGGGCATCGCCTGGTATGAGAGCGGGCCGGCGTTCGACGTGCTCGACTCGAGCGCGGTCCACGTCGTGGGGCGTTATCCGGCCGAAGCGGATAAAGTTTTGCTGTCGGGTTGGGTGTTGCATCCTGGGCGCGTGGCGGGTCGGGCCGCGCTCGTCGAGGTGAAGGTGGGCACGGGACGCGTGATCCTGTTCGGCTTCCGGCCGCAATATCGGGGCCAGAGCATCGCCACTTACCCATTGCTATTTAACAGCTTACAGCTGACCCCCCGGTAGGGTGATCGCCGTCTCTTGTCGGATTTGCAGGTCATTCCTATCGTGTAACCCCTTTTATGGCTGTGGTCCGGCAGGTAATCGCCCTCTTGCTGGCCGCGCTCCTCACGAGTCGCGGCCTTTTTGCGCAGGATCCCGTCGACTCGACCCCGCCCGCCTCCGTCCCGATTCCGCCCGCCGGCGCGATGGAGAGCGCCCCGGTAGATCAATTGAAGGTCCTTCTGCACCCCACCGAGATCCGCTACGTCCAGCAGGAATCCGTTCTTCTGCCGGTCAGCGCGAACATCAAGGGGTTGTACGTGAACGCCTGGGCCTTCGGGTCGCCCAAACTATGGCAGCTCGTGCGCATCGCCGACGAAACCGAGATCAACGCCTTCGTGATCGATGTGAAAGACGACACCGGTTGCCTGCTCTACCCGTCCACGGTCCCGACGGCGGAGCAAATCGGGGCCAACACCTGCGTACGGGCGAAAGACGCCAAGGCGCGACTGGACACGCTCGCGGCGCACGGCATTTACACGATCGCACGCATCGTGGTCGCGAAGGACCCACGCTTGGCGGAGCGCAAGCCGCAGTGGTCGGTGAAAGAGCGCACCACCGGTGGACTGTGGCGCGATCGGATCAACATCGCGTGGGTGGACGCATTCAACGATTCGGTGTGGATTTACTCCGCTCAGCTCGCGCAAGAGGCCGTGCGGATGGGATTCCAGGAAGTGCAGTTCGACTACGTGCGCTTTCCCGACGAGCCACGCGAACGAATGGCGACGGCGATCTTTCCCGCGCACAAGGCGGGCCAGACACAGCGCGAGGCGGTTCGCGAGCACGTCGCGCTGCTGAAGGATCGCTTGCGGCCGTACGGGGTTCCGGTCACGTTCGACATCTTCGGCCTTACGGCCTCAACGACTTCGGGCGATCTCGGAATCGGACAGGTGTGGGAGGACTTTGTGAGCGTCGCTGATGTCGTGCTCCCCATGGTGTATCCGAGCCACTACTACCGGGGCGCCTTTGGGTACGCGTGGCCAAACGGCCAGCCGTACCATATCGTGCGCTCGGCCCTGAAGGACGCCCTCCAGCGTTCCCGCCCTTTGCCCGGCTCGGCCGAGATCCGCCCCTTCCTGCAGGCGTTCACGCTCGGTCGCCGCCTGCCCCGCTACACGCCGTTCGAGATCCGCGAGCAGATCCGCGCGGCGGAGGACGTCGGCATCACCTCGTGGGTGCTGTGGAATCCGCGTAGCGTCTACCAGCGTGGCGCCCTGCGCCCGAAGGGCGGTGGCGACGGGACCGCGCCAGTGGAGCGGACCGCCTCGAACGTAAGCGGCGGTCGCTAGACCCCCTTTTTGTCAGGAGAGGTGCAGGTAACCGCTCGGCGCTGACCGCCGGCGTGCACGCGCACGCCGGTCACTACCGACCCGCCAGAACCTGCCCGGGCTCCCAGGTCGTGATGTAGCCCGCGATGGCCGACGCGGCGACGGTGTACGGATTGGCGAGATACAACTGTCCGGGCCCCGAGCGGCCGGGGAAATTCCGGTTGATCGCGCTGATCGTCACTTCATCGCGCGTCTTCGAGACGCCGGGGCCGGCGTTGATACAGGCGCCACAGGACGGCTCGAGAAACGTCGCGCCTACCTTCTGGAACAGGTCCAAGTACCCGCGCTCTTCGCAGTAGCGCTTCACGTCCTGTGAGCCAGACTGGATAAAGAACCGCACCCATGGGGCCACGCGCTCGCCCCGCTCGGCGGCTTCCGCGAGCACCCGAGCGTACATGTCCATGTCTTCTTTCTTCCCTGCGGTGCACGAGCCGGCGTAGGCGATGTCCACTTTCACGCGCGCGGGCGCTTCCTCGATATACTGCCCGTTCCCTGGATCCCCCGGGAGCGCGATCATCGGCCGAATGGCCGACGCGTCGATCTCGATCACTTCGCAATACTCCGCGCCCGGATCGCTCGCCAAGTCCCGACACAACCGCGCGGCATCGGCGCGTGACATCCCGCGGTACTCCATGAGGTATGCGGCGGTCTTCTCATCGGGCGCCACGTACCCGGTGAAGCCGCCGACCTCGGCGGTCATGTTGGTCATCGTGGCCCGCTCGTCGACCGACAGCGACTCGACAGCGTCGCCACAGTACTCCACCAGTTTTCCGATGGCCTGGCCGCTCTTCACGTACGGGTGGCGCAGGATCTCGAGCATGAAGTCCTTGGCGGTCACGTTGGCGGGCTTGGCGCCGCGCACCACGACCTTCACGGTCTCCGGTACCGTGAGGCGGACGTCCTTCGTAATCCAGGAATTGAAGATCGCGGTCGTGCCGACGCCGAACGCGATACAGCCGACCGCGCCCGCGTGCGGCGTATGGGAATCGCTGCCGATGATCACCATCCCCGGCTCGGCGTGACCCTCGAGGATCTTCGAGTGGCAAATCGCTTCGGAGCCGTGCTGTCCTAAACGGAGCTCGCCGTACAGCTTGATCCCCTGCTTTTCCGCGAAGGCGCGCTGTTTCTTCTCCAGCTCGAGCGCCACGTCGAGCAGACCTTCCTTGACCCGCTCCGGCGTCATGGCCTCGCCCAGGAAGGTGAGGTGATCCCGGAACATCAGGATCGAGCGTGGGTCGTACACCTTCTCGTCCGCGCCGACGAGCTGCTCGAAAAAGATCGCCGCCATGGGCGTGACGTATTCATGGCTGAAGCGGATGTCGGTGACGACGAACCCTTCGTCGCCGGGCTTGACGGCGGGGACTCCGACCTTGGCTTTCGACGGGTCGACGACCCAGTGGCGGGCGATGATCTTTTCGCCCAGCGTCATGGGGCGCGGCGGCGTACCCGGCGGCGTGAGGATGACCTTCCCCTGGAGCCGAGCGACATTGAAGTTGAACAGCCCGCCGTACTCGATGATGCCGCGGGTGATCTCACCTTCGCCCGCCGTGAACGCGCTGAGGGGGATCGCCTCGCCCCGCCTCACCTTCTCGATCATCGAGAAGTCGGTGGTGGTGAGCACACCCAGGTTCTGACAGTTCTCGCGATAGATGCGCTCGATGTTCTCGGCGATGACGAGCCTGATTCCGGCGCACATCTCGGCGTAGGGAGACTGCTCGCGAGAGGAGCCCTTGCCCCGTCGCTTGCCGCTCACCGACGCGACGAACCCGCCCCGCTTGACGGATCCTCGGGCGACGGGAAATTCCTCCCCACACTTGAGGCCCAGGTAGGGGAAGTCCCCCAGTGTCTCGTCGTAGTAGTAGCAGATGTAAGCGGGAGTGATTTCGTCGGTGGAGATGTTGTCGCGTAGCGTGGTTCCCGGACGCCAATCCAGATCTTGGCCGTCGAGCTGCCGACGGACGAGGGCGGCGTCCTCAGTGAGGAACAGCAATCGCCCCTCGAGCACGACCCGGGCGGGTAGTTTCTCTACGCGGCGGGCACGCAACCCCTGGAGCATGCGTCAAAGATACCGGATTTCATCATGAGAGGAACGCATGATGCGCATCGTTTGCATTCTGCTTCTTGCCGGCGCTGCGGCATGTGGCCGCGCGACGGCGCCTTCGTCGCCGCCCGCGCCGGCCGCTCCATCAGCGGCGCTCCCCGCCGTCAGCACAGCGGCGATGGACGCGCACCTCAAGTACCTGGCCGACGACTTGCTCGAGGGTCGCGCCCCGGCCACGCGGGGCGGCGCCCTCGCCGCCAACTACATCGCCGCGCAGTTCGAAGCGATGGGCCTCGAGCCCGCCGCTCCCGGTGGGTCGTACTTCCAGCCGGTGGCGCTCGTCGGCATGATGCCGCATCCGTCATTCGCCTGGGGAAAGGCCGGCGCGGCGCGCGCCCTCGCGTATCGCGACGACTTTGTCGCCTGGGCCGAGCGCCCCGAGAGCCACATCGTGGCCGACGGCGACGTGGTGTTCGTGGGGTATGGCGTGCAGGCCGGCGAATGGCGGTGGGACGACTACAAGGACGTGGACGTCCGCGGCAAGGTCCTCTTGATGCTCGTGAACGACCCCGGTCTCCAGGACTCCACAATCTTCAACGGCCGCGCGCTGACCTACTACGGCCGCTGGACCTACAAGCTCGAAGAGGCCGCGCGTCGAGGCGCCGTGGGCGCGATCCTCGTCCACACCACCGAGAGTGCCACCTACGGTTGGGAGGTGGTTCGGGGCTCCTGGTCGGTGGAGCAGTTTAAACTCGACCGCCCGGCGGCGCAGAGCCTCGCGTTCGCCGCATGGGTCACCCACGACGCGGCGCAGGCCGCGCTGACCCAGGGCGGCCTGAATCTCGATTCGCTCACCCGGCAGGCAGCGCGCCGCGAGTTTCGTCCTATCGCCACGGGGTTGCACGTCAACGCGGATGTGAAGAGCGATCTGCGGCGCGTCCACTCCGCGAACGTCGTGGCCCGGCTGCCGGGAAGCGACCCGGCTCTGGCCAGCCAGGCGGTCCTCTTCACCGCGCACTGGGATCACAAGGGGATCGGTCCGGCCGTGAACGGCGACTCGATTTATAACGGTGCCGAAGACAATGCATCGGGCGTCGCCGCCGTTCTGGCGGTCGCGCAGGCCGCTGCTGAGCTCCGGCCCCGGCCCCGCCGCACGTTACTGTTCATCTCGACCACCGCGGAGGAGAGCGGCTTGCTCGGCAGCGAAGCGTACGTGCACGAGCCGCTCATCCCGCTGGCGCAGACGGCCGCCGTGATCAACCTCGACGTCACGAACGTGCGTGGGCCCACGCGGGACATCGATGCGCTGGGCGTGGACCGGTCGACGATCGGGCCGGTGTTCGAGGCCGCAGCACGGACTGAATCGTTGGTGGTGGTGCATGAGCCCGACGTCCGAGGCTCGTTCTATCGGTCCGATCATTTCCCCTTCGCCAGGGCTGGCGTGCCGTCGGTATCGATCGAGCCCGGCCTCGACTTCATCGGGAAGCCGGCGGGCTGGGGGCGGCAGCAGGCCGACTTGTACAACAGCAGCCGGTACCATCAGCCGAGTGACGAGTACCGCTCGACGTTCACCTATGGGGGAATGGCGCAGGAAGCGCGGGTGGCGTTGCGACTGGCCGTGACGATCGCGAATGCGCCGACCATGCCGGAATGGCTTCCGCGGTCCGAGTTCAAACGACAGACGGGCTCCTCGCCGCAGTGACAGTGCAATGAATTGCAGTATGGCCAATGCGCGGTGATATAATGACATAGGAAGTGCCTCTGGCCTATCGCCTGAGACCCGGGTAAGTTTGCGCCCGCTTTTGGGGGTCGCGGTTTCCCGCACTTCGGAGCGCGCACCTGGAACTCCCCTCGTCGCATCGGCTGCCGCTATCCTGGTTGGTTGAAGCGGCGAGCCCGCCAATCGTGTACCGCGCCTATGCTGAAGTCGTCCCGGACGCGCAACGAGACCCGGAACGGCTGGGCGCATTACGCCAGCAGGTGCTCGAGTACAAGGTGGCCCAGGCGATCGCTCGCAAGCAGAGGGCCAACGGATTGTGGGACGCCAATCTGCTCGCGCCCGCGGCGTCCAAGTCGTATGGCTGGAGCGAACCCGGCACGGTTTACCAGTATCGTCGCCTCATCGAGCTCGGGGGGTCTCCGGGAGAGCGCCCGTTCCGAGACGCCGACCGCTTCTTGTTTCAGCTGCTGTCGCGCATCGAGCCTGACGACCCCGACCGGGCAGTCGCCCAGCGGGCGCAGGAACTGCTGGTCGAGTTCCAAAAGCCGGCCAAAGGGGATCCCGGCCTGGGGCGGTGGGCCCGACGGGTCGGCCGTGAGGCGGCAGCCTGCACGCTGGCCCGGGGCGGTCACAGCGACGATCCTCGGGTGCGCGGCACCGCTCACACCATTGTGAGCAATATCTCCCAATACCTGCGGAGCGAGCTCGCCGCAAAGCCGTTCAAGAAGGCGCAAGGCAAGACGGTGCTGGAGCCGCTCGCCTGCCCCCCGACCATCTTCGCCGTGGAGATGCTCGCGTTCTTGCCTCCGGTTCAGCGCGAACGGGCGGGCTTCATCGACCGCTTGGGAAACTACTTCTCGTCTCCGGCGCCACGCCGCGCGTTTTTCATCCTCGCCGGGAAAAAGCTCCTGAAGCCCCTGTTCGAGCTGCTGGGCGACCCGTTGCGGTCCGACGCCCAGGGACACATCACGGACGTCCCCTTCGCGCTGTATTGGCTCGAGCTCATGACTCGGCTCGGCCTGGTGCGCCAGATCCCGAGCGCCAGCCGCGTGCTGGCGCGCCTATTCAGCGAGTGCGATGACCAGGGTATCTGGAGCCCCAAGAGCCTCCGCGCGATGCCCAAGGCGACGAACCCACTCACGGCGCACTACTTCCCGCTGGAAGGGCCCGGCAAGAGCCCGGCGCAACGGCAGACAGACGCCACGTTCCGATTGGCGCTCATTGCCCGGTTAATGGGACTTCCGATCGAAGTCGGCTGACCCCTTGCGTCCTGGGCGGTCATGCCGTAGTAGTGATCGCTACTACGGACATGCGCGGCCAAGTCGACCTCACCCCCTTCGGGTTCACACCCACCGAGTCCCAGGTGTACGCGGCGCTGCTCAGGCTCGGGCCGTCGACGGGGTATGCCGTCGCACATGCGGCGCGCGTCGCCCGGGCAAACACCTACGGTGCGCTGGAGGGACTTGTGGGGCGGACGGCGGCGATCCGCCTCCCCGGGCGGCCGACGCGCTACCGGGCAGCGGATCCTCGGGCGCTGATCGCGCAGCTCGCGGCGCAGCAGGGCGAGGCTCTCGACCGACTCAGTGCAGCGCTCAGCGCCGCGACCGCGTCCGTCGAGCCCGAGACGCGCACCGTTGTGGGCGCCCGCGCCGTGGCCAATGTCATCCTCCAGCTCGTGGCCCGGGCGGAACACCGGGCGGAGGGCGTCCTGGCGGCCGAGCTCCTTCGCCCCACCTTACCTGCCTGGCGACGCGCCAAGGAGCGGGCGGCGGTCGAGCTTCGGGTCGCGGGGGACGTGCCCGCCGAGCTACAGGCGCTCGTCAGCGCGACCGCGGCTGCGGATGCGCCCACTGCCCTCATGATCGACGATGCGCAGGCCGTGGTCGTGACCGGGAGTGGTGAGCTCGCCACGGGCCTCTGGACCTCGCACCCGGCGATTGTTGCTCTCGTCCGGGCCGCGCTGCGAAACCAGGGATGAGACGCTTCGGCCTCCTACTCACTGTGGCGCTGGGCTGTCGGGCGCCCGCGATCCCCGAGAGCCAACGATTCCCGGCCGGAACCCCGCTTAGCGCACGCGAGATCGGCGTCGAGGGAAGGCGCGTCCGCTACGTCGAGGTGGGGCGAGGCATCCCGGTCGTGATGATTCACGGCCTGGGCGCGTCGCTCTATGCATGGCGCAAGAACCTGGCTCCGATCGCGGCAGCGGGGTTCCGGGTGATCGCCTTCGACCTCCCTGGATTCGGGTTCTCCGGCAAGCCCGCCTCTGGCTTCGACAACGAGAGTTACGCGCGAGTCACCGTTGCGCTCCTCGACTCGCTGCACATCGCGGACGCCGTGCTCGTGGGGCACTCGATGGGCGGAGCGATCGCCGCTCAGGTGGCGATCGAGCACCCCGAGCGCGTGCGCGGGCTGGTCTTGATCGGTGCCGCGGGCCTCGGCGTTCGCCAGCCGCTCGTGCTTCGGGTCGCCCGTTGGCCGTGGCTCGGAGCTCTAGCCCTCGCGTTTCGCGGGCGCGGGCTCACGGCCCGCATTCTCAGGGGGACCTACGCTGATCCGGGAAAAGTGACGGAGGCCGACGTGGATCAGTACTTCGCACCCACCGTCGAGCCGGGTTATGCGCGCGCGCTGCGCGCCGTACTACGAGAGTTCCGGTTCGACGGGTTGCAGGGCCAGCTCGAGCACATCGGGGCTCCCACGTTCGTCCTGTGGGGAGAGGAGGACCGCATCGTGCCGATGGGCCTGGGGCGAGCGCTGGCGCTCGGCATCCCCCACTCGGCATTCCTCTCGGTCGCTCACGCCGGCCATGCGGTGCAGGAGGAGGCACCGGACGAGGTGAACCGCCTGATCATCAAGTTCCTGCGGGAAGGGCTCCCGCTCGAGCCGCGTGACCTGGCGCAGGTGACTAGCACAGCGTATGTTTCATCAACCAGTTGGTTGAGATTTGAGCACTGAAGCCTAAGCTAAGTAACTCCAGAGCATTACGCATTATCACAGCGGCGCGCGAAGAGTTCTCTCGGCGCGGCTTCGAAGGCGCCCGCGTGGACCAGATCGCCAGAAAAGCGGGCGTAAACAAGCAACTGCTCTTCTATTACTTTCACTCGAAGCGCGGTTTGTTCAACGCCGTACTTGCCAAGGGCGCTTCACAGCTCGAGCAGGCGATGGCCGACCTTCCCCTCCCCGCAGGCCACTCCGACTCCGTTCCGCTGGACCGAATAAGAATGGCGTTGGCAGCGCAGTTCGACTTCCTAGCGGAGCACCCTGAGCTCGTCGCGCTCCTGACGCAGGCCGGGCGGTCGGACGCACGGCCCTTCGCGCCCGCCATCAAGCGGCTCGTGGTCCTCTTCGCCGAGGGGCAGGGTCGCGGTCACGTGCGCGACGATCTCGACCCTCACCTGGCGGCCGCGCAGGCGCTAGTCCTCATGGTCGCCTATCTGGGCCTGGAATCGCTGATCGCGATGAGCGCTCCGCCCCTCGGTGCCGACGAGCCGGCGCTACGCGAGCGGTGGAAGGATGCGGCGGTGCGACTCGTGTTGGATGGGGTGAAGGCCGACTGAGAACCTTACCAATTGATCCAGTAGGACGCTTTCACGAGGAACGTGTTGTTGGGGTGTAGGCGGAATAGATCGTGAAAATCGCCCGACAACGAGCGTGGCCCCTCGAGCCCCACATAGTCGGACCGTCCTTGGGTCCACACGACAAATAGCGTCGATCCGGGCCGGTACTCCCAGCGCAGCACCGCGGTCGAGTTGAACTCCTTGTCGTTGAATCCTCCCGGCGTGAACGCGTATGGCTTGTAGCGAGCGTCGTAGGTCGCCGCGTTCGGATCGGCGAGCTCGCGCGGGTTCGAGTAGTTGCCCTTGCTGACGAACGGCTGCGCGTAGAGCTGGAGGGTGAGCGTGGTCGAGACCGTGTAGTCGACTCGCCCCGTGAGCGAGACGGTCTTTTGCTCGAGATGCGCGAATGGGTAATGGACGCCGGTCGAATCCGTGATGTTGTCGAGCGGCTGCACGTCCTTCACGTTGTGCGTGGCGCTCAGGGTTAGAGACGTATTGACCTGCGACGCGACGCGGTACGTCACCTGTGCGTTTCCATTGAAGTTCTGGGAACGGCCGATGTCCCCCCCCCAGAAGTTGAACCACACGTACGGCACGAACGCGGGACGCGAATCGCCGTCGATCTCCCCCCACGCGGAGACGTACGGATCGACACGCACCGCCGGCCCGCCTCGGGAGCAGTTGCGATCACAGAAGGTGGTCCCCAGCTGGCCCAGCGTCACGCCTCCCATCACGAACATTCGATTGTTCAGCTGTACGTGACCGTTCGTGTTCGCTGCACGCTCGACCGGGGTACCGGCGGCGGTCCAGTACTGCCACCAATTGAAGTTCCACCAGGCCTGCTGGTAGAACGATGTGGGGTGCAGGGCCATTACGCCAAACCAGGTGTTCCAGCTCTGCTGGTCCGCCTGCAGAAGGAAGCCGAGGTCGTTGACCTCGAAGCCCTGCGAACGGCGTGAGTAGCTCGTCTCGAACCGGGTGATCCCGCCTCCCAGCTTCGAGAAGAACAGCTCCTGGGCATTCCCCGCCAAGGTCGTCCGCGTGGGATCGTACGTCACACCGGCGCCCGGCCGCTGGTAGTAGTGGACGGCATCGCGCTGAGCGAGTGCAATCGCCGAGTCCGTGCCAGCGAGGTGGCTGAAATCGAGCGAACCGGACACCTGGTAATGCCCATGCAGGAAGCGATGCCGGAAATCCACGGCGCCGACGTACGCGCTCCGCCGCAGGAAATTCTCGGTCCGCCCGTCGAGGCTGCGGTTCACAGCGGTCACGATGGCACCGATGCCGCTCTCGCCATTTCGGAAGTCCTGCTGTGCCCGCACCACCGCGTAGTTGGTCGTGGGCTCCGTCGTGCTGTCGAGTGTACCGGTGGCGCGCTGCGTGACCGCGTCGAGCACACCGATCGTCTGCCCGCCCGGGAGGCGACCCGTGAGCTTCGCCGCACCGTCGATCGTGGTCGCGGCTGGTGACTCGGGGTCGCCGAACCCGAGCTGGGGCGCGCGGCCGATACGGCGCGAATAGAACAGGCCTTCGTTGTTGCAGTTCACCTGATTGCAATTGACGTCAAAGCGATAGATCCCTGCGCCCTGTACGAAAAACGGCCGTCGTTCCTGGAAGAACGTCTCGAACACCGTGAGATTCAGCACCGCAGGATCCGCCTCGACCTGGCCGAAGTCGGGGTTCACCGTGGCATCGAGCGTGAGGTTCGAGGTGATGCCGTACTTCACGTCGGCGCCCGCGGTCACCTTTTGGGAGCGATCGAACTCGCTTCCGGCCGGTACGGACAGATTCTTCGTCACGACATAGGGCGAGATCTCGGGCCGCCGTGGCGACGACAGTCCCACCAAACCTCTCAACTCGCCGAGCTGCGACGAGATGCCGATCTGTGAATTGCGGTACAGCGGCCAGCTCACCCGCTCGGTGTAGCGCTGGATATCGCGCCAGATCCCGAACCCAAAGGTGTTCGAGTCCCGGGGCACATACCGCAGCTGCGACAACGGAATGCGGAACTCGGCCGTCCAGCCCAATGAATCGACGAGCGTCGCCACGTCCCACACGGCATCCCACGCATCGTCTTCCTGGGTGTCGTTGTAGATCGCGTAGTCGCGCTTCACGCCGGCCGGGTTGACCGCGAACTCGAAGCCCGATCGCCGGTCGTGGTAGGAGTCGATCATGATCTTCAGCTGATCGGTTGCGGCGCGCACGTCCCGGCGCGCCAACAGCTTGAGGATGCTGTCCGGGTGGGGGTCGAATGCCCGGATGAACACGTACAGGTTGCGATCGTCGTAGGCCACTTTGGCCTCGGTCGCGAACCGGGGATCGCCGTTCTCCCGGGGCTGGAACTCGCGAAACTGCGTGATCGCAGGGGCAGTGCGCCACACCTCGTCGTCGTCCCGACCGTCGATCACAACCTCGTGGGTGGCGCGCACCGCGGTCGCCGTGGTAGCGGTCGCGCGCGGAACGGTGCCGTCGTTCAACGGGAGCGGGGTGCTGGTCTGGACGGCGAGAGCGAGGAAGACGGCAATCGACACGTTGCCTGCCTCAAGACGGGTCGGCTGATTAGACAGGGACTACGGAGAAAGGGTTGGACGCGTTTCCAGGTCCTCCGCC
>DASZCN010000109.1:0-7717 GCA_035943095.1 Gemmatimonadales bacterium | reverse complement strand
GCGATCACCGGAATCGCGAGCAGAAAGCTGAATTCCGCAGCGGCGGCGGGCCCGAGTCCGGTCCACAACGCCGCGCACACCGTCGATCCCGAACGGGACACACCGCGAAACACCGCCGCCAGCGCCTGGGCGAAACCGATCCCCACCGCGGCGCCGACCGTCGGCTGCGGGCGCACCCCGGCAAACCGCCGGGTCGACCAGTTCATGAAGCCGGTCACGATGAAGCCGACGCCGACGAGGACGAGCGACGCCGCCGCCTCGACCTGCCGATGGAAGACCACTCCGATCACACCGGCCGGGAGCGTCGCGAGCACCAGGAGCCCAGCGATCCGCAGGTCATCCGGACGTCGCGCCACCACGCCACGGACGATCGACCACAGCCTGCCCCCGTAAACGACCAGCACCGAGCCGAGTGTCGCCACGTGGAGCGTCACCTCCACGAACACTCCCGGTGTGTGCACGCCGGTGATGACCTCGAGCACGCGCAGGTGGCCGGAGCTCGACACGGGTAGAAACTCCGCGAGGCCCTGGACCAGTCCCAGGACGAGGCCTTGCCAGACGGTCACGCGACCCGTCCGGCCACGAGCGCCACGATGCCTAGCAGCATCGCGCCCTTCAGCCATCCGCTGTTGCCGGCGTTGCGGCCGGCGAACAGCCGGCCCGCCACGGCTAACACCATGAGCTGGGCAAAGAGGGCGATCACGAAGTAGGCACCGCCGTAGTGGGTCGCGGCGGGCAGCGCCAGAGACAGGGGCACGAACGCCGCCGCGAGCACGCCGGCGATCAGCCCCGCACGCCGCTGGCCGAGGAGGATCGGCAGGGTGCGGCGACCGAGCGCCCGGTCCCCAGCCTCGTCGTCCAGATCCTTCACGACTTCGCGCACGAGGTGAATCCACGCAGCCAGCGTCCACGGAACCATGCCGGCCTCCGGGCGGCCGACGGCAATCGCGCCGTACATGAGCGGGAGGCCCGCCACCAGCGCGACCGCCACGTTTCCCGGCAGCCCACGCCGTTTCAGCACCGGCGAGTACGCGACCATGACCGCGAGCGCGGCCGCGCCGACCAGCACGGCCGTCCCGTCGACGAGCGCGGCGGCCGCGAACCCGAGGAACGTCCCGCCCGCGACGCACAGGTCCGCGGTGCCGCGTGCCACCCGGCCCGTCGCGAGTGGGCGCTGGCCGGGCCGGTTCACGCGGTCCGCGGTGCCATCCCAAATGTCATTGAGGGTATTGCCCGCCGCCCCGAATCCCACGGCGGCCAGGGCGGCCAGCGCCAACACGGTGGGTGTCGTAATCCCTCTGAGCGCGATCCATCCTCCGGCCAGCACGCCGACCGCGGCCACGAGCAGATTTTGGGCACGCACCAGCCGCAGAACCGCGATCACGCGAGCACATCCTCGTACAGTCGCTCGTAGCGCGGCACGATGCGCTCGGCCGCGAACTCGAGCGCGCGCCGCGCGGCAGCGCTACGCAGCCGGGCGTGAAGCGTCGCGTCGCTCAGTACAGCAACGGCCCGCGCGGTCATGGCCGGGATGTCCCCGCTCGGCGTCAGGTATCCGGTCTCCCCGTCCACCACCACCTCGGGCAGGCCGCCGACGGCACTCGCTACCACCGGCACCGCGCAGGCCATCGCTTCGAGGGCCGCGAGGCCGAACGATTCCGTCTGTGACGGGAGGACGAACAGATCGCTGCACCGCAGGATCTCGCCGACGTCGTCCACTTTGCCGAGGAAACGCACGTCGCGGCGGAGCTTGAGGCGATCGACCTCCTGCTCCGCCGCGTCGCGGTCCGGTCCGTCTCCCACCAGGATGAGCGTTGCCGGCATCTCGCGCCGCACCCCCTCGAAGACGCGAATCACGGTCGTCAGGCGTTTCACCGGCCGGAAGTTCGAGACGTGCACGAGCACTTTGTGGTCGGGGGGCGCGAGCGAGCGGCGGCACGTCCCATCGGTCGGCGGATGATACTCGGCGGTCGAAATGAAATTGGGAATCACGGCCACGTCGCAGCCGGCGCAGCCGAATGCGCGATACGTCTCCGTCCGGAGAAATTCGGATACGGCGGTCACGCGATCCGACCGCTCGATCGAGAACTTGGTGAGCGTGAAGTAGGACGGGTCCTGCCCGACGAGCGTGATGTCGGTGCCATGGAGCGTCGTGACGATCTTGAGATCGCGCTCCTCCGCGAGCATCTGCTTGGCGAGCCAGGCGGTGGCGGCGTGCGGAATCGCGTAGTGCACGTGCATGAGGTCGAGGTTCTCGCGCATCGCCACCTCGTGCTGCTTCACCGCCAGGGCGAGCGCATAGGGCGATGACTGCTCGAACAACGGGTATTCGGTTTGAGTGACCTCGTGGAAGGTCACGCGCTCGACGTAGCCGCGCAGCCGGAAGGGGCTCGCGTATGAGATGAAGTGCACCTCGTGCCCCCGCCGCGCGAGCTCGAGGCCCAGCTCGGTGGCGACTGCGCCGGAGCCACCGTAGGTGGGGTAGCAAGTAATGCCAATGCGCATGAGAGTCGTCAGTCGTCAGTCATCAGTCATCAGTCGTCAGCTTTCACCAGAACCCAGCGTTCGTGAACCTGCCGGGCGATCCTATCCGGCTCGTCGGTCGCATCCAATGTCCAGACGGCCTCCCGACGACTGACGACTGAGGACTGAGGACGCAGTTGATTTCGAAACCACGTGTCCTGTCGCTTGGCATACCGTCGCGTGGCAATGAGGATCGCCTCGCGCAGCTCGTCCTCCGAGAGCCGTCCCTCGAGCATCGCCACGACCTCCCGGTAGCCGACGCCGTCGAGCCCCGGCCCCGACGGAGGTGCACCCGCCGCCAACACACGGCGGACTTCATTGACGAGACCGGCGGCGAGCATCGCGTCCACCCGCGCCTCGATGCGCCGGCGCAACGCGGCCCGCGGCAGGGTGAGATGAATGTACCACGGCCGAAGCGCGCCGGTCGCCCGTGCGTGCTCCTGCCACCACGTGAGTCCGCGACCGGTGAGGAGGGCGACCTCCACGGCCCGCGCAGCCCGCTGTCTCCCTCCGCCGGCGTAGCGCCGGTCGAGCCGCGCGGCCCAATGGGCGAGCTGCGCCGCGGGCACGGCGTCCGTCCATGCGCGCAGGCGCGCGCGCTGGGAAGCGTCGAGCGGAGGCTGGTGGAACAGTCCCTCTGCGAGCGACCGGATGTACAGGCCGGTGCCCCCCACCACGATCGGCTGCCTGCCGTCGGCGCGGATCCGGTCCAGCCATTGCGCCGCGTCGCGAGCAAAGCGGCCGGCGCTGTAGCGCTCCCCGACCGGGATCAGATCCACTCCCAGCGTCGGCACGCGGTCGAGCAGCTCGCGATCGGGCTTCGCCGTCCCGATGTCGAGCTCGCGATACACCTGCCGCGCGTCGGCGGAGATGATAGTCACGGGCTCACGCTCCGCCCAGGCGGCCGCGACCGCCGTCTTCCCGACGGCGGTGGGGCCGACCAGCACGGGGACGAGCGGGCGAGCCTCAGGCTCTCCCAAACCGTCGCTCCAGCTCATCCTTGGGAAGCTGTACGATGGTGGGCCGCCCGTGCACGTCGTGGGCCGGCAACGTCGCGGCGAGCAGACGCGTGACCAGCTCGCGCATTTCGTCCACGTCGAGCCGCTGCCCGGCCTTGATGGCGGCGCGGCATGCGTAGGTGGCGGCGAAGCGCTCGAGGCGGTTGGCCCATCCGCCGAACCGGCCACCCGCGAGATCGGCGACGAGCTCCCCGAAACAGCGCGCGGCGTCGAAGCGCGGATGCGGATTCGGTGCGGTATGGACGGCCACCCCTCGCCCGGAAAATGGCTCCACCTCATACCCGACCCGGCGCAACAGCTCGCGGTGCGCGTCCACCGCGTCGAGCTCGGGAGGCGTGAGCTCGAGCGTCAGCGGCAGCAGCAATCGCTGCGCCGGGGCGCCGTCGCCGGTGAGCTGGCGCATCGCGTGCTCGTACAGCACCCGCTCGTGCGCCGAGTGCTGGTCGATGATGGCCACGCCGGACTCGGTCTGAAACAGGATGTAGGTGTCGAAGATCTGGAGAAGCGGTGGCCGGTGTCCGGGGTCCGGGGTCTGGGACCCGCCGGGGAACATGTCGAGCGAAGATGCACCACCCGCGAAACCAGACACCGGAAACCCGACACCCGGCGCGTCGCCGCTGGCACCCAGTGGAGCCGCCGCAGCGAGCGGCGCCAGCGCCCGTCGCGCGGCTTCTTCCACCACCTTCTCCACAAAAAACTTGTCGCGGAAGCGCACCTCGAGCTTGGAAGGGTGCACGTTCACATCGACTGCGTCACCGGGAAGGTCCAGGAACAGGATCAGGGAAGGCCGGTCTCCCGGCGCGATCGTGGAGCGGTAGCCCGCCTCGGCGGCGCGCAGGATGAACGGATCGCGAATCGGTCGGCCGCGGACGAACACGTAGCCCTTGCGCCCCGCCGGCTTCGCCTGAGCCGGGCGTTGAGCGAAGCCGCGTACCTCGAGCGGCCCCTCGCGGTGGGCGACCGGCAGGAGCGTGTTCGCGAGCTCGCGGCCCCACAGGGCGTGCACGCGGTCGATCGGATCGTCGCCGGGGCGCACGTCGATCAACGATCGATCGTCGCTCGTGAGCGTGAACGCGACGTCGGGGCGCGTCAGGGCAAGGACGGTGAGCGCCTCGACCACGGCGCGCGTCTCCGTCGCCTGAGCGCGCAGAAACTTGCGACGGGCGGGCGTATTGAAGAACAGACCGCGCACCGTGATCGTCGTGCCTCGCTGACGCACGACATCCTCCGTCTGGTCACGCTTACCGCCGGCGATCCGAATCCGGGTGCCCGTACGGCCGTCGGGCGACGTCTCGAGCTCGAAGCGCGAGACAGAGGCGATGGCGGGCAACGCTTCGCCCCGAAACCCGAATGTCCCCACGCCGATCAGGTCCGCGGCATCGCGAATCTTACTCGTGGCATGGCGGGACAGGGCGAGCTCCGCATCCGGTCGGCTCATTCCCGATCCGTCGTCGCTCACGCGAATCAAGGCCTTCCCGCCATCCTCGATCTCCACGCGGATCGAGCGCGCCCCCGCGTCCAGCGCGTTCTCGACCAGCTCCTTCACCACGGAGGCGGGCCGCTCGACCACCTCGCCGGCGGCGATTTGGTCGGCGACCTGGGGTGCCAGGATGGCGACGGTTGCCGTCACAATCGCGCGACTTCGGTGACGAGCACCCAGCCGCGTATGCCGTCGGCGCGGCGCACTTCGAGCCACGGACCCCAGCGCCGCTCGATCAGGAGCGCCGCGCCCGCTTCGACCGTCGACGCCGCGCTCGCGTTCCCGTACGGCGCCGCGCGCACCGGTGTCGCGGGATTCAGGACGATGGCCAGCGGGCGTGCCCGGCGCATCCCTTCCCGGGCGGCGAGCGCCGTGGCGGCCGCCGTCAGCAGCGCCAGGCCCAAAACGATCGTGCGACGGCGCCGCGTGGCGACCGCCAGCCACGCCACGGTCCACAGCAGCGCGGCCACGAGCGCCCACTCACCGGGCGTGGCCCATCCCGGCGTGAGGAGCGCCTCGCTCGGCGCGTCGGGTGAGGCGAGCAGATCGCGCGTGCGTCCAATCAGCGGGTCGCGAGGGGCAAGCCGGACGGCGCGGGTCCACGCGGCGGTCGCCTTGCCGTCCGCACCGGCGCGGTACAGCGTCGCTCCCAGATTGTACCAGTGCGCCGCCACGTCCGGATGGGCGGCGGCCCGGCCGGCGAACGAATCCGCCGCCGCGCGCAGCGCGCCCGCTCGATACAGCGCCTCCGCACTCGGTCCCTGAGCCGCTACGCGCCGTTCCCCTCCCTCCCCCATCGCGAGCGCCATGAGCGTTACCAGCATCGCGACGGATCCCAGCCGCCGCGTCCTGCCGGGCTCTGCATCCAGCACCTGCAGCACCTGCTCGAGCTCCGCCGCGAGCGCCGCGGCATCGCCCTGGCCGCGTGGGCCGTAGCGCGATGCCCGGAGACGATCGCGCAGTCGCATCACGTGGCCCGCGACCGCGCTATCGAGCCCCGTCGCCCGCAGCGCGCGCGCCAGCCCGTCGCCGTCCCGGGCCCGTGCATCGGGGACCTGGCTCGCAAGCACCGCGTGAAACTCCCGCTCCAATTGCCCGAGGCGCGTGAGCCGGACGGGCCTCGGCACCTGGGCGGCCGCAGGCTCCCGCTCCTCGCGGCGCCTCCAGAGCCACGCCAGGACCGGCGGACCGACCAGCAACGCGAGCCATCCCCACGGAACGAGGCCATTCGCCAGGGAGTCCGTCCAAGTGGGCGCGTCGCCGGTGGCGAGCGGCGGCAGCGCCCGCGCGGCCCGTGGCTCGATGCCGGGCGCCACGGCGAGCGTGCGCGGTGCGATCGACGCCACTCGGTAGTCGCCCGCGACGAGATCGTAGTACGGATACCGCACTTCAGGCAGGACGAACGACCCGGCGGAGTCGGGCATCACGAGATAGTGGAAGATCTTGGTGCCGGCGATCCGGCCGTCGCGCGGCTCGAGCCGCATGCCCGTCTCGCCCGAGTAGGCACGGAACGCGGGCGGCCACCGCATGACCGGCTCGGGCCACAGGGCGACGTTACCCACCCCCGACACGGAGGCCGTCATCGCGATCGGCTCGCCCACGCGCCCGCTGGCGGGGTCCATATCCAAGTTCAACCCGAGCCCCTGGGCCGCCACTGGTTGATCATCCGGCCGTCCGCCGCGCGCTGGCAGGGCCAACACCGTCACCGTGACGGTGTCGCTTCGCAGCGAGTAGCGATCTTCCCGACTGAAGAACGAGAACGTGGCCGGCACCGCGTACTCGACGAGCGCGGGTGGAATCACGATCCGGCCCGGGGCGAGAGGAAATACCGCCTGGTGGGCCACGAACACATCCATCCACTGCCCCCGTACGAGTCGTGACAGCGCGACTTCGCTCGGGGCCGCTCCCGGATACGACCACACCCCTTCCGGGGTCTGGAGCGTAAGGACGGGCGCCTGCCGCAGGCGCGCGCGCAGCTCCCGCGGGAACCACGCCGCGGCGATCACGTCGAGCTGCTGCCCGACGAGCACCGAATCCCCGGGGAGAATGACGCTTAGGGCCACACGGTCGTTGCGCGCAGGTTCTCGGGCCGCCTGCACCAGGCGCCGCGCGCTGGGCGAGAACACCGTCGCGAGCACCGCGTCTGCACTGTCAACCGTGACGGTGACGGGGCTGGTCGTCACCTCGCGATTGCCCTGGTGCACGCGCACCGGCCCGATCACGAGCGTACCCGGCCGCCCGGCCCGAAGCTGCAGCTCGCGTGTCGTGGTGCGCACGGGGCCGCCGACGCCCCCGATCGTCACCTCGCTGACTTCCCGCGAGCCGACGATCGTGAAGCCGGTCAGACCAGGAAGCACGACCCCGATCGGTTCCGGCGATCGCGTACGGGCGCGAATCGTGAGGGTGAGGTCCTCCCCCGCGGCGAGATGCGTCCGGTCGACGCGGGCGGTGACATCGGGCGGCGGCACGGCTTGGAGCACGACGAGCATCCACAGCGCGAGCGTCACCAGTCTTTTACTCCCGGCTCTACCGCGCGACGCGTCTGTCCGGACCGGTCGCGGCGGGTTTTCAGCTCCTGCTGGCCGATGGAGCGCAGTACCTGCTCCGCCTGGGCCTCGCTCAACGCGGCCTGCGCGCCGCCGCCGCCGCGGTTTCCCCCACCCCCGCTCGAGCCCGACGGGCCGCCGCTCGAGCC
>DASZCN010000108.1:0-2956 GCA_035943095.1 Gemmatimonadales bacterium | reverse complement strand
CCGCCGTCCTGCTCCCGCCGCGCGTGAGCGCCGCGGTCGGCACGGCGGCGGTCGCCCGCGTGCAAATCAAGCGGGGTGCGGTGCCACAGGCTGGCGTGCCGCTCGTGCTCCGGGGCAGCGCGGCGATTCCGGGTGGGCCGGGGCAGGACGCCCAGGCCACGACCGACGCGAGCGGCGTCGCGGCGTTCCAGCTCCCGGTGGGGCGGGTGCCGGCCACCTATCGGCTCGAGGTCGTCACCGGGTCGGGTGCCACGATTCCCGGAACGCCGGCGCTCGAGCTCGCGGTGGGGGCCGCGGCTCCCGCCGCGGCAGACGTGCAGCCCGCCCACGTCGAGCTGCGCAACGGCGACCGCGGCCCGCTGCCGCTGCAGGTCACCGTGCGCGACTCGTTGGGAAACGCCGTCCCCGGCGAGCCGGTCGTGCTGCAGGCCGACGGGCCCGACATGGGCATCGCGGCGGAGACGCGGATCACCGACTCACTCGGACGCGCGACGTTCAGCGTGGAGCGCGCAGGTGTGCGGCGCGGCGGGAAGCTCGCAATCCGCGTGCGCGGCCAGCCGCTGGCCGGCGTGGACGTGATCCGCACGGACGTGCTGGCGATCGCGGCGTCCGGCTTCGTGGCCGGTCTTGGTCAGCGCGGCATCGCTCGCACCAGGCTGAACGATCCGCTCGTGTTCCAGATCCGGAACAGCGCCGGCCGGCCGCTCGCCGGGAAGACCGTGGCATTCCGCGCGGTGAACGCGGATGTCAGCTCCGACAGCGTCATCACCGATTCCGCCGGGCTCGCACGGGTCGACGTCACTCTGGGCAAGCAGGCGGGCCCGGCGCTCGTGACGGCCACCGTGGATTCGCTGCAGAAGCAGGCGTCGTTCTCCGTAGAGGCGGCAGCGCCCGTCGGCGTGATCATCGAGCGGGATGGCATGCGCGTGGACGGCAGCACCATGGCGGTGCCCGCCAACGCGACCTTCGTGATCAGGGTGTCGGCACAGGACGCCTACGGCAACGCGGTCGGCACGGCCGACCTGGCGCGCATGATTCAGAAGATGCGGAACCGATACAACCTGCAGTCGCAGCTCTTGAAGATGGTCGGTGTGGAGTCGGACGGCACCGCGGCCCTCGTAACGTTCAAGCCGGCCGGAGTTGGCCAGGCCGACCTGTCAATCGCGGGAGCGACCGTGTCCGTGAACGTCATCCGGGGGAGGTAACGTGGGTCGCATGCGTCGGGCGGGGTTCACGCTGATCGAGCTCTTGATCGTGGTAGTGATCATCGGCATTCTGGCCACGATCGCGATCCCGAAGTTCGCCAACACCAAGACCCGCGCGTACATCGCGTCGATGAAGTCGGACTTGCGGAACCTGCTCACGTCGGAGGAGTCGTTCTTCGCGGACTCGATCAAATACGGCGGCGCCACTTCCTGCACCACGCCGCCCACCGTCGGCACCGTCAACTTCTGCCCCTCGAGCGGCAACAACATTGCCGGCCCGATCGTGAACGGCGGCGGCTGGAGCGCGACGATGACGAACAGCAATGTCACCAACCCGCCCGTGACCTGCGCGATCTTTGTGAACACGCCGGCGGTCGCACCGGCGACGACGGAAGGCGTCGCGGCCTGCCAGTAGGCGGCCGCGCCGGAATTGCCTTAGCCCGCGGAGGCGGTCCGTTCGGCGGCGTGCACCGCCGAGTCCAGCCAGTCGGTCACCTGCTGGAACGTGAAGGGCTTGCGGAGGATGGCGCAGGGGTTTCGGTGCACCCACGCGTACACGTCCGCTGCATCGGCGTCGCCGCTCATCAGGGCGATGCGGCCGACGAGATGGGGCCAGCGGCGGACGATCGCGAGGTAGAGCGCCAGGCCGGACATGGTGGGCAGGCGGACGTCGAGCAGCACGGCCGTCACGGGCTCGGTCGCGAGCAGACGGTAGCCGGCATCCGGATCGCCCGTGGTCAGGGTGTGGTAGCCGACCGTCGTGAGCACGCTGTCGAGCGACGTGCGGAGCAGGGCATCGTCATCGACGATGAGTACCGTGCGCAGTTTGTTCATGCCGGGTTTAACATAGTGAATCGGGGAGTGCCGCGTCGAGGGCCGGCCGGCTAAGTTCAAGTTTGCCAACACGTGGGGGCGGATCGGGCCTGGTGGTCCGACTGGTCTTCAAAACCAGCTGGGGTCCGCATGGACCTCGGTAGGTTCGATCCCTACCCGCTCCCGCCATGCTCTCCCTGTTGGGTGCCCACTTTACTCCAGTAACCTCCAATCGTCGTCCGATTGCAGCGCGTAGTCGAGGAAGCTGCGACACCCGTACATCGTGCACGGAAACTCGATGATCTCCTGCCGGTGCAAGCGGAACGTGACGAGCCGGAGCTCCATCCATTTGAGCCCCGGGGCATAGTCGGGCCAGAAGGCGTAAAAAAGCTCCTGGCGACCGGTCGAGTCACGCACGGTCACTCGGTAGGAGCAGCACACGGGCGGTTCGTGACAGACGTTCGGATCCTTCACCTGGACTCCGAGATGGCATACGGTTTCCAGATCCTGGCGTCGTTCGATCCTGGTAAGGATGCCCGTCACGACCCGCTCCGACGGAAAGGCACAGGCGCAGGAGAGTAGGACCACGAGCCCTGCGCCAGCCGGCTTCACCAGTCCTGAGCGTCTCTGGGTGTCGTTGAGTGACACGCCTGTGTCCCCCTTAGCGCCCAAGCTATAACATCCAGCCCACGTCGCAGGCTGTCTACAGGGATGCGACAGATGCGCATCATATCACCCTCGCCTGCGCACGGCCCGTCACCGCCACCGCGTGGCATCGGGCTTGCATTGCTGTTGGGCGGCCCGCAGGAGTGAGCCGGGCCCCCGTCTCCGTTCGGTTGTGAGGAGCGAGGACTGGATTTGGGCTCCCGGCCACTCCCTGCGGCGCCGCCAAGTTTCGGCGGCCTCCCCCCCCCAAAAGCGCACACTTGGCCACGTCG
>DASZCN010000107.1:0-16850 GCA_035943095.1 Gemmatimonadales bacterium | reverse complement strand
CGGGGGGGGCGCGCCGCGCGATCGGGGCCGCGCGCGTCGCGAGGTCCGACACGGCGAAGTCGAGATGGGTCTGGCCCGATTCGGGGTTCCACGCCGTATCCCCGTCGCTCACGACGATGCGATCGCCCTCGGCCACGATGCGCAGCTCGGCCAAGGAGCGTCCGCGGGGCAGCTGGAGGCGCAGCTCCTTGAGCGCGCGCCGGATGCGACGGGAGGGAATGCGCGCGGCGACCAGCGCCTTCGCCGTCCGCAGGATCACCAAGTCCTGGAACGAGAACTGCAGCCGGCGCCGCGCCCCCCCCCCGCGCCCGGGCCGAGGTGGGGGCGACAAAAAACCGTCGCGCGCGAATCCCCGCACCTGCGCGACGGTCAACCCCAACAGCTTGGCGACGTCCTCGGACGTGTATCCCTTCATGCCGTGGAACTAGCCTCTCGCACCTCCCACTTTGCGCTTGGCGACCGGTAGAGCCGCCGCCTTCGCGGCCCCCTTTTTCTCGACCCGCTTCGCAGGCTTGCGCTCGCCACCCGCCGCACCCTTTCCCTTCAGGCTCGCCTTGAGCGCCTCCATCAGATCAATGATCTGAGTCTTGGGTGCCTCTGCCGGCTCCTCCGTGATCTCCTTGCCCTCCACCTTGCGCTGGATCTGCTCGAGCACCCGCTTGCGGACGTTGTCTTCATAGTTCTCGGGCTTGAAGGCCTCGGACGCCGCTTGCTCCACGAGCTGTACGGCGAGCTGCAGCTCCGGCTTCTTCACCTCGATCTTCGGGATCGGCACCTCGGCGATCGTGCGGATTTCGTTCGCATAGCGCAGCTGCTCCATGACCAGCCCGTTCGCCTCGGGACGGACGGCGATGAGATACTGCTTGCCGCGCGCCGCGTACTGCCCGACGGCCACGCGCTCGGTCTGCTTGAGTGCCTCCGCCAGGAGGCGGTACGCCCGGTCGCCGCCCTTGTCGGGCCCGAGGAAATACGATTTCTCGACGAACTTTCGATCCACCTGGTCCGCCGGCACGAACTCCGTGATCTCGACCGTGTTGGTGGACTTCTCTTCGAGGGCCTTCAGCTCTTCGGGCTTGAAGATCACGTACTGCCCTTTCGTGAACTCGTAGCCCTTCACCATCTCGTCCTTTTCGACCTTGTCGCCGTCCTTGGAGCAGACGTACTGCTGCTTCAGGCGCGCGCCATCCTTCTTGTGCAGCCAGTTGAAGCTGATGGCGGCCGACGACTCGCCGGTCGAGAACAGTTTGATCGGCACGGAAACGAGGCCGAAGGACAGCGTCGCGGAACCAAGCGGATGTGCACTCATGCGTTAAGATTTCACCCTTATGGCCGCAAAACGGAAGCCCGGACCCGATCCGCTCAGTCCCTACCGCGCCAAACGGTCGCTGGATCGCACGCCGGAGCCCGGTGCCCGGGCAGCGCCGGCGGTGCCCCCCCTGGCCGCGGGCGGCCTGTTCGTGGTCCATATGCACGCCGCCAGGCGGCTCCATTGGGACCTGCGGCTCGAGATGGACGGCGTGCTCCGGTCCTGGGCCGTGCCCAAGGGCCCGTCGCCCAACCGCGCCGACAAGCGCCTTGCGGTCCACGTCGAAGACCACCCGATCGAGTACGGCGACTTCGAGGGCGTCATACCGGAAGGGAACTACGGCGCCGGCGCGGTGATCGTGTGGGACCGCGGTCGCTGGGTGCCGCTCGAGGATCCGCACGAGGGACTGGAGAAAGGGAAGCTGCTGTTCGAGCTCCAGGGCTACAAGCTCAAAGGCAAGTGGACGCTCGTGAAGCTCAAGAAGGGTGAGAAGGAGTGGCTGCTCATCAAGGAGAAGGACGCCTACGTCGCCAACGAGAGCACGCCCCCCCTCCCGCCCGAGTCGGTGCTCTCCGGCCTCACCGTCGAGGAGCTGAAAGCGCGGAAGGACCGCGCGGGGCCGGTGGTGAAGGAGCTGCAGCGCCTCAAGGCGCCCCGTCGCGCCGTCACGCTTGAAGAAGCCGAACCGATGCTCGCGGAGACGCGTGAGCAGCCGTTCTCGAAGGCCGGGTGGCTGTTCGAGCTCAAGCTCGACGGGTACCGGGTGCGGGCCGGGCGGGAGGGCAGGGGGGAAGACGCGCGACTCATCACCCGCAACGGGCACGACATCGCCGCCGGGTTCCCCGAGATCACGCGCGCCCTCGCGGCGCTGCCCTACGACGCGCTCATCGTGGACGGCGAGCTGGTGGTCCCGGATGAAGCGGGCCGGCCGAGCTTCCAGCGCTTGCAGAACCGCGCGCGGGTGAACCGCGCCCTCGACGTGCGACGCGCGGCGGTCGACGCGCCGGGCGTCCTGTACGTGTTCGATCTGCTCGCGTTCGAGGGCTACGACGTGCGGCCGCTCCCCCTCGAGAAGCGCAAGGCGCTCCTCGAGCAGATCGTGCCCCGCGTCGGCCCGATCAAGTACATCGAGCATTTCGAGACGGACGGCGAAGCCCTGTACGAGCAGGTGGTGAAGCTCAGCCTCGAAGGGATCGTCGCGAAAAAGGCGGAGTCGACATACCGGGCGGGTCGCTCGCCCAACTGGCTGAAGATCCGCGCCGACCGCACCGATGAGTTCGTCGTGGTGGGATTCACCCGTCCCAAGGGCTCGCGCTCGGGATTCGGCGCGCTCGACCTCGGCGCCTCCGAGGATGGGAAGCTCGTCTATGCCGGGCGCGCGGGGAGCGGCTTCACGACGAAAGAGCTGAAAGACGTGACCACCATGCTCGAGCGCAGCGTGCGCCCGACGCCGGCCTTCACGGGACCCGCGCCCCAGGACGACGGGCACACGTGGGTGGAGCCGACGCTCGTGGTCGAGGTACGCTACAAGGAATGGACCGACGAGGGGCTGCTGCGGCAGCCGGTGTTTGTCCGGTTCCGGGATGATAAGCCCGTCTCCGAGATTGCGAAAAAGGGAGAAGGGAGAGGGGAGACGGACGCTGAGGTGCCATCGGAGGGTCCCTCTCCCCTCTCCCCTCTCCCAAGAGAAGTAAAGTTTTCAAACCTCGACAAAGTCTTCTGGCCCGACGAGGGCTATACCAAGGGAGACTTGATCGAGTATTACCGGGCTATCTCGCCGTGGCTGCTGCCGTACCTGAAGGATCGCCCGGTCGTGCTCACGCGGTACCCCGATGGCATCGCGGGCAAGTCGTTCTTTCAGAAGGACGCACCCAAGTTCGCTCCCGATTGGATCCGGCTCGAGCGGATCTGGAGCGAGGACACCCAGCGCGAAATCAGCTACTTCGTGTGCGACGACGTCGAGTCGCTCCTCTACATCGCCAACATGGGGACGATTCCGCTGCACATCTGGGGGAGCCGGATGGAGACGCTCGAGCAGCCCGACTGGTGTATCCTCGATCTCGATCCCAAGGAAGCGCCGTTCACCCACGTCGTGACCGTCGCGCGCGCCGTGAAAGCCCTGTGCGACGACATCGAGCTGCCCTGCTTTATCAAGACCAGCGGCTCCACCGGTCTGCACGTCCTCATCCCACTGGGCCGCCAGTGCACGTACGAGCAGGCCCGTACCCTCGGCGGGCTGCTGGCCCGCGTGATTGCCGCGGAGCTGCCGGACATCGCCACGATCACGCGCCAGGTCGAAAAACGCGGTGCGAAGGTCTATCTGGACTACATTCAGAACGGTCACGGCCGGCTGCTCGTCGCGCCGTTCAGCGTGCGCCCCCTGCCCGGCGCACCCGTGTCGATGTCGCTCAAATGGAGCGAGGTGACGCCCAAGCTCGATATCAAGAGATTCACGATCAAGACCGCGCCGACCCGGATGAAGAAGCTCGAGGAAGACCCGCTCCGTCCCGTGCTCGAGCTCAAGCCCGATCTGGTCCACGCGCTCGAACAGCTCAATGATCGCCTCGGCTGACGTGCGGGTGGGTGACGTGTCGGGGTTGCTGCTTCGGCCACCCGATGCACGGGTGCTCTACGTACTGGCGCACGGCGCGGGGGCCGGAATGCGACATCCGTTTCTCGAAACGATCTCGCAACGCCTCGCGGAGCGGAGCGTTGCGACGCTGCGCTATCAGTTCCGGTACATGGAGCAGCGGGGAGGGGCGGGGGGGGCGGGGGGGGCGGGGGGGGCGCGGCGGCCCGATCCACCGGCGGTCGCGGCGGCGACGGTGCGCGCAGCCGTACTGGAAGCGGGCCGGGTCGCGCCGGGACTGCCGCTCGTCGCCGGGGGCAAGTCGTTCGGCGGCCGCATGACCTCCACGGCGCAGGCGGAGGAGCCGCTCCCCGGTGTCCGGGGCCTCGTATTCCTCGGCTTCCCGCTGCATCCTCCGGGACGACCCGGCGATTCCCGGGCCGAACATCTGACGCAAGTGCAGATTCCCATGTTGTTCTTGCTGGGCGATCGGGACACCTTCGCCGACCTGAACCTGTTGCGGCCCGTGATCGAACGCCTCGGCGACCGGGCGACGTTGCACCTCGTCGAGGGTGGGGACCACTCTTTCAAGGTGCTGAAGCGGTCGGGAAGAGCGGATGCCGACGTGATGGGCGAGCTGGTAGAGGCGATAGTAAACTTCACCTCCACCAACCTCCCCTAACCTCCACCAACCTCCCCAACCTGCTTTATGGCCAACTATTGGATCGTCAAAACCGAGCCCTCCACCTATAGCTACGACGACCTCGAGCGTCAGAAGACCGCTGTGTGGGACGGCGTCAAGAACAATCTGGCGTTGAAGCATTTGCGGGCGATGAAGCCAGGCGACCAGGTACTGGTCTACCACACCGGGGACGAGAAGGCGGTCGTGGGTGTGGCTGAAGTGGTATCGCAGCCATATCCGGACCCGAAGCAGAAGGATCCCAAGCTCACCGTGGTCGAGCTGCGTGCCGAGGGGAGACTGCCGCGGCCGGTCCCCCTTGCCGAGATTAAGAAGGACCGCGCCTTCGCCGATTTGGGACTCGTCCGGATAGGTCGGCTCTCCGTCATGCCGGCTTCAGGAGACCAGTTCACGCGGTTGCTCAAGCTGGGTGGACGGCGCTAACACACGACGGACAACGGAGAACGGTTCATGGGCAAGGGCGATCCACGCACCAGGCGCGGCAAGATCTTCCGCGGGACATACGGCGTCACCCGTCTTAAGAAGAAGAAAAAGCAGCCGGAGAAGCCCGTCGAAGGCGCGAAGGCGGGAAAGACCGACACGTGAGAGCGTGGCTCGTGGTGGCGGTGGCTCTCCTCGGCGCCGCCCCTGTCATGGCGCAGCAGGACGACCGCTGGCAAATCAGCCTGAACGACGGGTCCATCCTCTGGGAGCTGCACCTCGTGCGTCTGAACGGGGACACGCTGGTCGCGCGGCACGCCGACTCGACGTACCGCTTCCCGATCTCCCAGATCGACGAGCTGCGCTTGGTCGTCAAGTCGGTCCGGCATCAGACACCGGAGCCGAACCGGTACGGGGGCGTGCTCGGCGGCGCGGACGACGAGGTGCACCGGCTCACGCTCTACACCCTGAACGAACGGCGTGAGGTCGTCGCGAAGATCTTCAAGGACCATCCACCTCCGACGGCGACCGATTCTCGATGAGCGAGGCGTCTGTCCGACGGATTCTCCTCGCGGACGCGGACGCGTTTTACGTCGCGGTGGCACGCCTGGCGGATCCCGCGGGCGCGGGGAAGGCTCGACTCCTTATCGTTGGCGGGTCGCCCGAGCGGCGAGGCGTTGTGACCTCCGCGTCTTACGAAGCGCGGGCCTATGGCGTGCATTCCGCGATGCCGATGGCCCGCGCCGTGCGCCTCTGTCCCGGGGCGACGGTCGTGCCGGTCCCCTGGGACGCGTGCGCGGAGAAGAGCCGCGAGATCGGCGCGGTGCTGCGCCGCTTCACGCCGGTCGTCGAGCAGGCCTCGAGCGACGAGTTCTATCTCGATCTCGGCGGCACCGAAGCGCTGTACACGGGTGAATCCCTGGTCGAAACCGCCCACCACATTCGGGACGCGGTGACCAACGAGACTGCGTTGCCGGTCTCCATCGGGGGCGGCGCTTCCAAGCTCGTGGCCAAGCTCGCGGCCGGACTCGCCAAGCCGCGCCCCGGGACCGAGGCCGACGGCGTGCGCATCGTGGCGCCGGGTGCGGAAGCCGAATTCATGCTCCAATTCGCGCTGGCCGACATCCCGTTCGTCGGCCCCAAGTTTCAGGAGCGCCTCGCGCGCTTCGGCCTGCGCACCGTCGGCGACGCGGTCGGGCAGGAGCGCCCGACTCTCGTGCGTTGGCTGGGCGAGCGCGAAGGCAACTGGCTGTACGAGCGGGTCCGCGGCATCGACCGAGCCCCGGTCGAGGCGGACCGCGAGGTGAAGTCGGTGAGCCGCGACGAAACCTTCGCGACTGACGTGGACGACGAGGACGCCCTGGCCGCTCGCCTGCTCTCTCTAGCCGACCGGGCCAGCGCCGACGTGCGGGCCGGTGGTCTCGTCGCGCGCACCGTGACCGTGAAGCTGCGCGACGCGGATTTCACGACGCGTCAGGCCAGCCGCACGCTGGGGGAGGCGGTCCGATCGGATCGCGCGGTGTACGCCGTGGCCCGTGAGCTCCTGGCGCGCCTGCGCGCCGCCCGGGACGTCCCCGCCCGTCTGCTCGGCGTGGCGCTCTCACACCTCGCGGCCGCCGATGGCGAAGCACAACTGTCCTTTCTCGAGCCGCCGGCGGTCCCGGTCGAAAGCGAACGCGACCGGACCATCAGCCAGGTGATCGACCAGGTGCGCGAACGCTTCGGCCGTGATGCGCTGGGCCGCGGAGGCGCCGCTTAGGGTCTGACATCGAGTCGCACTGGTGGTATCCGCCGTGAATCCAGGTTGTTGGGCGCTCGACTGAATTCATGAGAATCCCCATGAGAGGGTATGAGCGGTCCTGAAAGGGGGCCAAAAGGGGGCCAACGTGGCGGCGTGGGTGGAGAGTCATTACCTGTGCACGGGCTCTACGACCGTCTCCCATACACCGTGCGGCTACTGCTGCTGGGCTTCCCGTCATCCACGGAGCGGAGTGAACCACTGACCTCACGCTTATCAGGGGCCCACGGTAGCTCACAGTAGCACGCACTAGCGTCCGAGTGAGCTCCCGCCCCTTGCGCCGCATTTTCGCCCTATCAAGCCAGCCGCCGCCCGCCGAGACTCCTGTTGTACCTCTTTGGGGGCCCTATGAGAATCCGGTATCTCCTCTCGCCCTCGAGGCAATCCGTTGCGTCCGCGCGGCACGTGGATTGCAGCCCCCTGCGCTTCAAGCCAGAGTACCTGCCCACGGCCGCATTCGCATCGGCGGGCTGTGCGATTTCGACCTCCTGCCCGGAAGGTGGTCCATGACCTGTTCTCGTCGTACCCATCCCAGTTGGTGGCTATCGGTGATGTTGGCGATCGGGTGTCACGGAGATATGACCGCCCCCGCGTCGCCTGTCATTCCGGCGGGGGATGATCAATCAGCGAACGTCTGCGGAGCTGTGAACGCCGAGCATGTGTTGCACAACTTCATCATCTACACGGTGCAGCAACTTCACGTGCCGTACGTGGCCATCGTGCAGCCGGACGGTTCCTGCCAGCGGCTGCTCACGGCGGGCAACGTCGCGTACGCCGCCCCCGCCATCTCGCCTGACGGACACCACATTGCCGTTGCCCGCAATTCGGGGTCCGGGTGGGATGGGATCTGGTTGATGAATGCCAATGGGAGCGGCTTAACGAAGCTTGTCGGCCACTCCACGTTCGACGGTTCGCCCGCTTGGTCCCCGAGCGGAACGCAAATCGCCTTCCGCAGTGAGAACCCCGGCCCGTTCGGCCCCTACGGTCGCATCTACCTCGTCAATGTGGACGGCACGGGCCTCCACCAGCTGAGCCCCGAAACCACCGACTACACCTACGACGATGAGCCGGCGTGGTCGCCCGATGGACAGAGAATCGCATTTACGAGGAATGGTAGGCTCGAGGTCATCAACGTCGACGGCACGGGGCTCACGGAGTTGGCGCAGAACGGTGAGTACCCGGCGTGGTCTCCCAACGGCGCGCAGCTCGCGTACGACGCGTTCATTGGCGGAACGAGCTACTCGATCGTTGTCGCCAACGCCGACGGTTCGAACCCCACCGTCGTCAACACCGACACGACGCAGGAGGAAGAGCCGCGCTGGTCGCCGGACGGTCAGCAGCTCGTGTTCGAGCGCCTCGTGTTCTACCCAACTGTGGGTAACGTCTTCCAACTGTTCACCATGCACGCGGACGGGAGCGGCGTCACTAGGCTCAGTAAACCGAGCCCCACCGCGAGCGAGGGCGAGCCGAGCTGGAGTCCGCTTCCCTAAGCCTCGCGCGGTTGCTTCGGGCGCGCCGTAACCGCCAGAACCGCGGCGAACATCTCGGCGAACATTTTGCGCGCAGGTTGCACCAGCGATGGTTCGGGGACGCGCAACGGGATAGGGCGATCTTGCGGCACCGACGGGCGGGAATGCAGCAGTCTGCTCAAGACCATTGGTCTGCTCCCCGTCTTTCGGACCACGGGAAATAAGACAATGCTACAGGGTACGATGGAGGCACCTTGCCGCCCTTGAAACTCGCTTGAGACCGGCCCGCCAGGTTCCCTCGCGGGAGGTGACATATGAAACGCATCTGCTGCCGCTGCTTCGCCCTCGCGCTCGGCCTACCGCTCGGTGCCGTCGGCGCGCAGGAGACCCCCGCCCTGGTCCCTGGCGCTCGCGTTCGCGTGACCTCGTCAAAGCCCGACTGCACTTACCCAGAAACAGCGCCTTGCTACCGAAAGGTGGTCGGCAAGCTGGAGTCGGTGGACAGCGCGACAATCGTCGTGCGTCTGGCGAATGGCATGACCGTAGACTTCCAGCGCGAGCCCAGCACGGGGCTCGAAGTCAGCACGGGCCCCGGCTTCTGCGGCCGGGGACGTCGAGGCGGCTGCATCGGCATCGGCTTGCTCAGCGGGGCCGCTCTCGGCGCCCTTGCGGGTGGCATCGCCAGCGGTGGGTGCGGGCGGGGGAACGTACCCTGTGCTGCGTATTACGCGCTGGCCATACCTGGAGCGCTGGTGGGTGCGATTGTCGGTGCGGTGGTGCCGGGCGGCGAGCACTGGAGGACAACCGCCCTTCCCGCGCACCTTAGCCTTGGGCCGGACGGCTCCGGCCGGTTCGCGCTTGGACTATCCATGCCGTTCTAGCATCCGTCCGCCGGCGAGCGGTCTCTTGAGGTGGCGGAGGACCCAACGCCAGGACTGTCGCACAATCCCTGGTCCGAAGAACGGGGGCAGCCACATGATGCTCAGTACTCGGTGCCTTCGAATAGAGGAACTGAACGGAGGAAATCTATGTTGTGATGCTGGCTCCTAGCGAATCCGTCAATCCCCGGGAATAACGAAGCGGCGCTGATGTTCATGTTGCGGAGGCCGAGAAACGCTTCGGACAGGATAGATCGCGGCAAGACGATTTTCTTGAGATTCGATGGGTCAGTGGCCGCCGGGACGGCCTCAAGGTTGGTTTCGAATGATTGGCTGACGTCACCCGCACATAAGAATAGGCCTTGCTGAACGATCAATCGCTCGTTGAGTCTATAGGGATTGATTGGTGTTATAAAGCACAACGGGGGCTTCGCTTCGAGAAACACAGTCCTGAAGGACCCACCGTCTCGCAGCCGGGAGAAATTCTCGAAATGGGTTCTGAGTTTGCCTCTTGGAACCCTGTTCTTGATGACATCGTTACTGATCGGGCCCAGCGCGAGCGCCCAGATTGCCGCGTTTCGCTTGTCAATCGGCGGACTCCTGAGCAGCATCTCGAGAGCAAAGAAAGCAGCTATGAACGGTGAGTATGTGCAGTCCAAGAGGCGGGTTGGTGCGCCGTGATGTTGCATTAGCGCTAGCCAATCCAAATCGGCCTTCCTGTCAGGAAGCTCTACTCCAACATTAGGCGGGAATGCACGCTTGAACTCACGGAGCAAGCGCTTCTCAATTTCTGGAAGTTCAGCTAAGGGCATTCCCCAATCCGTTGCTACCGCCCGTTCCAATGCCGATTCTAGGCGGTGATCGCTTAGACACCCCCGGAAGTGCCACCTGCCCTCAAGGCTGCGTTGTCACGAATTGAACAAAATGGTCCCATGAGGAGAGTTGAGTCGGCTCAACGTCGATGGTCATACCACCTCGGCGGATAAACACTCAACCGAAGGTAACACGGCACCAGTAATCTCCTAGCGTCGCGTCGCAGTTGGTGGCCAATCATGGACACGGGGTAAGGGGGGTAAATCATGATCACCCCGGCCGTCCACAGCGCAGCGCGGCCAGATTCATGAGACGTGTCGGTTCATCAGCGAACCCCAGTTCATCAAAGGCCGTAGTGGAGGTCGGTTCAACGAGGAAGCAGTGGAGCAGGACTCGCCAGCCGTTGCACAGAAATTTCGACGCCACCGGTCCTGACGACCTGGAAGTCAAGCGTCAAAGAATCCCCAGACATCGGGCCATAGATCACGTGTAGGTGTGTCGGAGTAGGCCACTTCATGTTTAGATGCATCGTCGGGCTCCCGTGAGAGAAGAACAAGACCTCCGTCGACGGGAGTCGCCCATGCTTCGTGGCATTCCAGCAGCCGCCTAACGGATCGCGCTTAAGCTGCGGCGGACGTCTCGAACCATAGGCAACATAAGGCTTCCCTTTGGAAGGCAGGTGGTGACTTCGACGTCAGCGGGCTGGCTCCCACTGCCCCATTGTGCCACGGCGATAGGCCCAGAATCGCCCACGAACGAACGGCAACCAGCGAGAGACCAGTGGCATGGTTTGCTGGATGACGATGAGTGACACGTGTCGTTGCGCTGCGACGGGAATTGCAACCTCAAGAAGGTCCTGTGCCTCTTGGCGATCTCCCAAGCGAGCGTAATAGTTCACAACAACGGCCGGCCCCGCTGATGCAACACTGGGCCCGAACATACCACCCACTCCCGCGTCCTCAGAGACACCTATGATATCGTATGACTTGCCCGACGAGAGGTTGACCCGCGTATAGAGCGGATGACAGAACGCCACATACAGCCCGGCGATCACTAACATAGGGAGCGCTACGATGAGACCGCGCGAACGGAGCCGTGGCCTGAGCCGATCGGAGTTCGTCACTGGGGTCGTCATGTCATGGTCCCGGCGTGCTGCCACCTAACGGATCGCGCTTCAGCAGCGGCGCGCAGGCTGATTGGTCACGAACATGACTCTTCCTTAAATAGCCGGCGCCGCCAGCCGCAAGCGCTGGTTAGGCAGCGGCTATCGTTCAATTACGTGTGCCTCCCCGTCGCAGGCTCCACAGTCCGCGCACGGAGAGGATCATGGTGACGCCCCCGAGCGCGCCGAGTGCCCAGAGTGTCCAGACGAAGAAGAAGCCGCCGGTGGACGCGGCGATCTCGGGATAGTGTGCCCCCCTCATGTGAATGACGGGGATGGCTGCCGCGAACAACCCCACGAGGAACATGATGACGTGCCCCCATCGCCGTTCGGCGAGCACCAGCGTGCCGTACAGAAGGACCACCAGGACGACCAGCGCAATATTTGAAGACTCGGCCTTCGATATCCCGCGAACAATGTCGTCCGTCACGTGAAGCGTTAGCAAGAGGAGCGACAGCAGTGACGTGATCTTCAGCACGCCGTTGTTGTTCACTGATGGTCTCCGTGTTTCACGGTGGACGTACCGCCCAGCTCCTCATCGGCCCCGTCAAACGCCGCGGCCTAACGGATCGCGTTTAAGCTGCGGCGGACGTGCTGAACATTAGTCAACATAACGCTTCCCTTAAGAGCAGCGCCGTCAGCTTCAAGCGCATGTTAGGCGGCGCCTTGTGTCTGCGACGAATCGGCGCGTCAACACATAGCCAGTGGGAAAGAGTACGACGCCGAGAACCGCGCTCGCCAGATCCAAGTAATGGCCGACGCTGTGCGGCTGACCCCAGCCCATTGCGCTGAACCAGCGAATGGCCTCGAATACGTGGGTTAGCACCATCACTAGCAAGCAGGCCGCCCCAGTGAATTGCAGCAACGGACCCGCGCCCCTGCGGCGGCCCCATACTGCCGCTGACCAAGTGAAAAGCGCGGCGGCGAGCAGCAGAGCTACGAGCGATCGGAATATCGTGCTGGTCATTCTGGTGTGGCCGCCTAACCCCCGCCGTGCCATCACCGATGCGGTAACCGCTCAAGGAACTCACGCGTGCCCTCGGGACCCGTGACTTCAAGCCACACTGGCCCGTTGTCCGCCTCCGCGAGCACCTGAAAGCGGAGGAACGGACAGCAGCGGCGCTCCGCGTCAATCATGACCGCCAGCGCGAGCAAGAGCTCGCTCGATGGTGTGAAGCGCCATCGTGCACCGTCGGGAAGAAGCTCGGACTGCTCGGCTCGAGCAATGACCCCCGGAAGGAGCGTGTCGCTGCGCGCAAAGAGCTCGAAGGGGGTTAGCCTGCAAGCAATGGGGAGATCAGGCATTCCGAAACTTAATCGCATGAATCGCTGGCCGCCTAACGGATCGCGCTTAAGCTGCGGGCGACCCGCCCACTAGCTTCAAGGGCATGTGAGGCGTCACGGTCCAGGACGCTGGGGGGGAAGAATGGCAGTAGGGATTACCTTGTCAGGATCTGTGTTCCAGTTTACCGTCCCGACCTTCCAATCCACCTCGCCAGCACGATAGGCCACCAACATCATGTATACGGGCTGAATCTCGCAGAGTAGCATCACGTAGACGCGGCGCAAATGGGGCGTGACATCTACCACTCGTAGGACGTCATAGCCGTGCACCGCGCCCCCATATTGCTCGAGTGCCGGGCAGCTCCCGGCCATTTGACTCTTTTGAGGCTCTGGCCACGCCTTCGTCCACAACGTCAGGGCGTCCTGGCAGTGACCGTCGCGCAACGCAGCAAGACCCTGTTGCACCGGCGGCGGGATCTCACTCTGCCCAACGAGGGTAGCTGGGGTGGCGAGCAGAATAAGGAGAATCGATGCGCGCATGGAGCCTCGGTGACGCCTAACGGATCGCGCTTAAGCTGCGGCGCGCAACCTGAATGGTCACAAACATAATGTTTCCCCTGAAAGCCGGCGCCGCCAGCTTCAAGCGCGAGTGCTGAATTTCACGGTTGCTTGTCTTCGAATACACGCGCCACCGCATAGGCAGTGATAGCACCCGCAATTAGGATGAAGCCAACTCCCCAGGGACTCGTGAGAGCCGCGACGGACATCTCATCATGCTTGAGCACACCCACCGCAGTCACTCCTCCGATGACGAAGTAAGCGCACAGGATCCACGGGAGGTAATGAAGCCACGGGCGATTCCGGACAAGGGGGACGAGGAGCGTATACAGAGCCCCGCTCAATGCACCAAGGGCGAGCATGAGAGCAAACAGGCGGTAGTCCCGGTAGAACAGGGCTCGATAGGAGAGAAGCCCGCCCCCGATTGTGGCGTTCCGAAGAAGGACTCCTGTGCCGAGCCGGAGCGTGAGTCGCAAGTGTCGCTGCCCAATGAATCGCGCTAATGCTGACGGGCAGCGCACGCCAGCTGCAAGCGCCAGTTAGGCAGCACACATGACGGAGGCTCAGGCACCGTTGCCCTGTGGATCAATCGCGCGCGCGCTCCCCCCTGTCATAGCGCGTTCCAGTGGCCAGAGCCGCATACGGATCGATCCCTTATGTGTTGCCTAACGCCGAGCAGCACGTTCTAGGGAAGTCGCTTCGACAGCACGCGCACTATCCCGCGCTTATCGGCGTCATTGGACCATTGCACCTGCCAAACACGACCATCATCATGGTCGAGAAGCAAGAACGTGAAGATGTTCGAAGTCTCCTGAAGCGAGAAGCGGCCTGCGTGAGCAGAATCTGGAGGCGCCAAGGGGTCCTCGTTGAGTGGGACACGGCCCGCCAATGCGCTGTCGCTAACCGAAAAATGGACCTGCCAGATCCGTCCATTGCTGCTGTCAAGGAGAAGCGAGACCCAGAGGTTCTGCGTTGGAGTAAGTGTGAACCGGGAGCTCGGCCGAAGCGGCGCTGGAGTGGGGCGCTCCCTTTGCCCTGTTTGCGACAGTGCCACCTGCAAGGGCGCCGCAAGCAGCGCAAGCAATAGGCCCGGGTGGGCGCGTCTCAGGTTCAGAGGCATTCGCGGATGCTGGTCGTGGCTGCCTAACGGATCGCGCTTAAGCTGCGGCGGCGTGCTGAGCATTAGGCAACATAACGCTTCCTTTGACAGCAGCGCCGTCAGCTTCAAGCGCATGTTAGGCGCCGCCGCGGCGCGAACGCTTGACCTTCTTGCGTTCCGCTACAGCGAGTGCCTTTTCGGCCCACGGGCGCAGTGCCTCAGGATCCTCAAGGAGCTCGTGCGGCACCTCGTAGTACTGCATGACCTCTCCATCATCGCCGTACGGTCGAAACGGGCCCATGCCCTGCGCCTCGTAGTCCCGTCGATTGGAGTCATCGACCTTGAAGTAGAGCGTGTCGTTTGCGATTAGGGCAAAGAACAAGTTGCCCGCATAAATCCCGACTCCGCCGAACATGCTGCGAGCGCGGACCTGTCGCAGGACGCGACCCAACTGCTCGACGACGAAGGTGCGGAAGCTCGCATTGATTGCCATCAGATGGTTGTTGGCGTGCGCCTAACTATGCTTCGACAGCTTAGTCTTCGGACGTTGTTGGCGCAACGGACCTCGCTCCCTTGGTGGCCACGCCGCCTATTCCGGCAGCACGTAGGAGCAGGGGCGGAATAAGAAGCGAGCGCGGCTGTCTGTACTGAGTGTGGCTTTCACTACAACATGGATCACTACTCGCGATGCCCCAAGTGTGGAGCTTGGGTGGGAGGCCCAGGCCGCAGCGCGTGAAGCTATTCTTCGCCGGGCCGCGAGGTGCCGGGGTTTGGTGTGAAGTCACTCACGCGTCTTCTCGATCACTTTCGACAGTCCTGTTAGGCACGCTTGGAGTTCCCGATAGACCCCGTCCGCCGCTTTTGCCTTGTTACCGCTCCAGGCGCCGACCAAGGACTCATTCACTACCTTGGCGGCGTTGAGGAAACGGTGACGCTCATCCCTTATCAAGTGTCGTACTTCCTTGCTCGCCTGAAGCGCATACTCGGTCAGCCGGTCGAACCGCTCTTCTTGCGAGTCGAATCCCCGTTGGCAGGCTTGCGTCCAGATAGAGGCTTGGTCTTTCTCTGGCCCAGTACCAATACTTGCTTCCAGTTCGCGATGAAGGGAGAACGCTTCGGCGTTGATGCGTTGGTGAGCTTGCTGGCGCTGCCTCCAGAAGCCGATGAGTTTCCAGACTCCCGCGCCAACAGCAGACGCCACAGCTACAATCGCACCTATCGCGACCCACCCGCTCTCACCTTCGTTGACGAGCACTCGTACGGTGTCTACTACGCGGACCGTGTCGTGCACAATGACAGTGTCGTGCTTTACGGCATGCTGGAGCGTGTCAGCAGCAACTAAGGACCACCAGTTCATCGCGATGTTGGCTTAGTTAGCGGCTCGATTGCCATGCGCCAATCTACTCAACACGAATGATAGAGTTGCCGGCACGCAGGCAGTATTCCGCGATGGACTCGTCTAGTTACCTCACCGTTACGTGCTGCCTGTACCTTACCTGCATGGCATTCTATGCGCTGACCATCACCCGTGCCCAGGCGGACCACCTCCTGGCCCTCGTTGGAGTGGCCGAACTCGCCATCGGCGAACACCATCGGGTCAAATGGCTCCCCACGGGACTCGGGGACGCCACGCTCATGACCACCTACCTCAAGACGATCCAACGCTCGCCATCCCTGGAGCATCCGCTCAAGGACCTCCGTACCTGGATCCGGACGCAACCGCCGGAGTGACGGAGCAAGCCACGGGTACAGTAGGTGCTGCTCGGCGAGATCGCCCCGTCCGGGGTGGTCTGACCACGGAAAAAAGACCAGGGGGGGTAAATCATGATCACCCCCGTCCCCGTGGGGCGTTGCGCGGTCAGATTCATGCGAACGGCGATTCAGCAGAGAACCCCAGTTCATCAAACGTGGACCGGGAAAGCCATCGTCCTTCCCGAGCTGCCGTCCACGCCATAGACCCCAGCAGAACGAAAAGCAGGGGGGTCTAGCGCGGTCGCGATCAGGCGTTCGGGTTTGGAGTGGAGTAGAGATACCTCGGAATAGACGTCGGCGAATCGCCCGACAGCTTCAAGCGCAGGTTAGGCAGCGTCCTTCGACAGCGGCAGGAAGAGTCGAGCGAGGCCGCGAAAGGCGTCGGGGCGAACCTGCGCGCGCAGCCGTTGGAGGAAGAATCCACTGCCCACCAGTCGCCTATGAACACGGATGGGGGCGAGTCCAGAACCCTTCAGTACGAGCCAAGGGCCAAAGAGATTGTAGCCGACAGTCTGAATGTCACTCCACTTGAGAAAACGCTCTCCCCCGAAAGGCGTGCTGGCTCTAACCCCCTCGGACGAGAGAACGACGCGGGTCTTACGTGCGTCGAGAACCATCCAGATCCCGAAGCTCGCGAAGGCCAGTGCTAGAACCACGAAGGCGACGATGTCGTAACTGGTCCAACCCGTTGCGACGAGGACCGGAGCCATCATTATCGCCGGCCCTACCAGCAGGCAGGCCACGGCAAGAATCAGGTATCTCGTGCCGTGCCGCAACTCAACACTGCCATCAGGGGAGGTTGCGGGCGGCGGCCTTCGGGCGTCCGCCTGGAGCCAAGAAACGATGGTCAGGATGACTATGGCGCTGATGAAATACGTGAGAGGCGACATGAGTTAGTGCTGCCTTGTATCTCGATTCTTCCGCAAAATGTGAGCAAGTTGGGACGGGCGATAGTCCGTGTTGCCTAAGGTCCACGAGACCGTTCGTTAGCCGGGACGTTGCCCGTTCCCATCGCTCGTCCAAAGTCCGTACAGTTGGCCGG
>DASZCN010000106.1:0-17466 GCA_035943095.1 Gemmatimonadales bacterium | reverse complement strand
GTGCTGCTGCTCGGGGCCGCGCTGCTCTATGCCCTCGCGCCATACGCCACCGGGATCATCGGGATCCCCGTCCTCTACGCCATCTTCGCGCCGGTGCACGACTGGCTGGGCATGCGGGTGCGACCCAGGCTCGCCGCCGTGTTCGTCGTCGTCCTCGCCCTGTTCCTGATCGTGGTCCCCGGCGTCTCGTTCGCCGGCCTCATCGTCGGCCAGGCGCAGGAGATCGCCGGCAGCGTCATCCGCAACCCGGTCCTGGGCCGCCTGCGCGAGCTGAAGCTGGGTGGCATCGACCTGGGACCCCGCTTGGCCGACCTGGGCACGCAGGTGGTGGGGTGGCTCGGCTCTTCGGCGTTCGGGCTGGTCGGGACGGCCACACGGCTCGCCCTGAACCTCACGATCTCGTTGTTCGGCCTGTTCTACCTGTTGCTCCGGCCGCAAGAGACCTGGGAGGCCGTGCAACCCTACATCCCGTTCTCGGCGAAGAACACGGAGAAGTTGCGGCAGCGCTTCCGCGACGTCACCAGCGCAACCATCATCGGCACCGGTCTCACCGCGGCCCTGCAGGGAGTGCTCGTGGGGATCGGCTTCTGGCTGACCGGCCTTCCCAACGCCGTGTTCTGGGGCGTGGTGACGATGGTGTTCGCCATCTTGCCCGTGGTCGGGAGCGGCCTCGTGTGGGGACCCGGCGCGCTTGCGTTGATCGTGAGCGGCCGCGGGTTACCGGGCGTGCTGCTCGCCATCTGGGGCGCGGTGGTCGTGGGAAACGTCGACTACGTGGTCCGACCACGCATTTTCAAACGCTGGGCCAATATCCATCCGCTCGTTACGCTCTTGGGCGCACTCGCGGGCGTGCCGTTCTTCGGCATCCTGGGGTTGCTCATAGGGCCGCTGGCGCTGTCATACTTCTTCGAACTGATAAAGATGTACAGAGAAGAGTATCTGAGTTAACGCCGCCATTCGAGACCACCTGCCAACTTGAGAAGATCAAGCGGATCGATCGTCACCTCTCCATACGTTCCCCACCAGTGCAGGTGCGACCGTGTAACCCGGCCGGTCGCGCCCACGCGGCCCAGCAACTGGCCGCGCTCGACCGTGTCGCCGGGCACGACCAGGACCCGACTCATGTGAAAGTATCCGGTGACCAGACCGGCGCCGTGGTCGATCAGAACGGTAGTGCCGCTGTAGTAGAGGTCGGCGACGAGCGCCACGACGCCGCGGTTGGCCGCCTCGATCGGCGCGCCCACCTGTCCCTCGAAGTCCACGCCATAGTGTCGGCTCCGTAGCTCCCCGTTGAAGATGCGTGGCGTGCCGAACGCACTCGTGATCCTGCTCGGCCTGGGGCGGAGGAACGGCTCGCGCCACAGCCGCGGGGTCTCATGCGCCCGCTCGCGGACGCCGTCGACCAGCTCCGACTCCAGTCGGATGCGGTCCGTCAATGAATCGGGGGGCTGCGCGAACTCGGGAGCTACGCGGAGTCGCTCACCCGGCATCCGGCGTCGCCGCACCGGAAGAGCGACGGTTACCGTGTCGATCACGCCGTTCGGATGCGATCGCACGACGCGCGCCATGACACTGTCGCCGCCGAAGGGGACACCGGCGAGCGCGTGGAAGCCATCCGGCGCGCGCTCGAAGTGCAGCGCCTCACCCGCGAGGGTGCCCTGCACGTCCTCGACGCTGTCCGCCCGCACGGCCAGGATCACGAGCGAGCCCTCGAGCGGCATGCGCGGGCTCCAGGTAATCTCGGGCGGGGTCCCGAGACCCAGGAGGAGGACGATGAGTGAGGATAGGGAGGTGGGCATGGATCTAGAGTACCCGACCCCCGGGGCGCTCGATCCGGCCCGTCAGAGCCGGGACAGCGCGCGGCGCGCGGCCTCGAGGTCGGGGCGGTCCCCGTCGCTTCGTTGCATCAGGGCCAGGTATTCCGTGTACCGGGCGCGCGCCGCCGTGCGATCCCCCGCGAGCTCGGCCGCGCGCGCGACGCCGAACAGGCTGCGGGAGCGTCCCCGCTCACGGCGCAGGGTAGCGGTGTAGGCGAGGAGCGCATCGCTGGAGCGGCCCGCCGCGAGCAGCAGATCGCCCTCGAGCTCGCGCGCGGGCAGGAGCTCGCCGGGCGTGACCGGATGCTTTTCCGTGACGTCCTCCAGGTCGGCGGCGGCTTTCGCTACACGCAGCGCGCCCGCGGTGTCGCCGGCGGCGAACAACGCCCACGCCGTCACCGCCTGTTTCTTGATGCCCACGATGCGCGACCAGTTGTAGCCGGTCTGCCCCGCGAGTGACGCCTCGATGGCGGTGAGGGCCGCGATCTCGAGACGCGCCTGGGCGGTGTCTCCACTCCGGGCGGCCCCGATGCCGCGCGCAAAATGCGTCAACGCCTCTCCAATGCCGCCCTTCCCCGCCGCGCGGACGGGAAGTCGCGCGGCGGCGGCCCAGTCGTCACGCTCGAGCGGGACGCGCGCTTCCATCGCGACGCGGTTGTAGTTCGTGACCAGCGCGTCGCTCGTGATCTGGGTGGTGAGGGCCAACCCTTCGTCGATGGTGCGCCGGGCGGTCGAGTCCCGCCCCTCCTGGAGGTAGCCGTAGACCATGTAATCGAGCGCGTGGAATTGCTCCGGTGCCACGCCGCCCATGTTTTGCGCGCGCGCGTACGCGATACCCGCTTCGAGCGAGCGTTGGTTCGCGGCGATCGTTTCGTCCCACAAGCCGAGCCGAATGAAGATGTGGGACGGCATGTGTTGAGCGTGCGGTGCCGAGGGGGCGATCTTCGCGTAGCGGCGCGCGGCGTCGAGCCCGAGGGGTGCCAAGTCGGGCGAGTCGTTCGCGTGAATGATGTAGTGGGCGAGCCCCGGATGCTCGGGGAAGCGGCGGAACAGCGGATTCAGGATCGCGGCCGCCTGTTTCTGCCGAGCGAACATCGTATCGGTCGGGGATGCCGTGGCGACGAGAGAGAGCGCGTAGTAGATCGCCACCTCGGCATCGTCCGGCACGTCGCGATGGAGGCGGGCGAGCGTGTCCGAGTACGCCTGGAGGCGCCTGGCATTCGGGACGTTCTCGTAATCGCGGTAGAGCGCACCCGCGGCGGCGATGAATCCCCGCTCCCGAGCGGTCGGCGCCGGGACGGCCTGCGCGCGTATCGCCGCGGCGGCGCCCGTGCGCAGATTCTCGCCCGCCGGACCGCCCACGAAGGGGTTGCCCCAGGCGTTCAGCGCCATGCCCCAGTAGGCCATCGCGCAGGTCGTGTCTGCCACCGCGACGGCCTTGAACGCTCGGCCCCCTTCCTCCCACCAGAACGAATGCAGCAGTGCCATCGCGCGCTCAAAGCGCGCCTGCGCTTCGGCGTTGCACGACACGGGGAACGTGACATGCCCGAGGGTCTCCGTTCCGTGGTCGTGGACCTGGGAGGCGAGCCTCGTCGTGAGGGTCAGCGACAAGATGATCGAGGAGGCAATGAGGGGAGCGGGTCGCATCGACGGGCTGCCAGGATTGGGGGCGCCGTAATCTAGCGCCTCCCCTCCTTCACCCCTAGCGCGAGCGCCACGCCGTTGGTCCACCCGAACCCATCCTGCGTCGGGTACTCACCCCCACCGGCGCGCCGCCGCAGGTCCTCCACGTCGTACTTCTCCGTCATCTTGCCCGTAGACGCATAGACGCGCCGATTGAGGGCCAGCCAGCGCTCGCGAGCCACGTCCGCCAGGTCTGCCCGGCCGTAACGACGTGCGCCCTCGATGGCGAGCCACTCGAGCGGCGGCCAGCCGTTGGGAGCATCCCACTGCTGTCCCGAGGCGATCAGGGTCGTGACGAACCCGCCGGGCTTCAGGAAGTCCCGCTCGAGCCGCGCGGCCACGGCGCGACCCTGCTCTGGCGTCGCCAGGCCAAAGTAGAGCGGGGCCGCGGCAGTGAGCGTGGGCCGGTCCGTCACCCGCTCGCCGCTCCGCCAGCGGACATCGTAGAAGAACCCGGTGGCCGAATCGAACGTCGCCGCGATCAGCGCCCGGCGCCGAGCCTCGGCCGCGGCGCTGAACCGACGCGCCACGTCCGTGTCCCCGGCCTTCGCACGCGCCGCTCGCAGCGCGGCGATGATCCGCTCGGCGTGATAGAGCAAGCAATTGAGATCCACGGGCACGAGCTCCGTCGTCTCGAGCGTCCGCAAGTCCTTCGGGTCCCTCATCCATCGGCTCGAGAAATCCCAGCCGCTCTCAGCGCTGGCGCGGATGTTTCGATAGAGGAGCTCACGGCGCTCTTCCGGAACTGTCTGGCCGAGCGTGTAGTCCTCGCGGAAGGACTCGGGCCGAGGGCCCAGATCGTCGTCCCAGTACCGGTTCAAGAGCGACCCGTCGCGCAATTTCACCACGCGGCGGTACGCTTCGCCCGGCGCGAGCCGCTGGGCGCCATCCATCCAGAACGCGTACTCCGCCTCGAGCGCGTCGAGGTAGGGCAGCGCGTGCGCCGTATCCGTCGCGCTCGCGTAGAGCCCCACCATCGCGGCGAAGTATGGCGGCTGACTGCGGCCCAGATAATACGTGCGGTTGCCGTTGGGGATGTGCCCCAACGTCCTCACCAAGTAGGCGAAATTGTCGAGCATGCTGTGGACCAGATCGGTGCGGCCGCTCTGAATCAGGCCGAGCATCGTGAAGTAGGAGTCCCAATAGTAGACCTCGCGAAAGCGGCCGCCCGGGACGACGTACGGCTCGGGCAGCGGGATCAGGGACGAGCGCGCGGTGTCGTGCGACGGCGACCGGGTGAGCACGGGCCACAGCGCCCGGATATGTCGCTCCATCGTCTGGGAGCGGTTCGTGTGAAAATCGGCCGCGACGGTGTGCGGGAGCTCGAAATACCGCGCGACGAAGTCCTGCAGCTTGAATCCCGGAGTGCGCCGGGCGAAGTCGTAGCGAGCCACGATCTGCTCCGGCGCGACGAGCGGCCGCGCGTCGACGAACGTCTTCGAGTCGGGGAAGATCCCAGAGAGCTCGACCGCGGCGAATAGCGCACCGAGATCGTGCTCGGGCTGATACCACGTCGCCGCGGGAGGTTGGTGGAGGTTGGTGGAGGTTTTGGAGGGTGTGGAGCGACACGCCACCGCGAGCGTGAGCGCAACTATCCTCCACCAACCTCCACCAACCTCCACCGTCCTCCCCAACGGTTTCATCTGAAGATGTACCACAGCACCCCGATCGTCGCCGCGAGGATAACCGAGAGCACGATGTTCAAGGTGCGCGGGCCCGAGTAAACGGGAGCGGCCGTGACGTCCGGCCTTCCATACGTCAACCCCACGGTCTTGACGGCTGGAGGCGGAGGCGTCGCGAGGCTGACGACGATGAGGATGCCCGAGCAGAGCGCGAACAGGAGTGCGGCAAAGTGAAGGAAGTTGATGCCGGCAAACCAGGCCCACATCGTACCGCTCGCGAGGTGCGCCTTCGAGAGCTCGAGCACGAGGCGGAGCGTGCCGAACACGAGCCCCGTGAACAGCGCGGACACGGCGCCGGCGCCGTTCAATCGCGGGTAGAGCACGCCCAACAGGAAGCACGCCGCAATCGGAGGGGCGATGTATGCCTGCACGCTCTGTAGGTAGATGTAGATCTGTGGCGAGATGTACTTCATGAACGGGATCCACAAGAGGCCCAGGCCCACCAACAGGACGGTGGTCACACGGCCGACCGCGACAAGCCGCGCCTCGCTCGCCGCGGGACGCCATTTTCGATACACGTCCCACGTGAGCAACGTCGAGCAGGAGTTGAACGCGGAGGCGAGCGAGCTCATGAGCGCGGCGAGCATGCCGGCGAGCACCAGGCCCTTCAACCCGGCCGGCAGGAGGCGGGTCACGAGCGCCGGGTACGCGGTGTCGGCCGCACCGCCGCGGATGTCCGTGAACAGCGCCGCCGCGATGATCCCCGGCAACACGAAGATGAACACCGGCAGAATCTTCAAGAAGCCGGCGAAGATCGTGCCGGTCCGTGCCTCGCTCACGTTCCGCGCCGCCAGCACCCGTTGCACGATGTGCTGGTCCGTACACCAGTACCACACGCCAAGGATCGGCGCGCCGAACACGATGCCGGTCCACGGGAAGTCCGGGTGGTTGATCGGCTTCCACATCGAGAAGAAGTCCGGCGGCACCCGCGCCTCGAGCCCGCTCCAGCCGCCCACCGCCTGCAGGCCCATCACGGCCAGCACGGCGGACCCGATGATCAGGACGACCGCCTGCATCACCTCCGTGTAAATCACGGCGCGCAGCCCGCCCAGCACCGTGTAGAGCCCCGTGATGACGATGAGGACCACGGCACTCGTCCACACGCTCCAGCCGGTGACCGCGCGCACGACGATACCACCCGCGTACAACGTCACACTGATCTTGGTCAGCACATACCCGATGATCGACACCCAGGTGAAGTACGACCGCGCCGTGGGATTGAACCGGCGTTCGAGGAATTCCGGCATGGTGTACACGCCGCTCCGCAGGTAGAACGGCACGAACAGCCACCCCAGCAGCAGGAGAATGAGGCAGGCGAGCCATTCGAAGTGGCCTACGGCGAGCCCGCTCGCCGCGCCGGTGCCAGCGAGACCGACCAGGTGCTCGCTTCCAATGTTGGACGCGAACAGGCTCGCCCCGACCGCGAACCAACCCACATCGCGGCTCGCGAGAAAGTAGTCGGCGCTGACGTTCTTCTCGCGTTTGGCGGCCCAGTAGCCGATCCCCGCAAGGAGAACGAAATACACCGCGATCACCAGGAGATCGAACAGATGCAGGGAGGTCATGGCATATGATGGTTGAGGAGATACTGAACGGCGAGGTCGGTCAGACTCCACAGCTGCACGTCCGAGCTCGTCCCGTAGCGCGTGGGCACGAGCCGGCCGCCGTCGATGCGATAACTCCAGAGCTCCGCATGGCGCAGCCCGGAGCGGTCCACCGCGGTCACCGTCCGCTGCAGCGCTTCCGCGAGCGGGGCCGCGTCTGTCCCGGACGGCAGGGCGGCGATCTGCAGGGCGAGCCCCGCCAGGAGCACGTTCACGTCCCGGCCCCAGACGACCGTCGGCGAGTGATAGGCGTCGCGCCGGAATGCTTCCCACACGTCGGGCGGGGCATACGCGTCGTTGGCCGTGAGGGGCCCCAACCCGTCCACGAACAGTCCGGTCGGATACGGCCGGAGGCTCGGCCCGACGAGCTCGAGCGTGCGATCGCGACCGAGTGGATCGAGCAGAAGCGCCATGGCGGGATCGGTATTGACGATGGGGATCGGCCGGCCGGTGGCATCGAGCGAGAGGGCGAGAAATTTGAGCGAGTCGTGCTCGGTCCCCCCCCCCTCCCCACGCGTTTGCACGCCCGCCCAGTAGTCGCGCTCCGCCGGCGGCAGCCAGCTCACCCGTTTCGACACGCGCCCGGCGACCGCAGTGCCCAGGAGCGCAACCTTGAAATGACGCTCCGCCCGCTTCCAGGTGGCGACGGCGCCGGCCAGCGCCGCCCGATCACTGGCGAACGCGGCGAGCGGGCCGTTGGGAATTGCCGGCTTCAGGCCGAGCTGTTTCACCGCATCGAGGATCGTACCGATGCTTTCGAGGGCGTGCGGTATCCAGATCACGTTCACGTCCATGGCGAATCCGCCGCCGCCGTAGCCCGCCCGACTGTCCCGCCAGCTCGCGGATATCCACCGTCCGTCGGGCGCACGGGGAAAGCTCACGAGGTTTGTGGCGACTGGGTTCCGCGCGTACGGCGCCGCGTGCCGGGCGACGTAATCGAGATTGAGGACGAGGCGCGCGAGACGATGCTCCGCGCCCAGGAACCGGCGCTTGCGGTCGGCCGAGACGCGCGGGTCGGCGAAATAGCGGGCGGCCACGCCCGGCAGCTGGAAGTCGTCGTCGATCATGATGTAATTCTCGCGCGTGGCGTCGAGCCGGCCGAGCACCGCACGGGCCTGCGCCAGCCGGCCGGCCGCCGCCAGCCGGTTGTACTCGGCCGCGTTCTCGCGGATCGCCTGACCGCCGAGCGCCTCCTCGTGGCTCACGTCGCCATCCGGCGCGAGCTTCTTCAAGGCGGTCGCGATCACGTGTTCCGGCATCTCCGGCGCCCACACCGGCTCCATCAGCAAGGCGGTCATGAGCATGTCCCGCCCGAAATACGTCGCGAAATTCGGAAGGCCCGCCATCAGTTTTTCACCGTAGCACAACAGCTCCATGCCGCGCACTTCGCGCTCGAGTCGGCGAAACCGCTCCGCATGGCCTGTGTCCGCGCGGACCGACTCGTAAAAGCTGCGAAAATCGTCGTTGAAGATCTCGGCGCGTGAGAGGGGGGTCAGCGCGGACGCATCGGTCGTCACGCGGACGCCGATGCGCACCGGCCCGCCGGCGGGGCGGCGGATCGTGACCACACTGCCGCTGAGTGCGGGGACCGTCTCCCGGGTATCTCCCGAGATTGCGAGCCACAGGTGGTGCTTCCCGTCGAAGCTCGGCTGCTCCACGCGGACGGTCCAGGTCGTGTCTCCGCGTCGCAGGGTGATCTGAGGTGCAAGGCGCGCGCGAAGCGCATCGACCGTCTTCACGCCAAGAACGGCCAGGTGCCGCGCGCGCTCGGTGGGCTTGAGACGCGCGAGGTGGTCGATCAACTCCGTCAGCTCGTGCTGGGGGAACGCTGCGGCGTCGAGAGGGAGCGTATCGCGGCGCGCGTACTGCAGGTCCCGCTCGACCCGCATGGAGCCGAGCAGGAAGAGTCCGATGCTGACTGACGCGGGGGCTTCCAGGCTGTACGAGAGCGACCGCGTGCGACCCGCGAGCGATTCGGCCACCACGGCTCGCGCGGTCCCCCCCCCTCCCCCCCACGCCACCTCCGCGGGCTTGCCGCCGGAATCGCGGACCGTGAATCCCACGCTCTCATCGAGCGCGTCCGCCCAGAGGCTCACGACCCGCCCCGTGGCGCCGTTCACGTAGACCTGGAACGCGTTGCCGCGGGAGTCGCGAAACACGCGGGTGGTGTAGCCTTCGTAGGCGGCTGGGTCGTCGAGCCCCGGCTCGGGGAACGCGAGATAGGGCGGGACGCTGTCGCCTCCGCGAGTGAACTCGCGGCTCGGCGACTGCCCGTAAACGGGCGCGACACACGCGACCCCCAGCGCCGCGAGGACCAACGGACCCAACCTCATCTCGCGACGAACCGCGCCGAGTCGCCCTCGACCATGATGTCGTACGGCTTGCCCCGAACGGACACGTGCTTGAGCACGAGGCGGGTAATGGCCGACGGGAGGACCGGCCGGTAGACCGGTCGCAGGCCGTCGTTCGTAAGCCGCAGGCCGGTGTAGCCGTACATCACCTGCTGGAGGAATCCGCCGGCACCGGTCAGGAAGTTCACGGCGTCGTTCCGCGGTGTTTCCGCGAGCGCGTAGAAGGGCGGCCGCACGTGTCCCTCGTAGCTGAGCGGGAGCAGCGTGTCCACCAGCGCGCGCTCACCCAGCTCGGCGGCTATCACGGGATAGAGGGTCTCGGTCATCATCGCCCCGCCGCCTTTCGTGATCATGAGGCGGATCGCGCTTTGGATATCGTTCCGCTTGGCCGCCTCGCTCATCGGCAACGCCAGAGGAAAGGCCAACAACGGGACAACGGAGCCGCGTTTCTCCTCGGGCGCACCCTCATACGTGGGGTGGTATTGGCCCGCGGAATCGTACGGGATATACAGGCCCTCCGCTACACGCGCCCACGCGGTGTTGGGCACCCGGCCCACCCGGCGACTGGCCAGCGCCGCCAGCTCCAGGTTCTTCCGGGCGATGGCATTCGTGTACGTGTCGTTGCCGATGCCGATGAGCCCTTCATCCACGGACACGATGTGCGCGATGTCGTAGCGCTGCTTCGCGGCGTTGAACGTCGCCCGGCTGGTCCAGAAGTCGGCGGTGGCGCGCAGCACCGGCTCGCCGTAGCGCGCCAGCCAGGCCGAGTCGCCGGTGGCGAGATAGTACTGCCATTGGGCCAGGGCCACGTCGCCCGTGATGTGATTCTCGTACAGGGCGTTCTGCCATGCGAACCGGGGGGTCGTCTCCTCACCCAGCTCGTCCGACTCCCAGGGGTACATCGCGCCGCGGTAGCCGTTCGTGCGCGCGTTCCGATCCGCGGCGGGAAGCGCCCGATGGCGGAACATGACCATCGAGCGGGCCAAATCGGGATGCAGGATCAGCAGCGCGGGAAACATCCACGTGTCCGCGTCCCAGAAGACGTGCCCGTAGTAGCCGGCGGTCGAAAGCCCCATTGGCGGGATGCTCTCGCTCGTGCCTTCCCGGATGCTCGCCATGAGATAGAACTGCATGGCGTGCAACACACGCTGCAGCTCGGGGTCACCCTCGACCACGATGTCGGTCTGCCACAGGCGACGCCACGCGGCGCGATGCGTCTCGAGCGTGGCGTCGGAGCCGGCGGCGAGCGCCGCGCGAGTGGCGGCCGAGGCGGCCGTGCGGGAGCGGGCGAAGCCCACGTACTTGCTGACGGTCACCGGCACGTTGGGCGACAGACGAAAGGTCACGTCGAGCGTAACTCCCGAGTCTGAGACCACGGGCCGTACCGACACCGGCTTCTCGCGTGCCGGCCACCCGACCCGGACGGAGAGCGCGACCGGCGTCCCCCGCCCTTCCGTCCGGCCGGCGAGCCAGACCTCGCCCGCCGTAGCTCCCCGGCTCTCGATCTTCACATGGCCGGGATACCACACCTTCTCGAGTGTCCAGTCGGGCTCGGTGTGCTCGAGCTTGGCGAGCGCGAGGCGCTGGGGCGCGGCTCGGGGACGCAAGGGGAACGAGAGCGTCACCGTTCCGGAGTCGTGCGACAGCAGCACGAGATTCACGACCGCGAGGCGCGCGTCCGCGCGCGAAATGAACGCCTCGACGGAGACCGAGGTGCGTCGATCGCCGTCGGCCCACTCGTACTGTGTGCGCAGGACCCCCTGGTACATGTCGAGCGTCTGGCGGTAGTCGCGCAGGCTGGTGGTATCGAGCGTGGCCTGGCCGAGCCAGTGCTGGCCGTCGAAGACGTCGATTGCGTTCCAGGCGGGGAGGCCAGCGATGCGCGGCACGTCGCCAGGAGCGTGATCATAGACACCGGCGGCGAACGAGGGCGAGGCCGTGGTGCCGAGCGGGGAGGAGACAAGACTGAACGCGCCGTTGCTGATGAAGGCGGGGGCTCGGTACGCGGGATCCGTGGTGGTGACGACGAAGGTCGAGTCCTGGGAGGAGAGTGGTCTACAGATGACCAAAGACACCGCGGCGACGGTCGTTATCAGAGATCGCATGCGATAACAGTGGCGACGGCGAGCGATTTCTGAAAGGCGGCGAGCCAGCCACCCGGAGCACTGCATCTCCGGAGGCTGGCTCGCCCGTATTTCACGCCGCGATAAAGCCGCGGCGCCCGACTAGAACTTGTACCCCATCGACACCAGCAGCGCCCGCGGCAGGATCGGACGCGCGAGGAAGTCGGCGCCGGTAGACCCGCCCACCAAGCTCAAACGGGGGTTGCCTTCTTCAAGCCCGATCGACTGATACACGTTCAGCAGGTCGGCCCGAATGGTGATCCCGCTCGCCGGAAAGAGGTACTGCGCTCCCAGGTTGAGGTAGCTGTAGGTGGGGAGGAGCGTCGTACAACCGAGGGTCGACGTGCACCGACGGTCCACAAAGTGCCAATCGGCGTCGAAGCCCACTCCCGACCTCGCCCCGTAGGTCACGGCGAGGTTCCCGACGACAGGCGGAATGCCCGACAGCAGCGTTCCGACGTCGGCACCTTTCGGACACGGGTTGAAGGTCCCAGGCGTCCCCGTCGTGTCGGGGCAGCTCGAGTACACCGCCCGGAGCACGGTCCAGTTCGTCACGGCCCCGAAGCCGCTATTGGGAAGATGCCCTGAGGCTTCCAACTCAAGGCCGTAGGAACCCAGCGACGGATTGGCCTGGATCGTCCAAATCGACTGCAGTGTGATTGGGTCGGTGACAAACCCCTGGCTCACGATATTCTTCAAGACGGTGTAGAACCCGTCTAGCGTGATGCCGAAATTGCGGGCAGCGTGCTTGACGCCGACTTCGGCGGTCAAGACGCGCCTCGACGTAAAGAGGGATACGGCCTGCTGTGCGCTAGGGAAGATGAACTCGTCGAGCGCCGGCATCTTGTACGCCCGGCTCCCCAAGGCGTATAGCGAGGTCTGGTCCGTCAGGGAGTAGTTCAGCCCGGCGGACGCCGCCCAGTCGCCGATGTTCTTGCGGAAATGGCGGAACGACGACGGGGCCCCCCAAACGTCCTGGTTCACCAGGTTCAAGGAATTGAGGCTGTCCCCATTGACTGCTACGGTGTTCGAGTTCTGCGACGTCTCGACGTAGTCATCATTCTCGTATCGCACACCCAGGTCGGCACGCAGACGATCGCTGAGCCGGAACGATCCACCCAGGACAGTGGAGAACACCGTCGTCTGACCTTCTGCGTTGACGAATGGACCTGACTGGAACCTACGGAAGCCGTTCTTCGTGGCGCCGAAATTCGCCAAATTGACCACCGTCGATTCGGGTACACCGCCGACGGTGTAGGTATAGACCACGTTGGCATTGTTGATCTTCATGTCGACGAAATGCGGGTTGTCCTGGACGTCCGTAAGGATGTCCGTGAAGCGCCACTGGTTGTTCTGCTGGTAGTTCGCAAAGTAGATGCCCAGCGAGACATTATGCCCACCCTCGAGCGCTTTCTTGAACGTGAGCTGATCCTGAAATGCCGAGATCGGCTTCACCACGTGGATGTCCTGGCCCGGCGCCAAGAGGCCGTTTGAGTTATTGAAAGCCGTCGGGTTCCCGCTTACATCCGTCACGTTCGGGTACGTCAGCCCATACGTGTACCCGGGCTGCACGTGGATCGCGATGCCCTGCGCGTTGGCCGGGATCGTCCCGCGGCCCTGCAGCACGCCTTGGTAATAGTTGCCCCAGTATTGAGTGAGATATTTCCTCACAGCGGTATCGGCCGGCATGACGTCGCCCGGAACGAGGGCGTTCCATTCCTGGTGGTCCGACATGAGCTGCGCGCTGTTCTCGATATTCCACCCGTGCGCGAGGTTGAACCCGGCGGCGGCCGTCAGCCAGTAGGCCTTGGTCTGGAGACCATTGTCCAAGGGAAGATTCATTTGGCCGTCCGGCGTCGGGACACTGATGTTGTTGCCCTCGTTCGTATTCATCGACCCGTAGTTGGAGAACCCCGGGACGTATTGGGGGCTGTTGCCCCCGTTGAAAGGCAGGTCCAAGATGAATTGATTACGGTCGTCGATGATCTTGAGGGAGGTCCGGAAGTAGCCGTTGTTGAAATTGCGCGTGAGGCTCGCCTTGAACTGTCCACCCTGCGTGCCCGGGAAACCGGGATCGCGGACACCGCGGTTATACCGATAAAAACCGCCGATGTTGAAATTCCAGTCCGGCGTGAGCGGGCCGTTCACGTTGAAGTCGGTCCGCGCCATCGCGCCCGTCCCACCGTAGGCCTTGAGACTGCCCTGGACCTCGGGGCCACCTGTCTTGTTGATGAGATTGACAATTGCTCCTGGCGTGTTCGACCCGAACAGCGCAGAGCCCGCACCACGAACGATCTCCATCCGGTCGATGTTCTCATCGATCCGGAACAGGTTGTCGGCGTTCATGAAGAAGGTGTGCATCGTGGGGAACACCGGCAGCCCATCCTCCAGGAACATGACATACTCGACACCGAGAATTCCCCGCATCGTGTAATTCTCGTTCACTTCACCACCCGAGCTCTCGACACGAGTAAAGCCCGGAACCAACCGCAGCGCTTCGCTCGTGCTGCGTGGCGCGGCCTGGACCAGATCCGCAGCGCTCAAGACGGTGGTCGCGTTGCTCGTCTCGAGCTTGGTCCGTGGGGTTTCGGTACCGGTCACGACCACGGCCTCGAGCTTCAGCGGATCGGCCGCCAAGCTGAAGTCTTCAGTGGTCTGCCTCCCAGCCGACACGCTGACCGTCTTGGTCTGGCTGCGATAACCGATGATGCGGACCCGCACGACGTGTGAGCCCGCGGGGACGGCTTCGATCATGTACGCGCCGTTCGCACCCGTGACCGCGCCCTTTCCCGTTTGCTCGACCGTCACTTGGGCGCCCGCGACTCCAGCACCTTGCTCGTCGGTCACCTTGCCACCGATCGATCCGCCCTGTGCCAACGCGCGCCCGCCCGGGAGCACGAGCCAGAAGCCCACCGCGACCGCCAGACCGCGCCAATGACTGTTACTGAGCATACGAATCCCCTCCGTGGAGTGAGAGATGCCACGGCCCACAACTGGTAGGAACTGCCGATATCACGAAAGAGATGGTCATCTGTCGCGGGCCTACAATGACCGCCCTTTCCGCACTCGTCAAGGAGTCTCGTCCCGACACGCGAGACATCGCCTTAGGTGTTGCGGCGCAGCGACATGTGGATTGGCACGCCAACCGCGATAAGGGCCGCGCCCACCGCCGCGTGTGCTGGACTCGCAACCACGGAGCTGACGACCACGTACGCCGCCGCGATCACGAACAGCGCGGGCGTCCAGGGATAGCCGGGCACACGAAACCCGGACGTCGCGGGTCGGTCACGACGACGGTAGACGAACAGGCCCGCCACCGTGAGGCCGAAGAAGATCCAATCCCCGAATGCGACATAGCTCACGAGCTGTCCGAACGTCCCGGAAAGCGTCAGCACGATTGCCCAGAGCGACTGGAGCAGGAGGGCCGCGGTTGGGGTCCGGTACCGAGGATGTAGGCGAGCGAGCGCGGGGAAGAACACGCCGTCCGCCGCCATCGCCTGAAACACGCGCGGCGTCACGAGGATCACGAGATTCAGGAACCCGAAGGTGGAGACTGCGATGCCCGCGGCGATGATCGTGCTCCCCACGGGTCCGAGCGCGGCCCGCATCACGCCCGCGGCGGGTGCCGAGCTCGTGGCCAGGCCCGCGGGCCCAAGAACCCGGAGATACGCCACGTTGGCCAGCAGATAGACCGCCACCACGACCACCACGCCAAGCACGAGCGCGCGGGGCAGGTTCCGCTCCGGGTCCACGATTTCTTCTGCGATGAAGTTCGTCTGCTGCCAGCCGCCGTAGGTGAAGAGTACGGGGACGAGAGCGGCACCGAGACTCACCACCCCACCCCAAAGCCCCACCGGGGTGGTAGAAGACGGTAGAGGTCGGTAGAGGACGGTAGAGGTGGAAAAAGACAAGCCGACAACGATGAGCGCCGCCAGTGCGGCAAGCTTCAGCAAGGTGAAGATGTTCTGCGTCACCGCCGCGGGTTTCACGCCGAGGTAGTTCAACCCGGTTAGGAAGAGGATCGCGCCCACCGCCACGGGAGACGTGAGGCGGGGAGAAAGTCCCGCGAGCGCGAGGGCGTAGCTTGCGAAGGTCACCGCCACCGCGGCGATCGCTCCCGTGGCAATCACCAGGAGCAGTGCCCATCCATAGAGGAAGGCGGGGAGCGGGCCCCACGCCTCCCGCAGGTACACGTACCCGCCCCCCGCCCTGGGCCGTCGAGCGCCCAGCTCGGCGTAGCAGAATGCGCCGACCAACGCGACCAGTCCCCCGACCACCCACGCGATCACGATGAACGACGCGGATCCCACGCGGGCCGCGACCGTCGACGGCGTGAGGAAGATGCCGCCGCCGATGATGCCGCCGATGACGGCCATCGTGGCGGAGAACAGGCCGAGCCGGCGGGCGTAGGTGACGCCCGTGACCGATGCGCTCACGCCGCAGAAGATGCCGGGGCCGGGGTTGTTCGGATAGCGTCGCCCCCTTCCCTCCGGCTGTCCTCCGATGCACGTTTTTTCATCTTCCTAGGAGATGCTCGTTCATGCCCCCGGCCCCCCCCGCCCCCATCAGCTTCACCGTCAACGGCAAGCGCGAGACCGTGAACGTCACGCCCGACACGCCCCTGCTCTGGGTGCTGCGGGACACGCTCGGCCTCACCGGCACCAAGTTCGGCTGCGGCATCGCCATGTGCGGTGCGTGCACCGTGCACCTGGACGGCGTGGCCACGCGCACCTGCGTGCTGCCGGTCGCGGCCGTGGCCGGGAAGAAGGTGACCACCATCGAAGGCCTTTCGAAAAACCGCTCGCACGCCGTGCAGCGCGCGTGGATCGAGGAAGACGTACCGCAGTGCGGGTATTGTCAGTCAGGCCAGATCATGGCGGCCGCGGCACTGCTCGCGAAGAATCCGCATCCCACCGACCAAGACATCGATGCCACCATGACGAACATCTGCCGCTGTGGCACGTACCAGCGCATCCGGGCCGCCATCCATCGCGCGGCGGGAGCGTAACGTGGCCGCTCACACCGAGGTTTCGCGGCGCGAGTTCCTGCAGACGGCGACGGTCGCCGGCGCCGGCCTGGTCATCGGATTTCACCTTCCCACACGCGATCGCCGTGGCATCGCGTACCCGGCAGCGTTCGCGCCCAATGCCTGGCTGCGCATCAATCCCGACGAGAGCGTACTCGTGATCGTGGATCGATCGGAGATGGGCCAGGGCGTGACCACGTCGTTGCCGATGCTCCTCGCCGAGGAGCTCGAGGCCGACTGGTCGAAGATCAAGATCGAGTCCGCCCCGGCGGACAAGGCGTACATCAATCCGCTGTTCGGGATGCAGGCCACGGGCGGCAGCACGAGTGTTCGTGGCGCCTACACGCCACTCCGCAAGGCGGGCGCCGCGGCCCGCGAGATGCTCGTCACCGCCGCCGCCCAGACATGGGGCGTCGACAAATCGGCGTGTCGCGCGGAAAAGGGCGCCGTGATCCACACGTCGAGCAAGCGGCAGCTCACGTATGGGAAGCTCATCGCGAAAGCCGCCACGGTCCCACTGCCCCAGGACGTCCCGCTCAAGGAGCCCAAGGACTGGAAGATCCTGGGCACCCGCGTCTCGAGGCTCGATACACCGCCCAAGGTGGACGGCGCCGCCGGATTCGGCATCGACGTGAAGGCGCCGGGCCTCCTGGTCGGCGTGATCGCGCGGAGCCCGGTGTTCGGGGGAAAGGTGAAGAGTTTCGACGCCGCGAAAGCGAAGGCGGTGCCGGGCGTGCGTCAGGTCGTACAGGTCTCGACCGGCGTCGCCGTCGTGGGTGACGGCTATTGGCCGGCCAAGAAGGGGCGGGACGCGCTGGAGATCACGTGGGACGAGGGCCCCACCGCGACCGTCTCGAGCGCCTCCATCAGCGAGCTGTTCGCGAAGAATGCCGAGCAAGCGGGCGCGGTCGCGCGCCACGATGGCGACGCACAGGGCGCGCTCCCGGGCGCGGCCTCGAAGCTCGATGCCGTGTACGAGCTGCCGTTCCTGGCGCACGCGACCATGGAGCCGATGAACTGCACGGCACACGTCCGATCAGATGGCGTCGATATCTGGGCGCCCACGCAGTTCCAGACGGGGGCGCAAGGCCTGGGCGCAGGGATAGGCGGCGTGCCGCCCGAGAAGGTGAAGGTCCACACGACGTACCTCGGTGGTGGGTTCGGCCGGCGGTTCGAGCTG
>DASZCN010000105.1:0-58866 GCA_035943095.1 Gemmatimonadales bacterium | reverse complement strand
TGGCGCGAGCGCGCGCCCCGGCGTAGTGCACGGCGGCGGCGGCCGCCTGCCCCAGTCGCGCCTCCGCTTCGGCCAGCACGCCCAGCGCCTCGCCGTCGTTGTAGTCGTCGAGCCAGGGCTGCCCCACCAGGAGCCCGCGCGCGCGGTCGTAGCGGCGCGCGTGCAACTCAGCCTTGGCACCCTCGACGACGAACGTCGCGTTGAGCCGCGGCTCTCGCGCCGCGGCGGCGAGCAGCGTCTCGGCCGCGTGCCACGGTCGGCCGGCCATCCGAAGCGACTCGGCGCGCTGGGCGAGGACGTCGGGCGGCACGCCTTGGCCCGGCGCGGCGGCCGGCGGCCCCGCCACTCCAGCGAGGAACAGCAGGACGGCGGCTCGGTGGGTCACTTGGGACGGCGCACCTGAGCGAGGACGCGCTGGAATTCGGCCCGCGACAGAGGTGTCAAACGGAAGCGGCCGAACCCCGTTTGATCCTGGAAGAACAGGGTCAGGCGCAGCGAGTTGTACGTCCAGCGAACGCCACGCACGCCCGCGCGCGAAGCGTCGGTCGAGAAGTCGAAGACGTCGTCCGGCTCGCCGATGCAGATGTACACTTCGCCCCGGTCGGTCAGCCAACCCGGCTCGCCGGTCTCCCGAAACCGCTGGTTGGCGAATTGGATGCGCCTGAAGTACGCCTCGAGCGCTTCGTTCTCCGGCGTGGCCTCCACCGGGTCCGTCGCCTTATAGAACTCCCGCCACACCGCAGGCCGCTGGTCTGGAGGAGCCTGCCGCAGCTTGTCCACCCAGTCCTGACGCTCGAAGTACCGCAGCAGACTGATCATCTGATCGTAATTGGTGATGGCCCACTGCTCGGAGAAGCTCACCAGGAAGCGGGCGCTGCGGGTGGCGGCCACGCCTAGCCCCAGGGGTTGGACCTCGAGGCGCCCCTCACCGACGGGGAGGGTGCCGGGCCGTACGGTGACCAGCGCCGTCGCGAGGTCGCTCGATGCGAGGACCACCGTGTCCCGCCACACTTCGCTGCCGGTTTGATCCAGCGCGCGCATGGCCAAATGGGTGCCCGGTCGCGCGCCATAGACCTCCACATAATACCGCAGCGAGTCAGCTCCGTAGGACACGGTCGACCGCGGGTTCAGCACGAGGTTCGGCACGTCGGATGCACGGGCCCGCCCGGGACCCTGGTACACGGCGAGGGGGTCGCTCATGCTCCCGGCAGCGAAGCGCGGCACGGTGTCGGTACGCTCGCGGTGCGAGACGGAAGGGCTGCCCCGGTCGCGCACGGTGACGGCGACATGATACACGCCGGGTGGCACGCTGATGAACTGCTGGTAGATCACGCTCTCGTCGGCGCGCTGTGTCTCTTGGATGGTGCGGACGCGCACCGTGTCATCCGTCGCGAACTGGCGCACGGGCCCACTGTCGGATCGGAACGCCACTTCCACGTGGTACTGCGCCATGTACCCGTTGCCGTCACGCTGAAAGCTCAGAGAATGATTGGCGAGCGACAGGCCAAACACGGCGAGTGTCGAGTCGCTCGTGGCGTCGGCCAGGTACCGGACGGTCGCCACAAACGGGAGTGGGGGGCCGGCGACGATCAGGCCCATGGAGCCATAGACGGCGCCGGCGTCGAACAGCGTTGACACCGCCGCGCCCGGATCCGGGCGGGCGCCCGAATCGGCCGGTCGTGCGTGCGCGCATTGGGTCTGCGCAACCGCGAGGAGCGCCAGTGCCGCCAGTCGTCTCACTTGCTCAACCTCAAATCCGGGCGTTAGTTTCGCGCGTTCCCATGCCCAACGAGAACCTGGCCGGTCGGACCATCGCCGGCTACCGCCTCCTCGAGCGCGTCGGCGAGGGAGGCACGGCCGAAGTGTACCGCGCCGAGCACCCCGAGCGCGGGTTGTGTGCGTTCAAGGTATTGCGGTCGCGGCTCGCGAGCGACCCCACGGCGGTGAAGCGCTTCCTGCGGGAGGCGGGATACGGCTCCCGGGTTCAACACCCGGGCGTGGTGCGCACCTACGATTACGGGGAAGCGGACGGGCTGTACTACCTCGCGCTCGAGTGGGCCGAGGGGAAATCCCTCGCCGATTACGTACACCGTGCCGGCCCGCTGGCTCCGGCGGTGGTGGGCACGGTGATCCGGCAGCTGGCCGATGCGCTGGCGGCGGCACACCAAGCGGGCATCATCCATCGCGACTTGAAGCCTGAGAACATCACCTACGACCCCGGGGCGCACCGGGTGAAGCTCCTCGACTTTGGGATCGCCCGGGACGCCGAGCTGCCGCCCGAGGAGCGGCTGACGCGGACGGGGTTCTTCGTCGGAACGCTCAAGTACGTAGCGCCGGAAGCGCTGTCGGGCGAGCTCGTGGATGGCCGGGCGGACATCTACAGCCTGGCGACGATTGCGTACTGGCTCCTCACCGGGAGGCATCCGTACGTCGGGCGGAGCCCTCGGGAGCTGTTCCAGCAGCTGCTCACCAAGCCGCCACTGCCGCTCAACCAGGCGGTCCCCGGGCGACGCTTTCCCGCGGCGCTCGAGCGGGCCGTGATGCACGGCCTCGAGCGGGACCCAGGTCGGCGACAGCCGACGGTGACGGCGTTCGCGGACGAGCTCGTGGCGGGCCTGTCCCGCGGCGGCCTGTCGAAGGCGGGCCTCCTCGACCGCCTCAAGCGCGCCATCGGACGCGAAGGATCATAGTAGTAGCCAATACTACTACTACCAGACCGACTGTGAGCTCGGCAAGCCTGGAGCAACGTCTCCGCGAACTCCTGCGCGAGCGATCGGTCATTCGCGGCGACTTCACGCTCGCTTCAGGAAAGCGTTCTAGCTTCTATATCGATGCGCGCCGCACCACGATGTCGGGGGAAGGCCTCGCCGTGATCGGCGCCCTGGGGTTGGCGCGGGTCACCGCCCAGGGGTGGGTGCCCGATCTGGTCGGCGGCCTCACGCTCGGCGCCGATCCCGTCGCCTACGCGATCGCCGCTGCCGCGCGAGCCCAAGGCCAGCCACTCGACGCATTCACGGTTCGAAAGCAGGCCAAGGCGCATGGGACGGGGAAGCGCATCGAGGGCTGCTTCCGGCCCGGCGCCGCAGTGGTGGTCGTGGAAGACGTGATCACCACAGGGCAATCGGCTGCGGACGCTATCGCCGCGGTGACGGCGGAGGGGGGACGCGTCCTCGGCGTGCTCGCCGTCGTGGACCGTGAAGAAGGAGGACGGATCGTCCTGGAGCAAGCAGGCCACACGGTACTCGCGCTCGTCACAGCCACCGAACTCGGCGTGCGGTGAGGGTTTCCGGCGAGACGCCGCGAAAACCGCCGGGGAGATTGCCGCGCTGATCACCTGAGGTGTATGATGGCCCCGGGTGAGCGCATCTCCGTCGTCCCCGTTCCGGGCGTCTATGGCCTCGCGCGTGCGAGGATGGAAAGACGACGCCACCGGCCTCGAGCAGCGGCTCAAGGACCTCGAGACGATCGCGCGCAGCCACCGCCTGCGCCGCCTCATGGTCGCCGTCGGGCTGCTGTTCGGTCTGGTCGGGTGGATGTCGACCGCCGTGAAGACCCGCCCCGCGACCATGGTGCTGGTCGCGGGCGGCGCGGCCGTCCTGAACGAGCTGCTGGGTCTCATCAACGAGCGCGGTTGGTACCGCTGGTGGTTCGTGTACGCGCTCTCTCTCCTCGACGTCCTCCTCGTGGCCGTACTCATCGTGTGGTTCGGGCACGGCGGTCTGGTGGCCGCGTTCTTCATCGCCGTGCTGCCGTACGCCTTCGACCAGGGGCACGCCGTCGGCAATTTTCTCGTCCTCACCGCGGCGCTCGCCTATCTCGGCGCGAGCTACCTGCACGGTCTCTTGTACGACCCGCACGCGAGCCTCACGGCCGCCGGCCTCGAGACCGTGGTGTTCATTCTCGTGGCGATGTCCCTCAAGCGAATCCCCGCGACGCTGATCGCGCGCATCCGTCATGCCCGCAGCGTGATGGGAGAGGCGGAACGGGGGTATCTGGCGGTGCGGGCGCCAGCCGGCGAGTCGGACGAGCTCGGGTTCCTCGAGCGGAGCTTCAACCGAATGATCGAGGAGATCGGCGGGACGATTTCCACGGTGCAGCACGAGGCGGACGAGGTGGCGGCTTTCGCGGAGGAGCTCGCCGCGTCGGCCCAGGAGCTCCACGCCACGTCCGAGACGGTCACGCACACCGCGCAACGACTCGCGGCGGACCTCGTCACGCAGCGCGAGATGGCGGAAGGGGCACGAGGCGAAAGCGCCAAGGCGGCCGAGCAAGCGGAGTCGCTCCGCGCCCGCGCGGAGCTGATGCAGGTAGACGCGGCGCGACTGGTCGCCGCGGCGGAGCGCGGCCGCGAACGGGTGGCCCGCGCGAGCCAGACGTTGCGGGCGGTGGGCGAGGAGGTGCGGGCGACGGCCTCAACGGTGGCGGGTCTGTCGGGGATGTCCGAGCGGATCGGGGTGTTCGCTCAGACCATCGCCCGCATCGCGCGGCAGACCCACTTGCTGGCGCTCAACGCCGCCATCGAGGCGGCACGGGCGGAGCAGCACGGTGAGGGGTTCGCGGTCGTCGCGGATGAGGTGCGTGCGCTGGCGGCCGAGGCCGGGAAATCGGCGCGCGAGGTCGCCGAGCTCGTGTCCGACCTGCGGGCGGGCATCGACGCGGCGGGGCGGGCGATGCAGTCAGGGGAGACCAAGGTTCGCGACATCGGCGCCGTTGCAGCCGAGGCCGACGGCGCGCTGCAGGAGCTCCATCAGGGCATCGAGCTCGTCGGGGACCTAGTCGATGCCACCGCGGAGGTGTCCCGCAGCCAGGCGAAGCGCCTCGCGGAGCTGGCGCAGTCGCTCCAGCAAGTGGCCGCAATCTCGAGCTCGTCCTCGCAGAGCGCGGACGGTGCCGCCGCGGCTACGCAGGCGGAGATCACGTCGATGGGCGACCTCACCGCGACGTCCCAACAGCTGGCGCAGCTGGCCGAACGTCTGCGCGCCAGCATCGCCCGTTTCTCGGTATTGCGCCGGGAGCAGGAGACACTGGAGCATCCGCCGACACGCGCTGCCGCGGACTGATCACCCCGGCCGGGAAACGTGGCTCGCGCTCGGTCCTTGGTCCCACAGTCCCGCGTTGAGTGGGCGAAACGCGCGCAACGTCTCCCGGTACGGGGTGATGAGCAGATCGACGTAACGCTCGAGCGACACGTCGAAGGGAAAGCGGCGACGGAACTCTCCGGCCGTGACGCCGAGCATCGCCTTGAGATGACGTCCGAAGCTCTGGGAAGAGGAGTAGTCCAGGCGGTAGGCCACGTCGGCCACCGAGAGTCCCGGGTTGGCGAACAGGTGCGCGGCGTGCAGCAAGCGCATGCCGGCGAGATACGTCTTCGGCGACGGCAGGCCGGCCCGGTAGAACCGGGACATGAGCGTGCTCGAGCAGATACGCAGGTGTCGCGCGAGGCCACGGACGGTGGTGAGCGCGGGCGCCAGCCGCGCCACGGCTTCGAAGAACGCGCGCACGTCCCCGCTTGCCGCCCCGAGGCTCGGCACCAGCCGCGCGAGGATCCGGGCAGCCACGGGCGACGCCGGGTGACCCACGAGGTCGCGCAGCCGTCGCCAGCCCGCCGGCTCGGTGCAGTCGACCGCCGAGCGCACACCGGTCGCACCGAGCCTCAAGAGCGTCTCGGTCGCGTCGCCGTCGTGGCGCGAAACCAGAGCGACGGCGGGGATTGCCGGGAACTCGCGCACGAAGCGGGCGACCGCCGGGAGCTCCTCGCTACGGCACGCGTGGACGGACAATACGAGCGCGTCTACGCGCCGGCGACGTGCGGCTCGCATCGCGTCGCGAAACGACGCGGCGTGGAGTGTGAGGAAGCAGCCGTCGCCAGCGGCGTCGAGACGCGGGCGTTCGACCGGAGGCAACACCGTGCACACGGTCACCATGAGGGAGGAAGGCTAACGTGTCTCCATCAATGGCCGCTCAAGATGGCGCCGGGCCCTAGTCCCGATCCTCTGCGGGGAAGCCGCGCGTCCTCAACCACCGGTCAACGCGCCGAGCTCGGGGAGCGACTGCGCCGTCACGTGGCCGCGCTCGAAGGCGTCCGCCATCCGACGGCCGCGCCGGAGCGCCATAGCGCGGCACGGGACCATCTCGCGGCCGAGCTCCGGGCACTCGGCCTCGAGGTCGAGCTCGCGCCGTTCTCGTTTCGGGGGCGCACGTACCACAATGTCGAGGCGGTCCTGCCCGGGCGCGACGCGCGGCGCCCCCGTCTGCTCGTCGGCGCGCATTTCGACTCGACCGCCGACACGCCGGGGGCCGACGACAACGCGAGCGGTGTCGCGGCGCTGATCGAGTGTGCCCGGCTTGTGGCCACTAGGCAGCCGGAGGCCGGAGTGGAATTCGTCGGATTCGATCTGGAGGAGCTGCAGACGGTCACCGGCCGCTACCGCGTGGGGAGCCACGCCTTGGCGCGCGAACGACGCTCCCGGGGTGAAGCGCTCGCCGGCGCACTCGTCCTCGAGATGGTGGGCTACTGCGATCCCACGCCCGGAGCCCAGATGGTGCCACCGTTGCTCGGCATCGAGGTGCCGCGCACCGGGGACTTCCTCGCCGCAGTGGGCGACACGCGGTCGCGGGGCCTGCTCGAGGGGTTCGTCGCCGGAGCCCGCGCCGCCACCCCGGACCTGTGCCTCGTCCCCTATCGCACACGCCTGCGCGGCTGGCTCCTCCCGCTCACACGCCTCTCGGACAACGCATCGTTCTGGGACGCCGGCTATCCCGCACTGATGCTCACGGATACCGCGTTCCTCCGGAACCCGCACTACCACCGTTCGACCGATACCGGCGCCACGCTCGACTTCACGTTCATGGCGCAGGTCACCCAGGCGACCGCGGGGGCGGTCGCGCGACTGGCCGATGCAACCTGACGGCCCGACCATCTCTGCCCGGCGCGCGCGGCGGGTTGCGCTGCTCTTGCTCGGTGCGACCCTCCTGGTCGCGGTTGGAGGCGCGCTCTGGTTCACGCGCTACGCGTCGCACGTGCAGCGGGATCCCGCGCTGGTGTATCGTGATCCCGCCACGCTCGAAAAACTGCTGCAGCGGGCCAACGATGCCGAGCGGGCGGGGGACCGGGCCACGGCGGTAACGACCTACCGCTTCGTCCTGGCCGTCGCCCAGGGAGGAGGAGTCGCGCTGGAACCCTACATCGTAGCGGCCCGGGCCGGTCTCACCCGTCTAGGAGTCGGCGATACACTGCCAGGTCCGACGCGCTGAAGCAGACGAATCGCACCAGCTCAACCGACGCAGCGGTTTGCAGCGCGTCCCGCGTCGCCGCGACCGCGATCGCGGCCGCCTGCTCTATCGGATATCCGTACGCGCCGGTACTGATCGCAGGGAACGCGATAGAGCGGACGCCGTGATCCGCCGCGAGTCGGACGGAATTGACGTAGCAGCGGCGCAAGAGCTCAGCTTCGCCGCGGCCTCCACCCCCCCAGATCGGGCCTGCCGTATGGATGACGTGCGCGGCGGCGAGCCGGTACCCGCGCGTGATCCGCGCCTCCCCGGTGGGGCAGCCGCCGAGCATCCGGCACTCGGCCACAAGCTCGGGGCCCGCCGCGCGGTGGATCGCGCCGTCCACGCCGCCGCCCCCGAGCAACGTGGAGTTAGCGGCATTGACGATCGCGTCCACCCGCTGCCGGGTGATGTCGCCTTGCACCGCTTCGACCCGCACCATGCCCCGATAATGTAGGCACGACGGGCCGTACGGCGGTCGCCACGCGGAGGTAGCCGTGCCCAGTACGGCCCCGTATCGTTAGCTCGCTCCGCGGGCGTCGGTGCGGCGGCAGCCCCTGTGGCGCGCGCCCTGTCCCCCGGCGCAACCGGACGGTACGCCATGCCGGGACGCGACCTGATCGACCGGGTCCGCAAGGCCCTGGGCGAACGCTACACCGACATCACCGCGGTGGGTCGAGGCGGAAACGCGTCCATCTTCAGCGCCCATCGGCCGGATGGCACCGACGTCGCCATCAAGGTGCTGCACCCGGAGCTCGCCGTCTCGGTCGCGGCCGACCGGTTCCTGCGCGAGATCCGCTACGCCTCGCAGCTCGACCATCCGCACATCGCCCGCCTGATCGACAGCGGCGAGACCGACTACCTGCTCTGGTACGTGATGCCGTACCTCGCGGGCGACAGCCTGCGGCAGACACTGCGCCGCGAACCCCGCCTTGCGATTTCGCGCGCCACGACGATTGCCGGACAAGTGCTCGACGCCCTCGAGCACGCGCACGCGCACGGGATCGCCCACCGGGATATCAAGCCGGACAACATCGTGCTGGCGGCACAGGGAGCGGTACTCGTCGATCTGGGCATCGCGCGCGCCATCGCGAGCTCGGGCGACGATCGGGTCACCCGCAGCGGTTTCGTGGTCGGCACCGAGGAGTACATGAGTCCTGAGCAGGCCCAGGGCTCGCCCGACGTGGACGGCCGCACAGACCTGTATTCGCTGGGCGTGGTGCTGTTCGAATCCCTCGCGGGACGGCCCCCATTCTCGTCGCCGAGCGCGGCGGCGGTGCTGGACATGCACCAGCACCAACCTGCGCCCGACCTGCGTGGCGTGCGGCGCGACGTGCCGAAGCGTGTGGCCACCGTTGTGGCGCGCGCCCTCGCAAAGCCGCGCGTCGATCGCTGGCAGACGGCGGCGGAGATGCGCGCCGCGCTCCTGGCGGCGGTAACGGAGGACGCGTGACCAGCGCCCGGGCGTTGGTGCTGGGACTCGTGGTCTCGGCTGCCGCGCCATTCGGCCTATCCGCGCAGTGTCCCGATGGCTCGCCGCCGCCGTGCCTGCGTCGAGGAGTCTCGCTCGACACATCGCGGTATCTCATCCTCCCGTTCGCGCATCGCGAGGGCAGTCAGGCGACCCCGCTCGACGGCGCGGGCTGCGCCGAGTTGCTCGCCGAGGCGTTCGCCCGCTGGGCCGAGATCCGGCTCGCCGACAAGACGCGGATCTACGACGCCCTGGCGCGGCGCGGGGCACGCCTGCCGTTCCGTATCCCGTTCGACACGGGGCTGGCCATCGCGCGCCAGCTCGGCGCCGGCAGGCTGGTCATGGGGCAGCTGTGGAGCTTCGGAGACACCCTGCGACTAACAGCCGGCGTTTACGATGCATCCCGCGGTGGGGCGCCATTGCGGGAAGTCACGGCGCGAGTGGCCGCAAACGAAGGCGGGATGGGGGCCACGTTCAACGCGCTGGCCGATTCGCTGCTCGGCGCCGATGCCGGGGCCGGGCGCGGCACCGGGGCCGCGCAAACCCGGTCCCTGCGTGCCTTACGGGCGTACACGCTGGGCGAGCGCGCCATGCGCTCGTGGGACTTGGCCGGCGCGACGCGCGAGTTCCGGGCGGCGGTCGCCGCGGATTCGGAGTTCGCGCACGCCTACCTCGGACTCGGACAGGCGCTCTTGTGGGCGGCGGATTCCGCTCCGGAGGCGACGCGCGACCGCGCCGCGATCGCTCGCCGGGCCGGCGCGCTGCTCGAGAAGCTCGGGGGCGCGGATGGAACGCTCCTGCTCGCCCAGCAGGCGATGTTCGAGCGGCGCTGGCCCGACGCGTGTGCAAGGTACCGCCAGATGCTCGCTGCCGACTCGACGAGCTTCGCCGCGTGGTACGGGCTCGCAGAGTGCAACGCCGTCGATCGAATGGTGATCCGGTATCCGGGTGATACGACGCGCTTCACGTTCCGGGGAAGCTATGAGACCGCCATGCAAGCGTATCGACGAGCGCTGCTCCTCGCACCTGCGTTCAACCTGACCTTCGAGCGCCGAGCCATCGATCGCTTGCCCCACCTCCTGTTCACGGAGCGCTGGTACTGGCGGGAAGGATTCGTCGACGGCTTCGCGTACTACGCGTTTCCCGAGCTCGAAGCGGACACGATGGCATTCTATCCCCTGCCGGGTGCCGTGGCGGTGCACCAGGACATCGAGCCGGCGGGACATCTCGCCGCCGTCGCCCGCAACCGGCGCATCCTCACGGAGGTCGCCACCTCGTTCGCGGACGCGTTGCCCGATGAGCCGGCCGCCCATCGCACGCGGGCGCGAGCCCTCGAGGCGGTGGGGACACTCGTACCCGACGCCGGAGAACCCCGCTCCGCGGTTAGCGAGCTCGCCCAGGCCCAACGGTTGGAGCGACAACCGGAGCAACGTGTGCACGATGCCGTCGATCGCGTGCGCGTCCTGCTGAAAGCGGGTGACTTCGGCGCCGCACGTAGCCTCGGGGACTCGTTGCTGCGGGTTGCCGCACGGCCGACCGCAGGGATGGCAGGGGTCGCGGTCCTCCTCGGTCGACCAACCCTCGCCCGTCGCTTCTTCGCAACGGCCGATACCGCATGGCTGGCCTCAAGCGCGGATAACCAGCCTGTGGTAATGCCGCTGGAGCTTGCGCAGGCGGGACTGGCATTGCTCACCTATGCGGCGGTGGGCGCGCCACGGGACAGCATCGCGGCGTACGAGCACCGGACGGAAGATCGGTTGGCCGACCTCTCTGCGTCCCGCCGGCCCGCCGCGCGCAGCGCGCTGCTCGATCGGCCAGCCGAGCTCGTATTCGACGCGCTCGGGCTGCGCCCTGCCCATCGGACAGAGCCACCCGGTCCGCATCGAGAAATGCTGCTCCAGTGGAGCCTGGCCCACGGCGACACCGCGCTCGTCCGGACCACCCTCGACTCCCTGTCGGTTGCGGGGGGCGGACGCCTCGCGACCGGTGAATCGACGCCCGATGTTGTCTACGTCTATGCGCGGCTCCTGCTCGCAGTGGGCGACAGTGCTACAGCCGTCCGCACGCTCGACGCCCCGCTCGACAGCCTCGTGGCGCTCCATACGGCAACACTGAAATTCCTCCCGCTTGCGGGGTGTATCGTGCGCATGATGGCGTTGCGCGCGGAGCTCGCCGCCGCCCAGGGCGACGTACGTTCGGCCCGCAGCTGGGCCACCTCCGTCGTAACGCTCTGGTCTGGAGCTGAGCCGGGTCTTCAACCGGTCGCGACGCGGATGAAGCGGATCGCGCAGATGACGAAATAGGGGCACTTCTTCTCGAGGAGGCCGTATGCGGCGGGCCACAATGCGTCTCCGGGGCATCGCGGTAGGGGTTGGGGGCGTCATCCTTGCGGCAGGCTGCCACTATTACTACAAGACCCCCCCGTCACACTTCACATACGCGAAGGTGGATTCGGTCCCGTTCGACAGTATTCGTAGTTACGCCAGGTCGCTCAAGTACGACACCGTGATCGGCGCCGCCGACAGCCAGCGGATGGATTTCGCAACGTGGAGCATCGGAACGGGTGCATGGTCTGTGATCGAGCCAGAACGGGGGGCCTGGGCGCTCGATACCAACGAGCTGGCGGAGGGGCGTATCGTCGCCCGCATTCGGAGCCAGGCCGCATACGTGCCACTTGGGTACGGGCCGTGGAACACCTGGTGGTGGGTGGACAGGAAGGGCGGGCATTGGCGCTCGCTGTACCTCTCCGACAGCCTCATGACGCGCGTTCAGGATTCCGTACGCCTCACGCGACACGGCACCTACGAGTGGCGCCAATCCATCGCACGGTGGGGCTCTCAATGGAGCACGTGTTCCAAGAGCGCGTGCTGCGATAAGCAATAGCGCCCGCGCCTGCCGCCACACGCTACCGTCATGCCCGCCGATCCGCTTTTTGAGCGCCTGGCTCGCGCCCTCGCGGGTCGCTACAGCCTGATTCGCGAACTGGGGCAGGGCGGCATGGCGACCGTGTACCTCGGGACCGACCAGAAGCTCGGCCGCCGGGTCGCGATCAAGGTGCTGGCGCCCGCCACCCGCGCCTACCTGGGCAGCGATCGATTCCAGCGAGAGGTCCTCCTCGCTGCCCAGCTCTCACACCCCCATATCGTGCCCCTGTTCGAGGCCGATGAAGCGGACGGCCTCCTCTTCTACGTCATGGAGTACATCGAAGGGGAGTCGCTGCAAGACCGGATCAGTCGGAAGGGACCCCTCCCGGTCGAGGAGGCGATCCGACTCGCCACGGAAGTGGGTGACGCGCTGCAGTACGCCCACGATTGCGGCGTCATTCATCGAGACATCAAACCGGCGAACATCCTCCTGTCTCGCGGCCACGCCGTGGTGAGCGACTTCGGCATCGCGAAGCTCATGGAAGACCGCGGCCCCGCGGACCGGTCGTCGCTCACGGGTCACGGCATCGCGATCGGCACGGCGGAGTACATGAGCCCGGAGCAGGCGAGCGGGGACAGGCGCGTCGACGCGCGGAGCGACGTGTACGGGCTGGCGGCGGTGCTGTACGAGATGCTTGCCGGCGAGCCTCCGTTCACGGGAGACAGCGTCCAGGCCGTGGTCGCTCGCGTGCTCAACGAGACACCTAAGCCCATCCGCGCCCTGCGGCCGTCCGTGCCGGCGCACCTCGAGCGGGCGCTCGCGCGGGCGCTCGCGAAGCCGCCCGGCGACCGACCACCCACGGCCCGCGCCTTCATCGAGACGATCGCCGACCCCTTTGCCAAGCGCCCGATATCGTCTCGCAAACGGGCCTGGCTGGTCGTCGGGAGTTCGGCCGCCGCCCTGGCCCTCGGCTGGGTGCTCTGGCCCTCCGGTACCATGCGTGCGCCTACCGGGATGGTCCTCGTGGCGAGCGGCGCGTACCCCGTGGGCGGCAGCCCCTGGCGTGATTCGACCAGGGTCCGCCTGGATTCGTTTTACATCGATTCGACGGAGGTGACGGTCGGCGCGTTCGCGCGGGGCCTCGCGTCCGCCGGCGCCGCCCAGCCGTGGACGACCAAACCTCCCGACGGATTGCCCGTGACGGGCGTCCTGTGGTCGGAGGCGGCAGCCTACTGTGCCGCGCGGCAGCGCGGTGGCCGTCTGCCGACCGAGAACGAGTGGGAAGCCGCCGCTCGTGGGCCGAAGGGTCTCCGGTATCCGTGGGGCGATCGCTGGCAGCCCGGGAGGGCGAACGCCGACTCCATCCACGGCGCCTTGGCCCCTGCCGGGGAGACGGTGCTCGGGAGGTCCTGGGTGGGCGCCATGGACATGATCGGAAACGCGTGGGAATGGACCGCGACTGCTGGGACGGCTCGGCAGGGCGTCGCCGGTCATGTGATCAAAGGAGGGGCGTTCGATACTCCACCCGAGAACGCGACGGCGTCGTTTCGCGCCGTCCTCCCCGACAGGCGCCAATGGCTCGGGCACACCGGGTTCCGCTGCGCCCGGGACGTCGTAGTACAGCCGGTTGGCATCCCGTCGCCTTCGAGCGTGGCGGTCCTCTACTTCGACAATCATTCCTCGGACACGTCTGACGCCTACCTGGCGGTGGGATTGACTGAAGCGATCATCACACGCCTCGGACGGGTGGACCGCCTGGCGGTGAAGTCGCGCAACGCGGTACGCCGGTTTCACGGCGCTACGCCGGAGGATCCTACGAACGTGGGGCGCGCGCTCGGCGTCGCGTTCCTCGTCTCGGGCGGGGTGCGCCGGACCACCGGCGGTCTCCATGTGACGGCCGAGCTGGTGCGCGCGGCCACCGGCGTGCACGTGTGGGGGGCGCAGTACGACCGGGGAGACACGGCGCTCCAGGCGATCGAGGCCGAAATCACGGACGCCATCGCCACGCGCATCACCGGTGAGCTGGCGCCCGCGGAGCGGCAAGCGCTGGTGGGCCGCGCCACGCGCGACCCGGCGACGTACGACCACTTCCTGCACGGGACCTACTATCTTGCGGAGCGAACGCCTCGCGCGGTGGGGCGGGCGATACGGGAGTTCGAGGCGGCCGAGCGGCTCGACTCCGGGTTCGCACCGGCGCCGGCGCGCATCGCGCTGGGGTATGCGTTGTTTCTCGACTGGGGATGGGACTATCCGGCGCTCGCTCCTGGCGGCGTGCTCGCCCGGGGTTTCGCGGCTGCCGACCGTGCCCTGCGACGCGATTCGACATCCGCCGACGCCTGGATGGCGCGTGGATTCCTCTTGAGCTTCCGGAACCCGCGAACCTTCGCGGGGGTGGAAGACGCGTTCCGGCAGGCGACCGCGCTCGACCCGCTGAACGCCGAAGCGTATCACCAGTACGGCATGACACTGTTGTGGCTCGGACGGGATTCCGCCGCCGCGGAGATGTACCGACGTGCGCTGATACTCGACCCGGAGCGGCCGATCACCCTGTTCAACCTGGCGCGCTTACGCATGCGCCGGGGGGAATATCGTCCCGCGATCCGCTGGCTCGATAGCTCGCTCACGTTCGACCCGGCGGCCGATTACGCGTACGTGCTCCGGGCGCTCGCGCACCTGCGGCTCGGAGACCGGGCGGAGGCCCGTGCGGACGGCGAGACGGCGGTACGGCTGGGGGCGGGGTACCGCGTGCCCGGGGAGGCCGTGCTCGTCCTCACTCAGCTCGCCGCGGGCGACACGGCGGCGGCACGGGAGCGCTTGGACCGTCTGGCCGAACGGGTGGGGGGTACCACCGGGACCACCGTTACCGACGCGGCTTGGGTGGGTCGAGCTTTCGTCGCGCTCGGCGAGCCGGCGCGGGCTCTCCGACTGTTGGAGCAGGTACGCCCCCGCGGGGCGCGTCTGTGGTATTACCTCGAATCCCGGGAGTTCGACGCGGTGAGGACCAGTCCACGGTTCCGGACGCTGGTGGAGGAGTCGCGGCCGAGATGAGCGCCGCGTGGCGCGCGCGGGCCGTGACGTTCCTGCTCGTCTGCTCCGCCTGTCAGCCGCGGGCGACCCGTCTCCTGCTCCTCGACCTCGCGCTCTCGGAACCCGCCGTGCTGAACAGCACCGCTCGACCATGGCGTGACGAGGGCTACCACGTCGAGTACCGCCGATTCTACCCACACCTGACGCGCGCGGACCTGGAGCGGTACGGGGCGCTCGTGTTCCTGCTCGGCCGGGAGCCGGAAGCCGCCTCGGACGCCCTCAACACCGGCGACCTCGCCCTGCTCACGGAGTGGGTGCTCCGCGGCGGCGTAGTCGTGCTCGGGTACGACGCGGATGGGGAAGGGTACCTCGACCGCTGGACCGCGAATCGCTGGCTCGACTTTGTGGGCGCGGGGATTTCGATCGGCGACCGCCTCCTCGAAGACACGACGGTTCGCACGCCCACGACGTCCGGTCGCCCGCAGCCATGGGCCGAAGCGCGGGCCGTGGGCGACGAGCCCCTCGGCTCGGTGTACGACCCGTTTCCGCTCGAGCGGAACAACGTCGTGACCGCTCGCGACACGACCCAGGTGCTCGCCGTGACGTCGCGCCACGCGTTCGTGCGCGCTCCCCCCTCGCGCAAACCGGGCGCGCGCGCCGGCGTGGGAGTCGCCGCGGCGGCGCGTGTGGGCGACGGGTTGGTGATCGTCCTCAGCCGCCACGCGCTCGGCGCCCTCGGACCACAGTTCCGTCCGACGACGGCACCCATCCTGCAGCTCGACGCGTTCGCGCGGACGCGCGCGTTCCTCACGGCGCTCGCGCGCTGGACCCGCCGCCCCGCGGAGTGGGCGCACATTCCGCCGGCCGCGCACGCGGCGCCCCTCGTGCTGAACGAAGCCCCGGTGCCGGTCGAGCTCGCCGCGCCTCCCGGCGTCCCCCCCCGCGACGTGGACACGATGTCGCTTCCGCTCGCGGCCGATCCGAAGCTGTCACACGCGACGAACGTCCCCGACTGGATGCGCCAATCGGGCATGCGTGTGTTGTGGACGCCACTGCTGGCGACACGGGATGGGCGGCGCGCCGTGCGCTCGAGCGCAGCACTCGACACTCTCGTCTCGCTGCTCGACGCCGGAGGCTTCAACCTGCTCGCCGGCGATGCCGGGCCGGAAAGCACGGACTCGGTGCATACGCGCTGGGATGAGCGCGATGCCGTGCGGCGCGCCTGGGCGGACGCGGCGAAACGCCTTCAGCCCACGAGCGTGGCATGGATTCCCATGCTCGATCTCGGGAACGCCCGCCACGCGCCGGCCGACTCGTCGCGTGGCGCGCGCGGCGAAGCGCTGCCCGTCCCCTGTGCGCTCGACTCGACCCTGTGGAACGACGGACTTGCCTTCGCGTACGGCGCGCTCGGCAGGCTGGCCGCCGATCAGCGGCAGCTCGTGATCGCCATCGGCCTCGACCTCCCGGGAAGCCCGGGGGGTTATTCCATGGGTCAGGAGTTTTGCGACGCCGCATGGAGGCGCGGGCTGGCGGGACTCACGCGCGGCACCCAGGGCGATCAGCGCCTCGACACGCTGCCGTACGCGGCTCGCTACCCGGCGCTCCGCGAGGCGGGCCTGCTCCCGCGGTATTACCGGGCCCTCGAAGACGAGATCGCCGCTCGAGCCGCCGTGCTGCGAGACCGGGTGCTCAAGCAGCGACGCGACCTCTACTTCGCGTTCCGGCTGGCCCAGCCGCCCACCGACTGGTTCACGCTGGGGCTGCTGCGTGGCTTCGGACTGCCCGATCGCCCGATCCTGTTGTTCACCTCGGAGGTCCGCCCGCGCGAGTTTCTGGCGCTGTATCGCGCTGACGGATTGAACCTGGCGCACGCGGTGGCGCTCGCCCCGGCCTCCCTGCGGGCGCGCGACGGAACGATCGTCAAGCAGGTGGTCTTTACCGAGAGCGACGGCTTCTGGGTCGCGACGGAGGAGCCTGCAGGGGCCGGTCCATGGTGGCGTGTCCCGACGGACAGCCTGGGCCGCCTGCTGCGGAGGCTCACTCGGTAGGCTTGCCCGGACCCTTCAGGACCCCGTAGCTTTCCTCTGGGTGGCGGTAGGGTGCGATGGTCGCGGCATGCCGGCCGAAATGGCGTGTCGAGGAAAGTCCGAGCTCCACAGGGCAGACTGCCAGGTAACGCCTGGGCGCCGCAAGGCGACGGAAAGGGCCACAGAGAATAGACCGCCCTTTATCCAAGGGTAAGGGTGAAACGGTGGGGTAAGAGCCCACCGCGCGCCTGGCAACAGGCGTGGCACGGTAACCCCCAGTCGGAGCAAGGCCAAGTAAGCAGCGAGACCCGGCCCGGGTCGCCTGAGCTGCGGGTAGGCCGCGTGAGGTGGCTGGCGACAGCCATCCCAGAGAGATGACCATCTGCCCGCCTCGGCGGGTAAACAGAACTCGGCTTATGGCCCTACCGCCCGCCTCCCGATGACCTCACCGTCGAAGCCTTATCCCGCGCATTGGGAGCAGGTGGCGGACCTGCGGGTATTCCGCACGACCGCCCAGGAGTGGGAAAAACTCATCGGGTGGCGTGCCGACATGAGGAAGCGAGGCTGGAAGCTGCTGCGGGTGGCCAGCGAAGGCGCCGAAATGGTGGCCGTTTTCGGACGCACCAAGGCCGAACGCGAGTCCCATGGGGCGTGAGCGGCTGGGTGGGCTTCTCGCGGTGGTCCTCACTGCCGCGTGTGCCGGGTCGCGGGCAGGGTCGGCCCCGCCGGCGTCACCCGCCCCGGCGCCGACTCCCTATGCCCCGGCCAATTCAACCACGCCGACGCCACCCTCCCCACGGCTGCCCGACGCGATCCGTTACCGACCGGGCGCGCTGCGATACGTCGTACACCGGCAGATCCATATCCAGCAGGCCCTGGCAGGCGACCAGACCCAGTCCCAGAACATCGGCGCCAGGATCTTCGTGGTGGCCGCCATCACGGGGCCAGCGGATAGCGTCGGGTACCCGGCCAGCTTTGCCGTCGATTCGATCGTCGCTGACTCCGGCGCGCCGGCGCCGATCGCGGACAACATGAGCAAGGTCCGAAAACTCGTGTTCATCGGGCGGGTATCGCCGCGCGGCGATTTCGTCAACGTGGTGCCCTCCGACAGCACGCTCGCGCAAGGGGTCGTGCAGCTCCTCGAGAGCTTCCGCGACTTCCTGCCCCGCCTGCCCAGCGAGGGCTTGCGACTGGGCGTCACGTGGACCGACACCGTCGAAAGCACCCTCAAAGGGAGTGGCTCGGAGGTCTCGCGCCGCACGATCACCGAGGCCACCGGGGCTGAGTGGGAGGACCACCTGGGCGCGCGCAGTCTGCGCGTCGTGGCGAGCCAGACGTTTCGTGTGACCGGGAGCGGCAAGAACATGGGACAACCCTTCGAGCTGTCGGGGGCCGGGACGGGCACACGCGTCGACTACGTCGCCGCCGACGGGCGCTATCTCGGCGGCGAGGCTCAGGACTCGACTACGCTCACCGTCCGGCTCACGGTGCAGGGTATCGCCATCCCGGTCATCCAATTGAAGCGCACGACCGTCGCGGTGTTGCCATAGTGCCGCGGTCGGACCGGTTGACAGCGGGACCAGCCCTCCTGCTCCTGGTGGCCACGGGTGCAGCCGCTCAGGTGACGCCCAACCGATCCACGCAGTACCTCACTCCGACCGAAGTCAGCGACGCGCGAGCCCTGTGGGTGAACCCAGCGGGGCTCGGACTTTTCCCCGAGGCATCGCTGAACCTGGACGCAACGATCGGTGATCCTGGTGCCAACGGCCGGCTGCGGCAGTTCACCATAGGCCTCAATTCGCGCGGCTTGTCGTTCGGGTATCAGCGCGACGTGTTCGACGGCGGGGTGCGCGGTAGCACCTATCGGATCGGAGGCGCGGTTGGACATAAGAACCTCGCCGCCGGGGCGGCGCTGGCGCTCTATCGGGGCGGCACGTCGAGCTCCGGATGGGACCTCGGGGTCCTTTATGCGTGGACACCGGAACTCTCGGTCGGCGGCGTAATCCGGGATATCGGTCAGCCGGTAGTACGCGGATCCGTCTTACCGCTTACCTACGTGCCCAGCGCGACCCTCCAGCTGTTCCGCCATGGTGCCGCTGTCTCGGCACTCGGGCGCATCACGCCGGACTCCGTGTTGGGGTACGCGTTCGTCCTGCGCGCCCAACTCCGTCAGGGCACGTCGCTCCCGGTCGGGCTTGCTGCCCGCCTCGATACCGACCGGTCCCTCAATCGGGCGGGATTCGCGTTCAGCGTCTCGTTCGGCGGCACGGACGTGGCCGGCGTTGTCGCCACAACGCCGGGCAACCTCGGCCGCATCGACGCGCTGAGCCTGTACGGCGTCTCGACCCGTCGCTTCGCCAGCCCGTCCCATCGCGTCGGGTCCGCCGCGCCCTAGCACTAGCGCGCGATCCTCGCCGCACCCTCACCCAGCAGCTTGCCGAGCCGGGGTGCGGTTGCATACACATCCCGAAAGGAAAGGCGCCGGAACACGGTATCGCTACGAGCCCCCGGCAGCATCAGCATCATGCGAAACGACAGTCCCCCCGAGAGCTGCAATGCATACCGCGCGCGCACGCTGTCGCGAGGGTAGGCCCGAACCTTACGCGGCGTAACCACGGCGACGCTGTGGCGCGTCACGACGAGAAGCGTGGTATCGTCGACGCCGCGAGGCCCGAACACGTATAGAGCCACGTCGGCCGGCGCCAGTGCGCGCTGGCGCCGCAGCCCCTGGGCTAGGCTGTCCGGCACGGGCGCGGTCGCCTCGATCCTGGGCGGCTTGGAGAGGATGGACAGCGTGAGGACACACACAGCAGCGGCGAGTCCGCTCAGCACGAGGCACCCCGCGCGCCCCAACCCCCAGAGCGACAGCCAGGCCGACTGCACATGCACGACTTCGCGAGCCGCCGCCGGCAGTGCCTCCACGAGCGCGTGACTCAGCTCCTCGGCGGTCTGAAAGCGCTCGGCGGGATCCTTGGCGAGCGTGCGATCGACGACGGCGGCGAGTGGGCTGGGTACGTCCTGGCGGACGCGTCGAATCGGCGCGGGCGTGGCAGTGGCCTGCTTCATCAGGATCGCCTGGGCGGAATCGCCGTCGAACGGCGGGGCGCCCGCGAGCATCTGATAGAGCACGATTCCGAGCGAGTAAACGTCGGATCGCGCATCGACCCGCTCCCCGGTGGCCTGCTCCGGACTCATGTAGTGCGGCGTGCCCACCACCATCCCTTCCGTGGTGAGCTGGCTGACGGACGCTTCCTGGGCAGCCTTGGCGATGCCGAAGTCGGTGACGAGCACGTGGCCCGTGCCATCGAGCAGGATGTTGTCGGGCTTCACATCGCGGTGGACCACGCCCTGCTGGTGCGCATAGCCGAGGGCATCCGCCGCTTGCCGGGCGATGCGCGCGGCGTCCCGCACGGAGAGCCGCTGATGTTTTTCGAGGAGGTGGCGGAGCGACGGCCCGTCCACGCAGCGCATCACGATGTAGAGCACTTCGTTCTTGTAGCCGCCTACCTTGTAGATGGGAACGATGTGGGGGTGCACCAGCTGAGCGCTGGTGCGGGCCTCCCGGACGAATCGCTCGGCGAGCGCGGGCGAAGGCGTCTGACCCAGGTCGAGCACCTTCACGGCGACGTCGCGATCCGGCTTTTTCTCCCGCACACGGAACACCGCAGCGAATCCGCCCTCGCCCAGGACGTCGCCCACGGTAAATTCGTTGCCAAGTGCTTTCTGAAGGCGGCGACCGAGCGAGGTGAGATCGAGCGACATGGAGGACGCGAAACCTAGGAACGGGCGGCGCGTGGCGCTAGGGATCACCGCTGCGGCCCTGATCTGGCTGCTCGGCGTGTGGCCTCCGCCCACCTGGTGGCGCGATCACTGGCCCGAGGAGACGGCCATGATGCGGGAAGCGGAGGGTGGGAAAGATGGAAAGTTGGAACGTTCCAACTTTCCAACCTTCCGCCCTACCGCTCTCCGTGACATCTCGCCCGTACTCCAACGCATGGTCATCATCGCCGAGGACTCCCGGTTCCGGACGCACCACGGGATCGATCCCGTCGAGATCGCGGACGCGCTCCGCCTGAATGACGCACGCGGATTCTGGTCGGGGATAGGCGCTGCGTGGGAACATCGGGATCGTTTGCGTGGGGCGAGCACGATCACACAGCAGCTCGCCAAGAATCTCTACCTGTCGCCTTCCCGTAGCCCGTTCCGGAAGGTGAAAGAGGCGGCGATCGCCTTGCGCCTCGATGCCGCCCTTTCGAAGGACCGGATCCTCGAGTTGTACTTGAACGTCGTGGAGTGGGGGCCCGGGATCTGGGGCGTCGATGCGGCGAGCCACGCGTACTTTGGCGTCCCGCCTTCACAGCTCACGGAGGAGCAAGCCGCCGAGCTCGCGGCCACTCTGCCGCATCCCCGAGGCTCGAATCCCACCTTCCGCCCCGATCGCATGCTGGCGCGGCGGAGTTTAATCCTCGCGCGCTATCGAGGCGTGGACGTCATCATTCCGCGTGAAGAGGAAATAGATACGGTATCGGTCCCGGTCGTGTCGCCGGCGCTTCCACCGGAAGTCGAATCGCTCAAGGTCGATGTACCGGGGTTGGACAGCGGGCAGAACACGCTCACGACAGCCGACAGCAGTCGGGACAGCGTGCCCTGATCAATCCACGAGCCGTAGCGGCATGACCAGGGCCATATAACTCGCCGGATCATCCCACCCCACCGGCTCTACGGTCGCGGCCCGCTCCGGCGCCTTGAACGTGAGGCGCACCTCGTCGGTCGGCATGTACTTCAGAATCTCAAGCAGGTACATCGCATTGAACCCGATCTCGAGCGGCTCTCCTTCGTAGGTGACCGCGAGCTCGTCCTGGGCTTCACCCAGATCGGGCGTCTGCACGGAGAATTTCACGGCCCCGCCGGAGAACGCGAGCCGGATGCGATGGGTCTGATCACTCGCCACGACGCTCATGCGGCGGAGGGCACCAGCCATCGCGGCCTTGTCCACCGTGGCGAACTTGTCGTTCTCGCGCGGAATGACCTGCTCGTAGTTCGGATACGGGCCCTCGATCAAGCGCGAGAACACGAGCGTGCCGTCCGCGCGGAAGCCGATGTGATTGTCGCTCCGCGCGATGTCGAGCGCTTCCTCCGGACCGAACAGGCGGCGGATCTGCTCGAGTGCCTTGGGAGGCACGATCAGGTCGGCGGTGGAGCCGCCCTTCGCGGGCACGTCCATCTTGGCGAGCCGATGGCCGTTCGTCGCCACCATTCGCATGTGATCGGGCCGGAGCTCCCACAGCACGCCGTTGAGAATCGGGCGGCTCTCTTCGGTCGAGGCGGCGAATGCGACGTGTCCCACGAGCTTGTGGACCACGCCCGCAGCGGCCTTCCACGACCCGTCGAACTTGACCGCCGGGAACGACGGGAACTCCTCTCTGGGGAGGCCCAGCAGCTTGAACTTCGAGCGGCCGCACTCGATTCCGACGCGCGACTCTCCGGCCGCCGTGAATCGGACCGGCCCCGAGGGGAGCTCGCGCGCGATGTCGACCAGCTTCTTGGCGGGCAGCGTGACCGCGCCCTCGGCGTCCACTTCGGCGGGGACCGTGGTCATCACCGCGATGTCCAAATCCGTGCCCGAGAGGCGGAGGCCCTGCTTGGTCGCTTCGACCAAAACGTTCGCGAGCACCGGCAGCGTGGTCTTGGCCGGGATGGCCGCGGCCACCGCGCTTAACCCCTCCTGCAGTTGCTCCCGCGTGATCGTGAACTTCATCCGTCCTGTCGTTTCGTTGGTATGTGGAGTAAAAGCCTACTACTGTACTAAGTATAGAATACTAGTAGTAGTAGTAGAGTACGGGGAAATGTGGGTGAATCGGCGTAACCCGCATCCCCCACGGCACCTTCCGTTGAATGGTCACTTGACCCGACTGTTGGGACTGTTGGTATCCGGCGACTTCCCCACGCGCCGGCGCCGTTCCCACACCCGCCCACACCGCGCTCCCCGGATGTTGGCTACAGTGCGGACAACTCCTGGCGTGCCATCTCTACCCGCTCCTTGAACGTCCGGTCCCGCATCATCTGCCGCTCGACCTTGTCCACCGAGTGGATCACGGTCGAGTGGTCGCGTCCCCCGAACGCCTGCCCGATCTCGACGAGCTGCATGCCCAGCATGTTGCGCGCCAGGTACATCGCCACCTGCCGGGGGACGGTGAGCGTCTTGGTGCGGGCCTTCGACCGGAGCCCCTCGGGCGTCACGCCCCAGCGCCGTGCCACGACCTCCTGCACCCGGTCGATGCTCGGCGTGGGCTGGCCACCGTAGCTCGCCCCCTCCTCCCCTTGCCGAATCTTGTCCGATAGCGCCTCGCGCGCGAGCTCGATCGTGACCTCGCGGTTCTTGAGGGACGCGAACAGCAGCAGCTTGATGATGCACCCTTCGAGCTCCCGGACACTCGAGCGAATGTGCTCGGCGATGAACCGGAGGACGTCGTCCGGGATGGTGAGCTCGAGGTGGTCCTGCTCGGCTTTCTTGCGCAGGATCGCGATCCGGTGCTCCAGGTCCGGGTGCCCGATGTCGGCCACGAGCCCCCACTCGAACCGGGAGATGAGCCGGTCCTCGAGCCCCGGGATCTCCTTGGGCGGGCGGTCCGACGTGAGCACGATCTGCTTGTGCGCCTCGAACAGCGCGTTGAATGTGTGAAAGAACTCCTCCTGCGTCATTTCCTTGCCTTCGAGGAAATGCACGTCGTCCACCAGGAAGAGGTCGAGGTCATTCCGGTAGCGGCGCCGGAACTCGGACATCGTGCGCGCGTGAATCGATTCGATCACTTCGTTGATGAACTGCTCCGCGCCGAAGTAGTGCACCCGTGTGCCGGGATACTTGGCGAGCACCGCGTGGGCCACGGCCTGCATGAGATGCGTCTTGCCCAGACCCGTGGCCCCGTAAATGAAGAGCGGGTTGTAGGTCTTGCCGGGCGCTTCGGCGACGGCGTGGGCGGCGGCGGCCGCAAGCTCATTCGACTTCCCGATTACGAACGTCTGAAACGTGTATCGCTCGTTGAGCGGAGTGGTCGGCACGCCGGTCTTGTCGATGGCGGCTGGCTCGCGTGGAGCCACAAAGAAATCCATCTGGGGCCGCTGCTGGCGGTCTTCCTGCACGCGGAACACGACGGAGGTTGGTCGACCGAACACGCGTTCGGCCGCGCGCGCGAGAACCGTGGCGTGCTTCGATTCGTTCCACTCGACGGCAAATTGATCGGGAGCACCGACGATCAGGCGACCGTCGTCCAACGCGATCGGCACCGCCGGCTCGAGCCAGGTCCGCACCGTCGCGTCGGGAAGTTCACGCCGCGCCTCGTCGAGGAGGCGCTTCCAGGCTTCTTTGGTAGACTGCTCCATCCGCGATTGACGAAAAGGTGGGACGTCCTGCAAGGGCGGCCCGAAACTACGCCGCGCATGTGGAAAAGTCAACCTTGACCCGCGCTCCGACGCCGGTGTACGTTTCCCGGCCTTACGAGAGGAATGTATGGGTCCGACGTATCGCCCGCGCAATCGGCGGCGCATCAATAAGCACGGATTTCGCGCGCGGATGAAAGACGTATGGGGCCGCGCCGTCCTGTCCCGCCGGCGGAAGAAGGGGCGCAAACGCCTCACCGTCCGCCTGCCGTCCAAACACCGGAGTCACTGACGGGAGAGCGATTCCCGCGTCGCGCGCGACTCGCGCGCGGCTCGGAGCTCACTGCCTGCTGGGAACAAGGTCGCCGCATGCGCACGCCAAATTTCGACCTGGCATGGCGACCGAGCCCAGTGGGCCACCCGCGGACGGCAATCGTGGTGCCTCGCTATCAGTTCACCGCTGTGGCCCGCAATCGCTTGCGGCGACGCCTGAGGGAGATTCTCCGGCGCCATCCGCTCGCGTCTCTCCCCAGCATCGATCTCGTGGTCCGCGCGAAACGCATCGCCTACAACGCCCCCTTTGCGGCACTGCGTGCCGAATTGACCGAAAGCGTGACGCGCGTCACATGAACGTTCGGCGTTGGCCGCGCCTCGCCGTCATGACCTTGATCCGCGGCTACCAGCTGACGCTGTCGCATCTCGTGTTCACGCAGTGTCGCTTCATGCCGTCGTGCTCGCGCTACACCTTCGAAGCAGTGGAACGCTATGGCGCCGTGAGAGGCGCGTGGCTCGGCGTCAAGCGAATTCTCCGCTGCCACCCGCTGCATCCGGGCGGCTACGACCCGGTGCCGTAACTACTAGACGCACAGACGCGTAGACGCATAGACAGAGGCCCTGTGGAACGACGTGTAATTCTCGCGATCCTGCTGATGCTCATCGTGTTAGTGCTGCCGAGCATCCTGTTTCCGCCGAAAAAGACGGCGGTCAAGCGGCCGGGCGGTCAGGCGGTCGGTGACACGACGCCGGAGACGCCGAAGCCCGTCCCTGCGGCAGAGTCTTTGTCCGCCCGTCCGCCTGTCCGCCCGTCCGCCGCAGTTGCAGCGGAGACCATCTGGGTGACCTCCCCGCTTTATCGACTCGGTTTCAGCACGCGCGGCGGCGCGCTGGTGAGCGCGGAACTCCTCGACTACAAGTCCTTCGCGCCCGCCGATTCGGGCCGTCCGGTGCAGCTCATCGCGTCGGGTCGACCGATGCTCGTGTACGGCCGGACCGCGGGGGGCGACACGACGGCGCTCTCCTCGTGGAGCTTGAGCGCCAGCGCCAAGCAACTCTCCGTCGGTCAAGAGGGCGCGACGCTGACCTTCCGAGGAGCGCAGGACGGCGCCCAAGTCGCACTGGAGTACCGGTTCCTTCCCAGCGAGTACCGTGTGTCGGTCCACGGGCGCATGGAGGGATTCGGCCCCACGGGCAGCACGCTGCTCCTCGGCATGGGGGACGGCCTGCGAACGGTCGAGGCCGATACCATGGACGACTTCCGGCACTTCGCCGCGGTGACCAAGGCCGCCAAGACGCAAAGCCTGACGCTCCAGTCCCTCAACCCGGGCGAGCGCAAGATCCTGGATGGCCCGTTCGAGTGGGCCGGCGTCAAGTCGAAGTATTTCTTCAGCGCGGCGCTCGCGATCGAGGAGAACGCTCCGCGCTTCGGGGCCGCCATCATCGAGGGAGGTCCGAGAACCGTAACCGCATCCTCCCTGTTCGGCCGCTCAAACGTCGCAACCCGCGCGGCGCTCGAGTTGACGCTGCCGGTCCCCCCGGCGGGCGATTTCAGCTTCGATCTGTATGTGGGGCCGCTCGAGTATCGGCGCCTGGCCAAGCTGGGCCACGACTTGGACGACGCCAATCCGTACGGCGGCGTGCTCCGTCCGATCATCCAGCCCGTGTCCGTGCTGGTGGTGAACATCCTCATTTGGATGCACGACCGCCTGTCGCTCGCCTACGGCTGGGTGCTCATCACCTTCGGCATTTTGGTCCGCGCGCTGCTCTGGCCGCTGAACCAGCGCGCCATGGAGTCGAGCATCCGCATGCAGGCGGTGGCGCCGCTGATGAAACAGCTGCAGGACCGCCATAAGAACGACCCGGAGCGGCTGCAGCGGGAGATGATGCGACTATACAAGGAGCACAACGTCAACCCCCTGGGCGGGTGCCTGCCGATGTTGTTGCCGATGCCGGTGCTGTTCGCCTTGTTCTTCGTCTTCGCCAACACCATCGAGTTCCGGGGCGTGCCGTTCCTCTGGCTCTCAGATCTGTCGCGCGCCGATCCGTTTTACATCATTCCGATCCTCATGGGGCTCTCGATGTTCGTGTTGTCCAAGGTCGGCCAGATCGGTGTGCCGCCCAACCCGCAGGCGAAGATGATGGTGTACTTCATGCCGGTGTTCATGACCGTCCTGTTCCTCCGCTTTGCGTCGGGACTGAACCTCTACTATCTCGTGAGCAACCTCTTCAGCATCCCGCAGCAGTACCTTATCGCGATGCGCCGGCTACGGCAGCAGGCCGGAAAGACGTAGCAACGGTAAGCGGGTGGCGAGCGGAGGTAGGGATACGTGCTATCTGATCCGATCGTCGCGCTCGCCACCCCTCCCGGTCGTTCCGCCCTCGCGCTGATCCGTCTCTCGGGACGCGGCGCGTTCGACGTCGCGGCGCGCGCGTTGCGACCTTTCCGCCCCGATCCGCCTCGCACGGTGCATCGCGTCCAGGTCGTCCATCCCATGACGGGCGAGCTCGGGGACGAAGGCCTCGCCGCATGTTTCCCCGGCCCGCGGTCGTACACGGGCGACGATCTGGTCGAGATCTCGACTCACGGCGGGCTCCTGGCACCCGCGGCCGTCGTGGCGGCGCTCGTCGCGGCGGGGGCGCGCCCGGCCGAGCCGGGGGAGTTTACGCGGCGCGCGGTGCTGAACGGCAAGCTCGATCTGCTTCAGGCCGAGGCGACGGGCGATCTGATAGACGCCGGCTCCCCGGCCCAGGCCCGACGGGCCCTTCAGCAGCTCGACCGCGGTCTCTCGACCCGGCTCGAGCGGCTGCGCGCCGACCTGCTCGAGCTCGAGGCTTTGATCGCCTACGACATCGACTTCCCGGACGAGGACGACGGTCCCGTCGCGCCGGAGCGCGTCGAGCAGGCGTGGCAGGCGGTGCGCGATCGCCTGGCGCAGCTCGTCGCCACGGCGCCTGAGGGAGAGCGCCTGCGGGAAGGCGCGCTGCTGGTGATCGCCGGTCGCCCCAACGCCGGTAAGTCGTCTCTGTTCAACGCGTTGCTCGGCACGGAGCGCGCCATCGTGACGGAGGTTCCGGGCACGACCCGCGACGCGATCGAGGCCCAAGCGGTGCTCGAAGGCTTTCCCTTTCGGCTGGTGGACACGGCCGGGTTGCGGGCGAGCGACGATCGTGTCGAAAAGATCGGCATTGAAGTGTCGCAAAAGTATTTGGCCGCTGCGGAGCTGGTCCTCTTTTGCGAGGAGCGGGGAGCAGGGAGCGGGGAGCGGTTCCATCGGGAGCGCGATGAGTTTCTTGCCCAGGTGAACGCTCCGATCGTGTTCGTGCGCACCAAGGCGGATCTGCCGGCACCGTCCACCCTTCCAACCGTCCAACCTTCCATCCCAGTCTCCGTGATCACCGGCCAGGGCCTCGCCGAGCTACGGCACCGGCTGGCGGAGACGGCGTTCGAGCGGCTGCTCGCGTTAGGGGATGTGGAGCCCGTGGTGACGCGCGCCCGCCACAGGGTGGCGCTCGAGCGTGCCCTTGGGGAGGTTGAGGCGTTTCGCCAGGCCCGGGGAAGCGGGGTCGAGGCCGCGGCGAGCGCGACTCATTTGCGGGCCGCCATGGGCGCGCTCGACGATCTGATCGGGGTCGTCACGCCGGACGACGTGCTCGATCGCGTGTTCGCGAGCTTCTGCGTCGGGAAATGAGCCCCGGGAATCTTGACAGCGTCCTAACGTTTCGAGTTGCTGACCCTCACAATCGGCGCCATGTTTGCCGTCCCCTTCCTCCGTGAGGCGCCCCGTGTCACTTGTCAGGTCGGTTCCCCGACTCGCCACTCTGGCCGTCGTGGGGACAGCCGCGTGCGTGTACGACGCGCGCGTTCCATCCGAGCCGGCGGTCGCTCGGGCTCCGCAGCTCTCCGCCATGGCGATCGCCGGTGCGTCGAGCGCCGCCGTGGTCGCGACCGGTCGGCATATCGTGGCGTTCTCGGGTTCAGTACCCGCCAACTTCGCCGCGCAGGTGGCGGCGCTCGGCGGTAAGGTCCTCTGGGTTTCGTCGGGCAGCGGCCTTGCTGTCGTCAGCGGTCTTAAGGGCAACGCGCCCGCGACGCTCGCAGGCAATCGCGGCATCCAGGAAGTGGACGCTGACGCCGCGATCCCCCTCGACATCCCGTTGATCGCGACGGAAAGTGCGGCCGACGGCGGCGGCGGCGCGAGCAATGCCAATCCTGCCGGAGCGGTTCGCTTCGCGCGCCAATGGAACATGTTGGCGGTCCGGGCCGACGCAGCGTGGGCGCACGGCTTCCTCGGTTCTTCGAGCGTTTCGGTCTTCATGCTCGATTCGGGGATCGACTACCTGCACGCCGATCTGGTTGGGCGTGTGGACTTGAATCGCTCTGTCGACTTGACCGGGACCTTCTTGACGCAAGTCGTAGTCGGCAATGACACGCTGATCGTGCCCTTCACCGAAGCGGACACGGTGGCGAAGTACTTCCCCGGGCGGTTCGCATTTACCGATCTCTTCTTTCACGGCACGCACACGGGCGCGACGGTGAGCAGCAACGCCGTGCGGGCCGCTGGCATCACGTCGGGCACGACGCTCGTGTCCGTGAAGGTGTGCGGCTTCATCAACGAGTGTCCATTCAGCTCCATCCTCAATGGCATCGTCTACGCGGCTCTGAACGGAGCAGACGTGGTCAACATGAGCCTCGGCGGCGCGTTTACCAAGGCCGGCAACGGCCGCTTCGCCGCGTTGCTCAACAAGACGTTCAACTTCGCGCGGAGCAGGGGCGTCACGGTCGTCGTCTCCGCCGGGAACTCCGCGGCCGATCTGGATCACGATGGGAACACCTATTCGACGTTCTGCAATACACCGTCCGTGATCTGTGTTGCGGCGACGGGGCCCCTTTCCGACGCGAATGCTACCAACCCCGATGGCAACCTCGCCCGGACTGGCCCCTTCACGAGCGTCGACGCGCCGTCGTACTTTACCAACTTCGGGCGCTCGGCGATCAACGTCGCCGCCCCCGGCGGCAACAGCTCCTTCGGCCCGCGGCTCACTGCTCCCGCGGGGCGGGACGTCTTCGTCTGGGCCGCGTGCAGCCAGACGAGCCTCCTCATCGGCTGCTTCTCTTCGCCGTTGTTCATCGTCGGCGCACAAGGGACGAGCATGTCCGCGCCGCACGTGTCGGGCACCGCGGCGCTGTTGGTCTCGATCCTCGGGCGCAATCCGAGCCAGATCAAGGCGCGCATCCAGCAGTCGGCGGATAACGTGGCGGGCAACGGCACGACGCTGTTCTACGGCAAGGGTCGGCTGAATGTCGCTCGCGCCGTGGGAGCCATCCCCTGACGCAGTAGCCAACATTGGATTAAATGAAAGGGCGGCGACCTGCTTAGGGCCGCCGCCCTCGGTTTTTGCCGGCCACCGCCCAACACGGCTGCGGCCACGACCGTATGGCTGGGGGACGAGGGTGATTCCCGCAAAGGAGACCGCCGAGATGGACGGACAGGCCCCACCGGTTCCCGCGCTGCGCTCCCCGGAGCGCTGGCTCGCGGTCCTCCGGATCGCGGTCGGAGTGTGGTTCGCGAAGTCGCTCTTCACCAAGCTCACCTTCACGCTCGCCTGGGGCTTCCTGCCCGTCCCCACCGCTTCGGACCGGTGGATCCACGTCATGCCCACGCTCGTCGGCAAGTATGCGGAGGGCAATCCGGTCGGGTTTTTCCGGGAGTTCCTGCAGAGCACCGTCGTCACGCACGCCCACCTATTCGCGCAGCTCACTGCGTTCGGCGAGGCCGCGGTGGGGCTGGGACTCGTCCTTGGGTGCTTCACGACGCTCGCGTCCGCGATCGGGCTCCTACTCGTCGTGAACTATGGATTGGCAGTGCAATGGCAGGGCTCGTCGCAGCAGGGGTTCCACTACATGCTGATCGTGAGCCTCGTGGTGATCCTGGCGACGCATGCCGGGCGGATGTGGGGTGTGGACGGGTGGGTGCGCGCCCACCGGCCAGGATCGTGGCTCGCGACGCTGCCGCTTGGTTAGGGAATGTACAGGAGATCGTTCGGACGATCCCCGACCGCTACCGCCATAATCACCCTGCGCACTTCGGTGTCGATCACCGACACCGTATTGGACCGCCCGTCGGCCGTGTAGAGCCGCTTGCCGTCGGGTGAGAGCGCGATCCCCCACGGCCGCCTCCCCACACGGATCGAGTCGATCACCGCCTGCCGGGCCACGTCCACGACGCTCACGCTCGCGGCGGCGCCCTCCGTGATATACGCGAGACGCCCGTCCGGAGAGAACGCGATCCGCACCGGCTTGGTCTTGCCGTCCCTGATCGGGAACTGACCGAGCACGCTGTCGGTGGCTACGTCGATGACGGTGACGTTCCCGCCCGCTTCGGCCGAGACCCAGGCGTGGGCACCATCCGGCGTGAAGGCCACGGTCCGAGGGTTCTCACCCACGTGGAGCGTGTGCAACACCTGGCCGGTCTTGGTATCCACCACGGACACCGTGTTGTTCGTCTCGGCGGTGACGTAGAGCTTGGTCCCGTCGCGGCTCAGCCCGACGCCCTCGGGCTCGACGCCCACGGGAGTCGAAAACAGGACCTTGCCGCTCGCGAGGTCGATGGCGGAAGCGTGCGCGATCTCCTCGTTCGACACGTACGCGACCTTGCCGTCGGGACTGAGCACCACCAGCTCGGGGTCGCGGTTCGCCGGGATCGTCTTCGTCATCTTCGCGGTCGCGACGTCCACGACGCCGAGCGCGTCCTCCTGCCCGAGCGCCACGTACACGGTCCGCCCGTCCGGGCTCAGGGCCATGCCGCGCGGGCGCTTCCCCACCGGGATCGTCGCGACGACGCTGTTCGTCCGCAGCGACACGACGGAAATGGTGTTGGGGATCTCGTTGCTCACGTAGAGCAACGACTCCTTCGGGCCACCGAGAGTGACAGCGCCCGCCAGCATGAGAGGGACGAAGAGATGCCTCATCAGAACGTCCTGGTCAGTCGTGAAAGATCGCTTGGTCGACGTGGAGCGCCTGGTCGAGCCCGCGGATCCGATCCCGTCCCCGGATGTCCTTGAGCACCGCCCCGGCGAGATCGGCTCCGGTGACATCGGCGTCCGTCAGATCGGCGCCGGTGAGGTTGGCCCGGACGAGCAGCATCTTGCGGAGGTTCGCCCCCGTGAAGTCAGCCCCGCTGAAATCGACGCCCGTCGCATCGACCCGCATGATACCCATCGACTGGTTTCCGGGGTCCACGCCGAGATCTGCCTTCACGAGCTTGGCACGCGCCGCTTTGGCGTTGGTTACCGGGCCGATGAGCCGCGCGCCGCTCAGGTCGGCGTCCGAGAGATCCGCGTCGTACAGGATCACCGCGAACAGCTTCGCGTCGCGCAGCACCGCTCGACGCAGGTCCACACGGTACCCCACCGCGAGGTCGAGCGTCGCGCCGGTGAAGTCCGCGTCGGTGGCGACCGCGTCGGTCAGCGTGACGGAAAACAGTCGCGCGTTGGTGAGCTTTGTCCGGACGAGGCGACACTTCGTGAGGTTGGCGCGCTTGAAATCAACGCCCGAGAAGTCGAGCTCTGAAAGGTCCTGTCCGGTGAAGTCGGCGGGGTGCTCCGGCGTGGCGCGCGCGAGTGCCACGAGCACCTGGTCCCGCGTGACGCGTTCTTGTGCGTACGCGTCCCGGGGGGTGGTGTTCGCCGCGACCACGGCGAGCAGCACCCCTGACCATTTCCGGGCGAAGCCGATCACTTACTATTGTTCTGCAGGTCGGACAGGCGATGCGGCCGTCCGGGCTTGAGCCACCCGTCGCTCCGCGCCTTGACGTACAAGTAGAGCTCTTGGATGGCCGCGGTATCGAGCAGCACCTTCCACGTCGGCATGCCCTTGTCGGGCCTCCCGTTCAGCGCTGTGTAGACGAAGCTGTCGCGCGGGAAGTTCGCGCCCGTGGGGCTCACCGCCCACCGCAGGTCCGGCGCGTTCGGGAGGATGGGGTGCATCGCATCCTCACCGTGGCACCGGAAGCAGTACACTGCGAACCACTTCCAGCCCTGGTAGACGGAATCGGACACGAGCAGGCTATCGTGCACGGTGTCGCGCGGCGGCGTACCGGCGGCCGTCGCGACCCGTCCACCCGGCGGCGCGAAGGCGACGACCGTGGCCACGAGGATCCACACGCCGATCAAGCCGCCCCGCACGCCATGCTTGGTGATCACGTCCCGTCTCCCTCGTTCACATGTGGAAGTCTCGGCGGTGTGGAGCCGCTACGGCCGCTGCTGCAGCATCGGCACGCTATAGTCTTCGAGCACCTTCGTGATGTCGGCCCGCCGCCGAGCGATCACGGAGTCGAGCCTGGCGAGGAGCTCTTTGTCGCGGTGCCGCACCGCCATGGCCATGTCGAAGGCGAACGGCATCCCCGACACGGGGTCCGAGTCGGGCAGCGCGACCATCGTCAATGGCACCGTGGCGCGCTTGACCCAGTAGCCCGCCAGCGGTCCCCAGACGATGGCGACGTCGATCGAGTCCTTGGCGACCGCGTTGACGATGTCCTCGGGGTGGTCGGCGTTCGGGTCGGGGTTCAGGAAATTTCCGAACCCCACGAGACCCACAATACCCCGCACGCCGAGGGCCTGCGCCGGCGGCGTGTTGGTATAGTCGTAACCGATCATGTTCACCCCGATCCTCAGATGCTTCAGGATCGTGTCGTCGAGCGAGCGCACGTCGTGCCCACGGCCGGAGCGGAACACCAGGAAGTACGTGGACCGATAATAGGGCTTTGTGGTGGCGACCGGGTCGAACCCGACCGGCGCCTGAATCATGACGTCGCAGAACCCGCCGAGAATCGAGTTTCGCAGGACACCGCGACGGCTGGGCCACCAGTAGTTGATCACCGACGCGTTGAGATCCTGCGCGACCAGGTGGGCGATCTTGTTCTCGAACCCCTCCTCCTGACTGTTGGAGAAGGGCATGTCATAGGGGTCGACACAGACGCGCAGCTCCGAGATCGCGTGTCGCGGCGCGCTGGCCATGAGCGCGACCGCGGCGGCGGCGACGAGCAGCGCCCCCGTGAGCTTCACCGCCGAGTGATGCATAGGTCTCCCTGCGGAATCCGGCAGAGGGTGAACAACCTGGCTCCGATACTACACCCGGTGCCGGAGCGCGTTCGCTCCGGCACCGGGGGCCCTACGCTTCTGCTACGGCGATTGTGTTACCGCTCGCCTGGTTACAACCCGAACACCATCAGCGTGCCGCCGGCATTCGACATCGCGGTGTAATCGCTGAATGCGCCGATCGCGCCCAGCGCCGCTGTCGGGTCTTCCGGCCCAATGCCGAGTGCCACACCGGCGCCCGCCCAGCCGCCGAGTCCGGAGAGCACGGCGACGTACTGCTTGCCATCGGGTCCGAGATACGTCATCGGGTTTCCGATGATGCCGGACGGACACTTGAACTTCCAGAGCAGCGTGCCGGTCGTCGCGTCGACGGCCTTGAGCCAGCCTTCCATCGTGCCATAGAACACGATGCCGCTCGCCGTCGTCAGCGCGCCGCCGTACGCGGCCAGGTTCTCCTTGATCTCCCACTTGACCTTCCCGACCGTCGGATCCCACGCGATGAACCGGCCACGGTTACCGCCCGGGCCCGGGAACATGCGCACGATCGCGCCGACGTAAGGCTGGCCCGCCGAGTACTTCACTTCCACGCCCTCGTAGTCCATGCAGATGTTGTTGACGGGGACGTAGAAGAGCTTGGTCTGCGGCGAGTACGCGGAGGGTTGCTGATCCTTGAAGCCGATCGCGGCGGGGCAGATACCCTCGGTGTTCTTCTTCGAGGTGGTCCCGAACTGCGAATTACGGACCGGGACGCCCGTCGTGAGATCGATCTTCGATGCCCAGTTGACCGGCCCGAAGGGCTCGGCCACGAGCACCTTGCCGTTCGTCCGATCGACGGTGTACCCGAAGCCGTTGCGGTCGAAGTGCACCAGCGCCTTCACCGGCTTCCCGCCGATCGTCAGGTCGACCAGGACGTTCTCGTTGACGCCGTCATAGTCCCACTCGTCGTGCGGCGTCATCTGGTACGCCCACTTCACCTCGCCGTTGTCCGGGTTGCGGGCGAAGATCGTCATCGACCACTTGTTGTCGCCGGGGCGCTGATCGGGGTTCCACGTCCCCGGATTGCCCGAGCTGTAGTAGAACAGATTGAGCTGCGGGTCGTAGGAGTACCAGCCCCAGGTCGTGCCGCCGCCGTGCTGCCACTCGTCGCCCTGCCACGTGCTGACGCCGAGGTCCTTGCCGCGCATCGACGGATAATTGGGGTTGGCGTCGCCGACGATCTTCACGTCGGCGTCGGGCCCGGTCGAATAACCGCGCCACAGCTCCTTACCGGTGTTCACGTCGAACGCCGTCACACGGCCACGCACGCCGAACTCACCACCCGAGATACCCGCGATCACGATGTCCTTGATCACGATGGGGGCGTTCGTCATCGTCGAGCCGGTCTTGTAGTCGGCGTTCGGTACGCGCCACAGCTGCTTGCCCGTCTTCGCATCGAGGGCCAGCAGATCGCCCGCGAGCAGCTCGATGAACAGCTTGCCGCTCGCATGGTAGGCGAGGCCGCGGTTCACCAGATCGCAGCACGCGATCGGCTTCGCCTCGGCCGGCTGGGGTGGAACGAACTTCCAAATCATCGGGGCGCCCTCTTTCGTCAGGTCGAGGGCAAACACGATGTTCGGGAACGCGCTGTGAACGTACATCACGTTATTGATCACGAGCGGGTTCCCCTCATGGCCGTTGAGCACACCCGTGGAGAACGTCCACGCGGCCTTGAGGTTCTTCACATTCGCCTTGTTGATCTGGGTGAGGGGGCTGTGACGCTGCAGGTCGTACGTCCGACCTGTCATCGTCCACTCCCCCGCGCCCTGGGCGAAGGCGGACGCCGAGACGAGTACCATCAAGCTCGTCGCGAGTCCACCGGACCACAGCTTGAAGCGGTTCATAGCTGACCTCATGTTGAGGATGAGGGGTGAAAAAACGGTCTACTCAAACCGGTGCCTGGCAGAATCCCGGGACCCCGTGCACGTCGGGCGGCCCGCGTTCCCAACAGGCCACTGCCATCGTCCAACGACCTCCATCCGGAACTGTTGCTTGGGATAGTGGTTATATCGCGGGTACCCGCGACTGTCAATCCGGCCGGGAAAACCCCGATCGGGCACTTTGCACCGGGCTTCCCGCCTCCTGCCAAACGCGCGCCCCTGCGGCGCTGAAACCGCTTTCATAGACCACTCCGCCCGGGCGCAGCACCCCACGCACGCGCTCCGCCAGTGCCCGCGCCCCGCTCGCGTCCCCCACGATGCCGTACACGGCTGGACCCCAGGAGCTCTGGCCCACGCCGGCTGCCCCCCACTCCCGCAGCCCCTCGATCAAGTCGCCCGTCTCCCCCGGCGCAAACACGCCCCCCTGCGCTGGCGCGAACCACCCTCCGGTGATGCGTTGTACCTCTCCCAGCGCCGCGCCGAAGCCCGCCAAATCGGCTTCCGCGAGCGCGGGCAAGAGCTGCATGATCACGAGGTGCGCCACGTGCTCCACGTCCGACGCGCTCGGGGGCGGCAGCCGGGCGAACGCCGCCGCCTCTTCCTCACCCGCCAGCCCCGGCTTGCCCTTTGGGACCACGACGACCGAGCGCCAGGACGGAGGAACGGGGAGCCGCGCGAGCAGCGGCGCCACCGTGTCGCCCGAGTCCCGGCGTCCACCTTCGAGCACAAAGCCTCCGTGCGCGAACGTCCACGTCCCCACGCCGGAGCGGCGCCCGCGCTCCACCGCCTGCGCCAGCGTTGCCACGTCCGTCTCGAGACCCATCAGCTCGGCCGAAGCCCGGGCGACAGCCAGCGCGAGCTGGGTACCCGACCCAAGCCCCGCGTGCGCGGGGATCGCCCGATGGACGCAGAAGTGCAGCCGCAGGTCGAGCCGGTGGTACGCGGCGAAGCGGCGCGCGAATTCCAGAGCTCGGGGCGCGTCGGGGCCCTCGGCCTCGAGCACGCTCGCGGCGCGCGCCTCGAGGAGAAGAGACGGCGCCGCCACGGCGGCGCCGACCCCGCCGAAGCGCCGCCCCAGATCTCCCCGCAAGTCGAGGACGCCGAAATGCAGGCGCGCCGGGGCCTCGACGAACACGCGGGCTCCGTCGCTCATCCGCCCACGGGCTGGGCTCGCGCCGGAGGCGCGCGCCGCACGTAGTCCGTGAGCAGCGCCATCGCCTCGCGCTCGCGCGCGCCCGCCGTCTTATCCACGATCACCTGGAGGCGCGCGAATTCGTCCCGGATCTGCTCGATCGGCAAGAGATGCGTGCGCGTGGCGAGGATCGCCGCCTCGAGCACGGCGTGCCGGGCGCGATTGAAGCCCAGGAACTCACGGCGCACGCCCCGGTGCACGACGCGCGTCACGATGCGAGCCCGTGGCGGCGTGGCGTCGAGCGACCGCACTTCGACCTCGCGCCAGGAGCAGGCAGCATCGATCACGACTCCGTGCACCACCTGCGCCGGGCCCGCCGGCAACTGGACGTTCGCGATGGCGCCCTGGGCGAAGAGCATCACATCGTCCGTCAGGTTCACGACCGCCACTCGCGTGGCTTGAAGATTCTGAAACGTCGTGGTCTCGAGGAATGGCTTGATCACGATCTCCTCGTCTCCCCATTCCACGCCCATCGGAGCGAAGTTCACGACGCCTCGAGCGTCCAGGGTGGTGAGAATCGACTCGATGATCATCGGACCGCTTGGGGTGGCGCGGCGGCGGTGGCCGATGACGTGTCCCGCCCCGCGCCCGGCAGCGGTTGCGCACCGTCGGCCCGCTCGGGGAGCGTGGCACGGCGGGAGGCGGCGCCGTGGAGGAAACGATCGAGGAGCACGTAGCCGTATTCGGTGAGCACCGATTCCGGATGAAATTGCAGTCCCAGCACGGGGTGGTGCACGTGCTCGACGGCCATGATCTCGCCGTCCGGCGCAGACGCGGTGACGCGCAGATCAGCGGGCAGGCCCACCCGCGCGACCACGAGCGAGTGATACCGCCCGGCGAGGAACGGGTTCGGCAGCCCCGCGAACACACCGCGCCCGTCATGGTGAATGCGCGACGCCTTGCCGTGCATCGGCCGTGTCGCACGCACGATCCCGGCGCCATATGCAGCACCGATGCACTGATGTCCCAGACACACGCCGAGAATGGGAATGCTAGGGCCGAAGCGCCGCACGACCTCCGTCGAAATCCCGGCCTCCCCGGGAGTACACGGCCCCGGAGAGATGATGATGTGCGAGGGTCCCTGCGCCTCGATTTCCTGGAGCGTCGTAGCGTCGTGGCGTCGTACGACGGTCTCCTCCCCGAGCTCCCGCACATACCGCGCGAGGTTGTAGACGAACGAGTCGTAGTTGTCGATCAGCAGGATCATGGGGCCAGCGCGGCCACGAGGCCGCCCGCCTTGTCGAGCGTCTCGCGGTACTCCTGCTCGGGGTCGGAATCGGCCACGATTCCGCCGCCCACCTGTGCGTAGACCGTGCCGCCGCGCACGAGACAGGTGCGGATCACGATACTCGTGTCCAGCGCGCCGGTGACGGAGAGATAGCCGATCGAGCCGCAATACACGCCGCGCTGGGTGGGTTCGAGCTCGGCGATGATCTGCATCGCCCGGACCTTCGGCGCGCCCGTGATCGAACCGCCGGGGAACGCGGCGCGGACGAGGTCCAGCGGACCCTGCTCGGGTGCGAGCTCTCCCACGACGGTAGATACGAGGTGGTGGACGGTCGCGTAGTGCTCGATCGTGAACAGCTCCGGCACGCGCACCGTGCCCGGGCGGCACACGCGCGACAGGTCGTTCCTCAGCAGATCCACGATCATCACGTTCTCGGCCCTGTCCTTGTCGCTCTCGGCGAGCGCTCGAGCGAGCGCCGCGTCGTGCTCGGGGCCGAGGCCGCGGGGCCGGGTTCCCTTGATGGGGCGAGTCTCGACGTGGCCGCCGGGCTCCGCGCGGAGAAAGCGTTCCGGGGACGAGCTGGCCACCACGAAGTCGCCGCAGTCCAGGTAGGCGGAGAATGGCGCCGGGTTGCGGCGGCGAAGACGCTCGTACAGCTCAAGCGGCGTTCCCACGAGAGGGGCCTCCAGGCGTTGGGACAGATTTGCCTGGAAGATGTCGCCCGCGAAGACGTACTCGATCACGCGCCCCACGGCTTCGAGGTAGCCGTCGCGGGTGAAATTGGATCGCACACCCGACATCTCAGGGACCGGATAGGAAGGCGCGGCGGGACGCCGGGGGCCTCCCTCCGCGACAAAACGACGCAGTCGCTCCGAGAGACCCCTGGCGTCCCGCCCGGTCGCCAACCTGCTCGTAACGAACTTCAGCCGTTCGGCGGCGCGCTGTTCCTGCGCCGCGCCTCGTTCGGGAATTCCGGACGAAATCGCCCAGGCTTGCCCCGACGCATGATCCCACGCGATGACCCAGTCGTAGAGGGCGAGAAGCACGTCGGGAACCTGAAGGTCGTCGTAGCGGGGGCGGGGAACGCGCTCGAGCATCATCCCCCAGTCGTAGCCGACGTATCCCGCGGCGCCGCCTTGGAACGGTGGGAGGCCCGGCACCGGCGCGGTCGCGTGCGGCGCCAGGAGTGTACGCACGCGCGACAACGGGTCTGCCGCGACCCGGATCCATTTGCCCTCCACGAGCTGCTGCGTGAGCTGGCCCTTCGAGCGCACCGCTGTGAAGGGATCGGCGGCGAGGAACGAGTAGCGGCCGAGGGGGTCGTGGTCGGTGGCGCTGTCGAGCAGCGTCAGGAACGGCAGGTCCTGAAACCAGGCGCAGGTGACGAGCGGATCGGGAGCGGGGCGGAGCTCGTGGACGAGCGGTACGGCGTCGCTCACCGGCGGCCCCCGCGACTCTTCGCGGACGTCTGCGTCAGCTTCACGTGCTCGGGGCCGCGGTCATCCGGAGGGGTCAGATAGCCCCACTGCAGTGCGCCTTCCTGGCGGTACGTCTTGCCCAGGGAGATCGCGAGCCTTGCCTTGCCGAGCTCGCGTCCCAGGTAAAAGGCGTGCGTCGCTTCGCTCACCTCGAGCTGGGAAAAGATCTCGTGGATGTCTGTGCCGCGCACGAACTTCTCGCTGTTGAACACGGTGATGGTGTCCACGTCCGTGAAGATGCGGAAGTTCGGGTCCGTCACCCGCCGTTGAAGCTCCCGCAACTCCCCCTCGGTGAACGCCAGCACCACCGGGTCCTTCACCGTCACGAGGCGGTCGTCCACCCCCTTGGGAAGTGCTTTCTGCGTGACCGCGTGGTACATGAGGCGCCTGGCCACGTCGATTTCGCGCACCGCGCCCCTGGCCCAGGGAATCACTTCCGTGGTGAGCACGGCACGCACGCCGAGCTCCTGGCAAATGGCGATGAGCACCGCGTTCACACCGGTGGTGTCCGCCGCCGTCAGCTCGGTGATGTTGCCGACGCCCATGAAGAGGGGTGCGGCGGCGTACCGCCGTCGGGTCTCCGCGTACCGCTCCAGCGAACGCATGAAGCCGAACCCGATCGGTTCGATCACCGGATCGATCAGGTACGACACGCCCCAGCGCTCCAGCGCCGCGACGCTCGGCTCCAGGGTCTCGAGCCCCTGGCCGAAATCGGGAATGACCACCACTCGTGTCGGTGTCCCCGCGAGCTCCTGCGCGGCCTCGAGATTGGATCCATTGACACTGAGAACCAGCTCCGCTCCGGCCTCCACCGCGGTCCGGATTTCCCCCGGGTCGAAGGAATCGACGCTCACGCGCATACCGGCGGTCGTAAGCTCGCGTACCACGTCTCCGAGGGCCGGAAACGCCCGCCCGGGAGTGCACCCGATGTCGATCACATCCGCGCCGCCGTCCCGATAACGCTCCGCTTCCAGGCGGATCGCGTCGCGCTCGAGCCGCGGTGCGTTGTTCACCTCGGCGATGATTTCGATGTCGTACCTCCCGTAGTCACGCACGGCCGCTGCTCGCCCGAAATACTCGGGAATCTGCCGCAGGTCCTTCGGCCCCTTCTCGACGGCCACGCCGACGCGCCGGGCGATGACCGCGGGGTCGCCCTCACACAGGCCGGGGATGAGGACGAGATCCGTTTCGGGGGGAACCTCGAGGAATCGTGCGATCCACGGGGTGGTCATGAGCGCGGCGACGGTGATCTTCATGACCGCCACCTCCCACGCGAACGCCGGCCCCATTTCCGCGACGGTGCGGCGCAGCGCGGGCTCGGCGAGCTTCCCCGTGACGAACAGCACCCGGCGAGGAGCGTCCACTACCTTCTCCCTGCCGGACGTCACCGAGGGTCGCCTGACCGCACAAACTTGTTCGGCGTTCCCTCGAGGGCGCCGCCCTTGGGCCGCCACAGCACCGTCTCGTCGATCTTCCGCGCGAGCTCGAAGTCCTTGTCCGTAATCCCGCCCGCCGCGTGATTCTGGAGCTTCACGATCACCCGGCCCCACGTCACCGAGAGGTCAGGGTGGTGGTAGGCGGCTTCAGCGACGTAGCCGATCGCGCTGACCAGCATCAGCGTCGTGGGCCAGCCGTCCGTCTTGTACGTGCGCCGGATCCAGCCGTCCTCGTACCACCAGCCAGGAAAGTCTTTCAGTTTCGCTTCGATGTCCGCGTCGGAATAGGTAGACTCTTTCGCTGCCATGCGATCTCCTTGTGGGAACTAGACCACGCTCCCGCCGTTGATCATCAACATCTGGCCGGTGACGTACGCGGCCGCGTCGGAGGCGAGGTAGACGGCGGCGTGCGCGACGTCCTCCGGGGTACCCCACCGGCCGAGCGGAATAGCGGCGGCAATGCGCTGCTTCATGGCGGAGTCGAGCGCGTTGCCGTAGGCCGTTTCGATCCAGCCCGGGCCGAGCACGTTCACCCGGATCTGGGGGGCCACGGAGCGCGCGAGCGCCCGGCTGAATGAGTAGATGCCTCCCTTTGCCGCGGCGAACAGCTGCGCGTACTCGCCCTTCATCGCCCCCGAGAGCACGTGATCCCAAGACATGTTGAGGATCAAGCCGCTCGCCCCGGGCTGGGCCCGCATCAGCTCGACCGCCGCCCAGGAGGCGAGGACGGTGCCCCGCAGGTCGACCGCGAGCAGGAGGTCGAGTTTCTCGACGCGCGAATCGGTCCTGCTGTCGCCCGTGAGGATGTCGGCGCCGGCGTTGTTGATCCAGACGTCGACGCGCCCGAACGCCGCCCCGACGTCGCGGGCGAGTCGCTGCAGGTCGGCGGGATCGCGGGCGTCCACACGCGTGACGTGTGAGCGGCGACCGGCGGCCTGGATGGCGCCCGCTACCTCGGCGGCGCCGCGTTCATTGGTGTGGTAGCTGACGGCGACGTCCGCCCCCGCATCCGCGCACGCGAGGGCGATGGCGCGCCCGATGCCGCTCGACGCCCCCGTGACGAGGACTACCTTGCCGGCCAGCGAGAGGATCGCTGCCGCGTCCACCGCGGCCTCGGGCGCCGCCGACACATCGCTCAGTTCCCGTTTTGACATCGCGTCTCCGGAAGCCTAACCTACCGGCGGCTTCGGGACGGCCACAAGGGAGCGACCGGAAATGCAGCTTCTCGTCAGCGTCCGCGGCCCCGGTGAGGCGCGCGCCGCGCTCATCGGTGGCGCGGACGTGATCGACGCGAAAGACCCTCGACGCGGCCCGCTGGGCGCCGTGTCTCCATACCTGCTCGCTTCCATCCGGCGCACGGTCGGCTCGTCGCGACCCGTAACGGCGGCCCTGGGTGATGCCGTCACCGAACGGGCCGTGGCCCACGGCGCTCGGACAGCGGCACGCCACGGGGTCGCCTTCGTGAAGGTGGGGTTTGCCGGGGTGGCGAGCGAGGCGCGCGCGCGTCGGCTCGCCGCCGCGGCATGCCGCGCCGATGCCCGGGTGGTCGTGGTTGCCTACGCGGATTGGGAACGGGTCGGCAGCCTTCCACCGCAGCGGCTCGTCCCGGTGGCCGCGGAGGTCGGCGCGGCCGGCGTGCTCATCGATACGGCGTGCAAGCCCGCTCCGTTGTTCGCGCTCGCGTCGCGTGATGTCGTGGGTGCCTGGGTGGCCGCCGCGCATGAGGCCGGCTTGTTTGCGGCACTCGCGGGCAGCCTCACCGACTCGGACGTCGCGACCGCCCGGGAGCTCGGGGCCGACGTGATGGGCGTGAGGGGTGCGGCGTGTACCGGTGGTCGGTTGGGCCGGGTATCGCCGGAGCGGGTCGCGACGCTAGTCGCCCTGACCCGCGCGACGTCGGGTGTGTCGGTCGGCGCCCCCCCCCGCCGCCCCCCCCGCGCTCCCGCCCTGCTCCTCGCGTAGGGCCACCTCGAGCTGACCCAGGTCGTCCGCCGTGACGATGAGATGCTCGACGCCCGCCGGCAGGGCGCGCACGAAGTAGGCGTCGACGAGCTTCTTGCGATCGCGCTGCGCCGGCTTGATCAGGACGATGCGCCGGGCCCCCAGCGCGCCCGCGATCCACGCGGCGATGCTGTCGCTCGTGACGTCCCAGGAATGCGGGAGGGGATCCGCCCCGCGGAGCCAGCGATATGGAGCGATGACGGGCAGGTGGCCGGCGTTGACGGCCGCGGTGATCGCCTCTCGGGCGTCGACCAGCACCGCGTTCGGGAGACGCGCCGCGAGCGCGTGGGCATACTGATCCATCCCGAGCACCGCCATCCAGTGCGCCGCGTCTTCCCCGATCTTGATGCGCCGGAACATCTGACGGACGGCGTCGGCGAACGGCCCCCCTCCGGGGACGACGGCGAGTCGGCGACGCGGCGCGAACGCGGTGAGTGCTTCGATGACCAGCTCGAACGCTCCGGCTTTCCCGAGCAGCCCGCCGCCCACCTTGACGACCGTGTGCACGGTGGGCGAGTCGTGCGTCATGATGGGAACAGTAATGCGACGGCCGCAGCGGGCGCGTGCCGTGCCGCGGGCCCGAACCTGTCGGCGAGATGGACGACCTGAAGGCCGGACCGCCGGGCGGCCGCGGCGGCGAGAAAGTCACCCAGACCGGTGACGACGGCGTGACGCAGGCCCGGGTGGCAGGCGCGCTGCCGATCGACGGCGGCGCCGATCCGCTCGACCTGGGCCTCCCGCACCGCGTCCGCTATGGGTCCGAGATCTCCGTCATCGAGCATCTCGCGGTCGGCGCACACCATGCGCGCGAGGCGTTCGCCCGCGAAATCCTTCGTCGCAGGGCGACCGTCCGGCGTCGGCACGGAATAGTCGGCGGGCTCGAGCTCGCCCCGCCACAGGTGGGCGTCGCCCGCGAGAGCGAACCCCTCCGCCGACACGGCGACCGCCCGGCCGCGCACGGGCACCGTCGGCGCGATGGCTTCGATGGGCGTGCGCAGGGCTCCGGTGTAGACCAGCTCCCCTTCGCGCAACCGGTCCATGTCGGTCTGGCTGGACGTGGCGGGAGCGCCGCCGACGATCGGGATGACGTCGGTCGTGGTGGAGCCCACATCGATCAGCAGGCAGTCCGGCACCAGGCGACCGACAACCCGCGCGGTGGCCGCCCAGTTCGCGGCCGCGACCGCCAGCGGCTCCCGGCGCGCTTCGGCCGGCGTGCGCCAGCGGGCGTCCACGCTCCACACGCGCACCAGCGCCGCGGGAAATGCCGCCGCGACCGCGTCGAGCACGAACCCGACCCCCTCGCGCTTCGTTCGGAACAACTGGGACAGCTCTGCGGTCATCGTGACGGCGTGGGCGTCCTCCCGATCACTGTCGAGGTCGTGCGCCAGCCGGGCGAGAAGGGGCGCGAGCGCCGCCGGGTCACGCTGGATCTCATACGGAACTGCCCGCGCCGCGAGGATCCGCGCATCCGCCACGCGCGCCGCCTTGGTGTTCACACCACCGACGTCCCAGCCGAGCACGCCGCTCACGCGCCCTGCCAGTCGGGATCCCCATGCGGGTAATCCCGGTTCTCGACCTCGCGCGCGGGCAGGCGCGTTCGGGGCGTGGCGGCGAGCGGCGAACGTACGCGCCCGTGCGTTCCCGGCTCATCTCCACGCCGGGCGACGCACGAGCGCTGGCGGTTGCGTACCGCGACGCCCTCGGTTGCGATGAATGCTACGTCGCTGATCTCGACGCCCTCGCCGGGGGGGCGGTGCAGCGTGAGGTGCTGCAGGACTTGGGCCAGCTGGGCGGCCGCCTGCTCGTGGACGCGGCCGTGGCGACTCCGGAGCGCGCTCGGGATCTCCTCGCCGATGGCGTGCACCGGGTCGTCGTGGGACTCGAGACGCTCCCGTCGTTCGACGTCTTGGCGGCCGTGACGCGCGCGGTCGGTCCCGCGCGTGTGATCTTCTCGCTCGACCTGCGGAATGGCCAGCCGCTGAGCGCCCTCGGGATAAGGGGAAGGCCGGTCGACCTGGCGGGCCGCGCGATCGCAGCCGGGGCTTCCGGGCTCCTGCTGCTCGATCTGGCGCGCATCGGCAGCGCGCAAGGTGTGGACGTCGTCCTGCTCGAAGCGCTCCGCCGCTCGTACGGGAACGTGGAGCTGCTCGCCGGCGGCGGCGTGGCAACCATGCGGCAGCTCGAGCAGCTTGCCGCCGTCGGGCTCGACGCGGCACTGGTCGGGACTGCCTTGCATGCCGGCTCCATTTCCGCTGGCGACGTGTCGGCGCTCTCGCGGTGGCATCAGTCGAGCGACTCCCGGTAAGTCGCCGACTGGCCGAAGTTCTCTTCCACCTCGACCTCCACCGCCCGTAGCGCGACTCCGCCCGACGCCGTGAGCTCCCGACGTACTCGGCCCGCGAGGTACTGCGCCAGCATCTCCACGGTCGTATTGGGGACCGGGAGGAGCGCGCAGTCGATGCGCGGGAACACGTAGCGGGGCCGTCCCGCGACGGCGACACTCACGGTCTCCCCGTCCTCCCGGACCTGGATCTTCGGGTTCTCGAGCGGCAGCAGCACCTTGTGATCGATCTCGTCCGTGAGCCGCTTCATGATCTCCTTCAACATCGAGAAATCGAGCACGTAGAACGCCTCGGGGTCGAGCCCGCCTTCGACGACGACGTGAGTGCGATAGTTGTGGCCGTGCAGGCGCTCGCACCGGTGCCCGGGGAACGTGATGAAGTGCGCGGCCGCGAAGACGTGGTTGTCTTTCGTGACCGTCACCCTGAACTCCTTATGCAAGGCCATGAGCCCCCCTTCCCGCTTCCGGCCAACCGCCTTCGAGCAACGCGACATAAATCGCCGCTCCCGTCAGGTCGGCCGTGGCACCCGGGTTGAGCGTGTTCGCCTCGTCCCGCAGCGCTCGGTCGAGCGCGGTCACCGCGTCTCGCCCTGACGCCGTGCGGATTCCGCCCGCGTCGAGCGCCGCCCGCGCCCGCCGCTGCACTGATGCCGCCGCATCGACGCCGAGCTTGCGCGCGATGTGCGTGTCGGGCGCGGCGGCGAGTAACGTGAGATAAACCTCCGTGACGGCATCTCGCCAGGAGAGCCCCTCCGCCCGCGCGCGATCCAGCGCCGGCGCCCCCCTTTCGAAGGTCGTCGCGAAGTCGCTCGCATACTCGCGGGCGATGGCGTCGCGGTCCGCCGCCAGCCGCATGACGTCGCGCAGGCTGGCGGTCGGTGCGTGAGCCACGTCCTGGTCGTCGGCGCGGCCCAACCCCCCAGGACCCGCCAGCCGGATCGCCGCGTACGTGTCACCGGCGTCCGCGACAGTCGTCTCGACGAGCGTCGCGGCGAGGCGCCGGCGGAGGGGGTCGTGTCCGGGGCGCAGCGCGGCCCGGGCCAGCGGCGCGAGCAACAAGACGAGGCCGAGGTTGGTGTTGGACCGCACCCAGCGCGCCGTGGCTTCGATCGCCGCGCGAATGGTGAGACCGAGCGGGCGTTCGCCAGCCCCCGCCAGAGCCGGGCCGATCGCGACAGCGCTCGCGAGGAAGTCTTCGTACGTCGCGTCGCGGAAGTCGGCAGCGGGGGAGACGTTGCCGGGCTTGGGGGCGCTCGCCTCGAGCAGGCAGGCGAGCTGGGCGGCGGCCGCGACCGCCGCCGCTCGCGGTGGCGTGGAGGTCACCGGGCCGCCGCCCGACTCAGCACGTGCTCGACGATGGCTCCGGCGACATCGCTCGACGTCGTTTCCTGCAGCCCGCGCCATCCCGGGATTCCATTCACCTCGACGACGTACACCGTTCCGTCGCGTGCGGAGAGGAGATCGACGCCGGCATAATCGGCCGCCACTGCTTGAGTTGCGGCGAGGGCGGGTTCGGTGTGTCGCGCCTCGAGCTTCACGCCTCGCGCCCGGCCCCCGCGCGCCAGATTCGTCTTCCAACCGGGCGCGGTGCGCTCGATCGCTCCGACCACACGTCCGCCGACGACGAACACTCGCATATCGCAGCCGGCGTGATCGATCGCACGCTGAACGTAATATATGCCGCGAAGGGTCTCGAGCGTCCGAAACACGCGGAACGCCATGTCCTCGTCGCTTACCCGCACCATCCCGAGGCCCATCGATCCGAACAACGGCTTCACGATGACATCCCCGCCGAGTGAGCGGAATGCTTCGATGGCGTCCTCGGGGCGCTCGCACACCACCGTCTCGGGCACGCGCAATCCGCCGCGCGCGAGCAGGGCGGTCGTCCAGAGCTTGTCGACCGTCCGCTCGATGGTGCGCGGCGAATTGATGACGAGGACCCCTCGTTCCTCGAGGGCATGCAGAGCGTCCACCCGGAACACGATCTGCTCGAGCGATCCGGCGGGAATGATGCGTGCCAGGACAACGCCGCACGACGCGAGGTCTTCACCCGCCGCCGTGAAGCTCGTTCGCCCGTCGCCGAACCGGCTGACCAGCGCCTCGTAGGGGAGCACCCGTCCCTCGTGCCCCCGTTCGGCGAGCGCGCGGCAGAGTTGGTCGGTGTGCCAGCCCCCCCCCTGCCGCGCTGCAAGGATCGCGACCCGCACGTGGCCTAATTCGTCTTGGTCCCGAGGAGCACCGTGAACCCGCCCGTGGCGAACACCGGGATGTCACCCGCGGCGGCCTTGAACCCGGCCGTGGCCATGCCCTTATCGCGGGCCTCCTTGGAGTCCCACCGGAGGTCGGCCTCGCGATAGATGGCAGCCGGCTTGCCGTCAGGCCCTGGGGAGAACTTGACCAGCTCGGCGCGCGTGACGCCGATCTCCTGGGCGTGGGACACGAACAGCGGCACGTGCTTCTCAGCGTAATACTTCTCGAACGCCGCCGTGTCCTTCGGCTGGTTGTACAGCACCACGACCGTCCACTGAACCCCGGCCGGGGCGGTCGGCGGGGCCGCGGCCTGCTGTTGCTGCGGCGCCGGCTTCGAGCACGCGGCCACCAACGCGAGCGCGGCGAGGGTCTGGAACGAACGCTGCATGGATTACTCCTCCGGGTTGAGGGTGTGAGGGCGCGACGTCTCAGCTCTCGAGCAGCGACGCTCGCAGCACCTCGGGATTCAGCTGTCCGGCGTGGTACGTTTTTCCGCTCTGCACGCTCGTGAGCCACACCTCGGCCGGGCTGAAGAGCAGCGGATCGATCTTGTAAAAGTCTCCCTCGTATCGCTTGAAGATCTCGTAGAACGGTGTGCCGTAGTCCTTCGACGCCGACGCGGGAATCTTGGGCACCAGTTCCGCGAGCTCCGCGTCGTCCGCGTTCACCGTGTAGCGCGCCCGCCCGCCGTAGAGGATGCAGTCGTTGGTGCGGCCGATCGCCCGGAGATCGTTTTTCGCCACCGGCGCGAGGGGCGCGACGCCGATCCCACTCACGATCTTGTTCACGTCAAAGCCCAGCGTGTCCATCTTGTGCAGCCCCGTCTCGAGAATCCGCGCGGCGATCTGCACGCCGCCGGCGAGACTGGCGGTGGGCGCCGCCACGAACGCGATCTCCGACGGCGCGAGCCCCGCCTTCTGGCCGACCCACGCGGCCACCTCGTCGGTCGGGACGGCCCTGGTCTCGAGCACCAGCACGCCGCGCCGGGCGGTTTCCGCATAGCCGAGCTTCGCGAACAACGCCTTCTCCACGCGTGCGTGCGCGCGCAGCGGCCCCGACCCCATCGCGAAGTATTTACCCACCTGGATGGCCCACCCCGCGTACTGTGACGCCATGCAGCTCACGGCCGGGTGGTCCGTCCACACGCGCACACCGGGCCACATGTCGGGCCCGATCACGGTCGGCACATAATCGATATGGCCCAGACCTCCCATGCACATGGCGGCGAGCGCGAGCCCCGCACCGTACCCCCCGGCCGTACCGATCCCCGCGTCGATCACGCGGGCCCCGCTCGGGAGCGCCAGCGCGGAAACACGCAACGCGTCGGCATTCGCCACCAGGTCCTCGACAAGCTGCCAGGCCCGTTCGTTCATGCCCAGGGCCCCGCTCATTCCTCCACCCATTGAAGGATCTCCCCCTTGCCGAGCTCCGCGAAGTCTCCCGAGTACCGTTCGTAGCGGCCGGCGAGGTGGCGATCGGTGACGGGAACGCCGGCGCGCGCTCGGAGATAGCGGAGCAGCAGGGCGACGTGCGGCGGCCGGTACGTGCAGGCGTATCCGAACGTGGCGGGCCGCTCGACCTTTCCGAGCGCCACGATCGAGCCTCGCTTCAGGAAGCGCCCGGCCCCGCCACCCACCGCCCCGAACAGGACGACCGTTCCGGCGATCATCCCACGACCCGAGCCCCGTCCCGCCTCCCCCAGGACGACGAGGAGGCCGCGGCGCATACTGGCCCCCACGCCGTCGCCGACCGTTCCGCGGACGATGATCTCCCCTCCGGTCATCCCGCTCGCGGCACCGGGCCGGGCGCCCCCCGCGTTGTCTCCCGCGCTGCCCCGCACGTCGATCCGTCCTCCGGCCATCGCCACGCCGAGATCTCGTCCCGTGGACCCGTCAATCAGGAGGTCACCGCACGCCATCCCCGTGCCGATGCCCTCGACTTTTTCCAGTCCACCCTCGAGGCGCACGCTGACGGATCGTTCTCCGGTCACTTTGAAAAATTCACCGACGCGCGCGGTGCGGCCACCGTGCTTCACGGGGAGGGTTGCGATGTCCTTCGCGGTGAGTGTGGCGAAGCGGTCCGGAACGATAGCGTCCGCGACGAGCGGATAGTCGGGCGCCTGTGTGAGCGACAGGACGATCGTGTCGCTCATGCCAGGATCTTTCGCAGGTGAAAATGGTGCGGTCCGAGCTTGCCACCGTAGTTCCCAGCGCTGATCGCGCGTACACCGGTCCGGCACGCCGCCCGGATGCCGACGCGCATCGCGGCTTCGATCGAGGGCCCGTCGGTTCCGTCGAGCACGATCTCGAGCACGCTATTCACACCGTCGGGGACCTGGGAGGCGGTCACGGCTCGGAGTGTCGGGTCGAACGCGTCATTCGTGGTGGCGATCATGCTCTTGTAGCGCTTCGACCCTACTTTGCTCCCGCTTCGCACCACGCCGCCAGGGAAGGGCAGGATGACACCGGGCTGATTCGTCATTGCGTCCACGGCGGCCTCGGCCGCCTCGAGCGCGTGATCGGCCTCGTCCGCCAGGATCAGGAAATTGCCGCCGCCCACGCCCTTCTGCATCCCGAAGGTCTCCTCAATCAGGAATTCGCCCTCCATGACGGGAATGCGCCAGTAACGCTTTCCGCCGATCACCTTGCTCGCTTGAAACCCATCGCCGAACACCCGCAGCGCCTTGCCGACGGTGAGCCGGTCCGGCACGTCGGGCAGGCCGTCGAAGCAGGCGGTGGTGGGGCAGGTGAGCACGGTTTGTCCGAGCCGAACCACGAGCTGCTGCGGCAGGCTCTCCTTGTCCATCGTGAGGAACAGGACACTCAACCCAGGTCGCCCGTCGGGGGTCTCCGCGGGTGCGACCTCGCGCTCGATTCCCGCCTCGCACTTGCAGCCGATCACGGACGTGGCGAACCCTGTCAGCTTCAGCGCCGCTTCTCGTGCCCACTTCATATTCCGGCCGGTGATCACGATGCGGGCGACCCGCATCGTGAACGCCTCGGCGAACGTGTCGTCGATCGCGACGCCGTTGATCTTCATGCCACCGGCTCCGCGCCGTAATTCTCGAACGAGATGCTGGCGTGCTGGTCGAAGAAGCGTCGGATGTCCTTGGTCACGGCAGTGTCGTATGCGGGCCGCACGGCGAGTCGGCGACCTGCGGGGGCACGTCGCAGCTGCCCCTCCTCGACGACTAGCGTGCCGGCCTTGAGCACATAGCGCGGCGTGGCGAACATCTTCGCCCGATCATCGTCGCTCGCGTAGATCGTGACGTCGGCGTCCGCACCCGGCCCCAGGTGTCCCTTGTTCGCGAGCCCCAGCAGGCGCGCCGGACCTGCGCGCGTGACGATCGCGATCTCGCCGAGCGTGTACTCGCGCCCCAGCCCGTCGAGCAGGGCGCTGCCTCCGAGCAGCTTCTGGTTCACGCGCTTCAGCCGGTCGTCGCGGTACGAGCGATCCATGAGCAGGCGGATCAGCTCGGGATACGACAGGAACGTGCCCCCGTTGGGGTGGTCGGTCGAGAGCACGACGCGCCATGGATCTTTGGCCAGCAGGAACAGCTCGAGCCCTACGGCCCACTGTAGCCCGGCGACGGCGGCCTGTTCCTTGTACGTGTAGGGGACGATCCCGCAGCCGGACTCGAGCTCGATGTCCACGTTGACCCACTTGCGCCCCGTGCTCGTGGCGAGCAGCTGCTCGACCGGGCTGTCCGCGGTGACGGTGGTAGCGGCCCCGAACATCACCTGCCCCACGTCGGCGCTCGTCTCGGGATGCGCATTCACGTACTCGATCACGTCCCGCGCGGCCGACTGCCACCCCTTGCCGCGCTCTCCTCCATAACTGTGGAATTGGAGATGGGTGAAATGCGCTCGCTGTCCCCCGAGTGCCTTCATGCTCTCGAGAGTCGTCGCGTAGTTGCCCGGCTGGCCCAGGTTGTTGCAATGGACGTGGACCGGATGGGGCAGGGCGAGCGCGTTCGCGGCGGCACCCAGCGTTTCCAGGATCTTCCTGGGCGTGACGGCGCTCGATCCCACGGCGTCGTCCAGGCCGGTCACGTTGCGACGCCCGTCCGCTCCGCCGCCCTTCCAAAGGGCCACGCCCCCGGGGTTCACGATCTTGATCGCATACCCGCGCGTCACGCCGAGCAGCCAGGCAGCATAGTCACGTGCCCGCGCGGCCTCGCCCGCGGCGATCTGGCGGAGCAGATAGTCGTCGTTTCCGAGGAGGACGAAAAACCCCGCATCGAGAATCGGCGTGTCGTCGAGCTCGGCATGCGCGTGGCGCGCGCCGAGCGGTGCCACGGCCGCCTCCATCGCCGTCGTGTAGCCGAGGCCCGCGTAGCGGTAGCCGGTGGCGAATGTCGTCGGCACGGTGCCGCCCGTCCCCGAGCGCGCCAGGGTCCCGTCCTCGAGCCGCGGGGCACGCACCGGATCGGCCGCGTGTTCCTCCGGCAGCAGCCGCCGGGCGTGGTTCACGCTCGGCCCGGCCACGTGCGAATGGATGTCCACGCCGCCGGGCATCACGACCATGCCGCCGGCGTCGAGCCGCGGGGTGTCGCGCGGGAGCTCGGGCACGATGCGGTCGCCTTCGATGCAGACGTCCCGAACCACGCCGTCCACCTGGTTCGCGGGGTCGTATACGGTGCCGCCGGCGATGCGGAGCCGCGTCGGCTTACTCATGGACCCGTCCCCCCCCCCCCGAGCCGGTCCCGCAATCCGCGCAGCACGTCCAACGCCGCTCGTGGCCCGTCGAGCGACGCCCGTAGCGGCAGCGGAACGTCGTCCATGCGGAAGGCGGTGCCACCCTCGTGAATGCCCGCCACCCCCGTATCGATTGCCACCATCGGCCGTAGCGCGGCTGCGCTCGCACGCGGCCCGACGACCACCAGGGGCACCCCGGCGAGCCCAGCCGCCACGGGTCCCGGTAGTGTCGCGGGAGCGCCGACGACGAGCGCGGCGTCGACTTCACGGCCGGCGAGCAATGCCTGCGCCTCCCCACCAGCCGGACGGTAGCTCGGCGTGCCGCCCGCGAAATCCACAGCGTAGGGGAATCCCGTCTGCCAGGTGAGCACGGCATCGGCGCCGGAGCGGTTGCTGCCGGCTCGCAACATTGTGAGCGCGCAGCGCGTTGTTCCGTTCAACGCCTGGGCCAGTGTGACCAGAGCCTCGGCGCGGTCCGGATCGACGGTCGCAGCGCTTGGCTCCGCGTCCACCACGATCGCCACGTATTTCGCCTGCATCATGCGGCGGGCAAGCTTGATCGCAGGCCCGAACCGCTCGGCGGCATCGAGGTCGCGTCCTCCCACGGTTGCACGCATCACGCCGAGGGCATCCACCTCGTCTGTCGCCGTGACGGTCACACGGAAGTCCGCGTCCTTCGGCCCGCGGCTCGCGCCCACATCCGCCGCGACGACCGTAGGACGTTGGCGACCGGGTGGTTCCACGGCGTAGCGGGCGGCGAACCGCGGATAGCGATCATTCGGATCGACCGCCCAGAAGACGACGAGATCGGCTCGTTGGCGAATCTCCCCGAGGGTCGCGGTCGCCCGGCCTCGCCGCTGGGCGGCCAGTACCGAGCTCCCCGCGGTAGCGGCAAGGCTGTCCAGCGCGGCGTGCAGCCGGTCCGCGATAGCGACCGCTTCGCGCTGCGCTTCGCACGACACGTCTCCGGCGACGTAGACGAGCGGGCGTTTCGCTCCCGCGAGCACCGTGGCCGCTTTCGCGATCGCCTGCTCGAGTGATGCCGCGCGACCGTCGACGCGGATCTCGGCGGGCACCACCCCATCGCCGAACCAGGCGTTACCAAGCGTGCAGGCATTGTGTGCCTCGACGATCCGGTCGCCCTTCACCACGACGCCGATGTCGTCGCAGGCACACCCGCAGCCGAGGCAGGTGACGTGTTCGGTCGTGCCCGCGGTCATGCAATACGCGCCTCTCCGTGTTCGAGCGCGCGAAACAGCCGGGATGCACGGCGGGCGAGGTCGACGAGACAGCGGTCAGGATCTTGCTCACGGACAAAGATCGTGCAGATCGGATGGCCCGGCGCGATCGGCTCGTGCGCGGCGGGCACGTCCCGGACGTCTGGGTCCTCGAGCCAGCTCTCCGTGTCCGACGGGATCACGCGCCGCCGCGCATACAGGATTGCCTTTCCCCACGTTCCCATCTGGCGGCCCGGCGTGGGCAGCTCGGGAAGCGCTCCGGCGCACGCGCGCACGTGTGTCTCGAAGATCGAGATCCCGTACGCGCGCTCGACGAGCTCCATTGAGGCGGTGTAGCGCGGGTTGATCTCGACGGCGTACGGGATTCCGTGCGCCGCCACGAAATCGATGCCGTTCACTCCTACCAGACCAAAGTCCGCGGTGACTGCCTCCGCGAGACCGCGCGCGTACCCGAACAATGGCTCTTCAGGGTCGAGCAGGATGCTTCCGCAGTACTTGAAGCCCGTCGCGCCGAAGGCGCGGTCACCGGCGAGCCCCCGCGAGACGCCGAGCGGCACAGCTCTGCGGCCATCCGCCGCGAACACCACCGACCCGGGCACGCCGACCACGCGCTCCTGGAGATAACGCCCGGTGGGGATGCGCCCACCTCGCCAGGCGACGATGCCCGCGCCGCCTCCGGAGGCCCGCGGCTTCAGGAGCCAGCGGCGGCCGTCCACGCCCCCCCCCCGAGGCTGGGTCAGGCGAATTGCCGGGGCCGCGATCCCGCGGGCGGACAGCGCGCGGGCGAGTTGCTGTGGGTCCCGAACTCGGGCCAGGACGGCGGAAGCGTTCCCGCACGGCGGGCTCCCGCCCGCGAGCGCTTCCACCGCCGCGGGATGATTCTCGAAGCTCGCGACATAGCACGTGATGTCGCGCCGCACCGCTCGCGCGGCCGCGAGCGCCGCGCGAATGCTGAACCGGCCGCCTTGTCCCCGGGCCAGCGTCACCGTCCGTGCCCGGGCGCGCAGATCCAGGTCTCCGAATCCGTCGACCGCCACGACCTCGTATCCCGCTCGCGTCGCGGACTCCGCAAATCCTCGCGTGGACACGCCGGCGATGAGTACCCGCATCACGAGAGCCCCAGGCGGTGGAGGGCCTGTTCTCGCCGGATCACGTAGAGGTGGTCGAGCACCGTACCCCGGGCCTCGCGGATTCCGAGCAGCTCGACCAGCTCTCGATTGGCACCGCCCGCGAGCCCGTCGGCGATGAGCGCCGCGCCCTGGGCTCCCTCCTTGGCCGTCTGGGCGAAGCCCTCGAGCAGTCGCGTCGGCGCGAACACCTCGAGCCGCTCGCGGATGGCGCGCCCCACCGCGTCCACGTGGGCGAGGCGACCGGAGAGCACGAATTCCTTGGGCGAGGGGACCGACGAGGCGAGTGCCAGCGCGGCCTTTACCGCGCTCTCGACGAACGCCGCTACCGCGATCTCTTCCGCCGGCGTGCTCGGATGGCCGAATCGATCGGGCGACGCACCCGTTTCACCCCACGCGACCGCGGCCGCGCCGCCCTGGAACAGCATTGCCTTCGACACTTCACCGGCGAGATACGCGACCTCGCCGTCGAGCGCCCCTGCCGCGCGAAAGCCGAGCGGCCCCGCCGTCCCGCCGACGCCATCCACGATTCGCCCGCCTCGGACGGCGACTGCGGCGGTGAACGCCCCACCCAATTCGACGAGCACGAGCGACACCTCGGTGAGCGGGCGCCCGAACCGGCGGGCGTGCTCGGCGATCGCGAGAGCGGCCGCGCACACCTTGTCGGCGGTCCCCATGTCGACCCGATTCACCTTCCGGAGCGCAGGAACGGTCGAGAGGTGCACCACGCCGGGCGTGAGGACGACGGGCAACGTGGACGCCCCGAGGGCGCGCACCAGCGCACGCAGGCCCCCGATCCCACCCGCCTCGCCGGGCGCCGCGAGGAACGCCAGGCGCAGGTCCTCCTCGCTCGCGTCCCTGGCGCGCTTGACGGGGAGGCCGTAGCCCGACGGTCCGGCCACGAGGTCGAGTGGACCGGCGGCCTCGAGCCGTGCGATGAAGCGCGCGGGATCGGCGAGGGCTTCTGCGCTGGGCCAGGAGTGGTCGAGGAACACGAAGCCATCGTCCAGGCCGCAGAGGTCGATGCTCACCGTCCCCGGATCGATGCCGACGACGCGGGGCATCGCTCAGGACTTCTGCGCCATCAACTCCCGCGCGACGTCGGCGATGGTCTCGGCGTCCAGCACGAGGTCGTTGCGCTCGAATAGGCGCGCGATGCACGCCTTGTGCAGCTTGGTCTTGAAGTTCCCGATTCCGAAGGCGCCGAATACCGTCACGCCGTTCTTGACGACGCCCGCATCGTTCACCTCCACTCCTTCGATACCGAGCGGCGGGACGGCGTTCAAGTCCACGGCAACCTTGAGGGTCTTGATCGCGGTCCAGCCGGTCTTCGATATCATCTGCACCCCCGCTGCTCCGGCGTTGAAGAGGATGTCCACACCGTCGAGCACGCGCGGCAGCTGCGCCGCCTCCGCCACCGCCGCGCTCTCGACCTGTACGTCGAAGCGGGCGTTGACGAACTGTCGCGACTTCTCCCCCTGCTCGGGCCGTCGGGACGTGAGGGTGACGCGCGCGCCCGCCTTGGCGAGGAGTCCCGCGGCCCGCTGCCCGACCGGACCCGTGCCGCCCAGGATCACCACCTTCCTGCCCTTCACGGCCCCCCCCCCCACGGACTGCTCGATCTTCGCGACCGCCGCGACGGCGGTCGTGTTCGACCCATTCGAGTCGAGCATGAGCGACACCTTGAACGGCGCGAACATCGAGTCGACGGCGATCGCCAGCAGTTGCTCGCCGGCGGCCATGTTGCTCCCGCCGATCCACACGGCCGTGTTGTGGAGGTCCTTCGGCCCGCGCGTGAAGAGGCAGCCCAGGATCAAATCACGCACGTCGGGTTCGGTCACCCCGCCGTAGCTCATCACTTGATCGGCGCCCGCGTCATACGCCACGACTTGATCGAACACGCTCGGCAGCCGCGAGCTATCGAGCTGCAGCAGGAGCTTACGCATCGGGATACTCCGCGCTGAGTCGGCGCAAGACTCGAAACGCAGTCGAGGGGCGGCAGCCCGCCCCTCGACGTAGGATCAGGGGACTGCCGGAAAGATCAGGCCTTGTCCGCGCCGCCGGCGAAGGGGTGCGACGCCGTCTTCGCCTGGGAGATCACCTGATCGATCTTCGGCTGACCCTTGAGGGCGCGCTCGATCGATTCCTTCACCGCCCGATAGTTGAAGTCGAAGATCTTCTTGTCGTTCTTCGCTTCCCAATGGATGAACACGCCCACCAGGATGCAGTAATCGTCCACCTTGTCCCGCGGGATGATGCCCGAGGACACGCTGTCGACCACGGCACGCGCCACCGCCGCCTGCGCCGGCCCGAACATCTGCACGGCCTGCGTCGCGTTCTTCATGGTGACCTTGTTGAAGAGGATCGTGTCCGGCTTTGCCGGCAGGTTAGGTGTGACGACGGCAAGCAGCTTGGTGAAGCCGTCGGTGTTGTTCGACAACGTGTTCACGAACGCCTGCCCCGCGTGGCCCGCCTTCGATCCGATGATCAGATCGATGTGGGCGACTTCATTCCCGTCGCCTACCAGAGACTCGCCAATGAAGAAATCCGCTGCCATAACTACCTCCCGATCCGGATGGGGTCCACGAGTTCACCTGCCGGCCGTCACGAATGCGGCGTTGAGAGCAGCGTGGCCAGAGGGTGTGGAGAGCCACGCCGTCCCGCGTCTGCGGGTAGCTCCTACGGAACCGTATCGATGGGGTGCTAACCTGCCCGCCGCTTCCACGGGTGTCAAGACCGCGCGGCATGCGCGAAAATGGGATGTTTTCGGGGCTATCCCGGCGGCGGCCCCCCTGTCGCGAGGCGCCATACTTCATCGGCGAGCCATTCGAGACGCTGCTGCGCGTAGTCGAGCTCCGCGGGCGTCATCTGTTTCGCGCGTCGTGCGATGTCCCGCGTATGCGCCATCAGATCGTCCAGCACTTCGCGCAACGAGCGATTGCTGCGACGCTCGGCACCGGAACGCGCCTTCATGCGCTCTGGATTCCCAGCGCCCGCTCTTCCGCCGTCTTGAATTCCGCCACTCCGGCGCGCGCGGTGGAGGCGAGCCCTCGCTCAGCGAGGTAGCTCTCTACCAACCGGAGACCGAGGTAGTACCCGCAGCGCTCCGGCAGCACCTTCCCACCCATGAGGCGGGCGGTGGGGGAGAGCCCGCCGGAGAGGAATCGCAGTCGTAAGCCGAGACCGGACTCATCGAGCAGTGGCGCCGCGGTGCGCCGCAGGAACGCGTCGAGCTCACGAATGCGGCGGTACTGGCGGCGCGTGTAGCCGAAGTACTCCCACGGCTCGAACCCCGGTGCGACCGCCTGCGCGGCAGCCACCGCCACGCCTTCGTTCGTGAGCAGCTCGCGCAACGAGGCACGACTCCCCGAGTCCCAGTAGTCGTAGTGGCCGCGCAAGTCGGCCACGAGTCGTTTCAGGTCGGCCCGGCTCGTCGGCGACGTGTACCGGACCGCGTGCGCCACCTCGTGCGCGATCCACAGTGCCAGCAGGTGCGGCGCGAGCCCCATGCCGAACGTCTGTGGATTGGCGCGACCGGTGAAGTGCTCGAGCGACACGAACGCGATGCCCCGGCCCCCGATGACCAGCTCACCCGCGTTCGCGCCGCCGACGCCCACCATGAGGTACAAGTCGACGGGGCAATCGGCCTCGAGCTGCTCGAGCGAGCGCTGCAGCGCGTCTTCGGCGATAGCGGCGACATCCACGTCTTCGAGCAGCCGGTCGAGATCGGCGCGGTCGGCCTTGAGCGCCGCGTGAATCACCTGCTCGGCGTGGGGCGATGTCGGATCGAGGACGTAGTTGTGCCAGTAGCTGTGCAGCACCGGACGGTGACGCTCGAGATAATCGTGGTAGGCCGCGAGGGGGTCGGGCGCGGCGAGGACCGCGAGAAACTCCGGCACGAGGTTGACGAGCATGGAGTCGGCCGGCCCCAATTTGGGAATCCGGCGCGCCGGAGACAAGCGCGCGCCCCGTGTTCAGTACCTTGACTTTTTCGGTGCTCGCGGTGTGGTGCGGACGTCAGCTATGGTCGCGCATCTTACGGCTCGTCTCGGAGAGGAACCGCCGCTCGGCGGGCGTCAGGCTGTCGATGCCGCGCGCCGAAATCTTGTCGAGCACGCGGTCGATTTCCGCCTGCGCCGGATCCCGTTCGGGGCGGCCGCGCTTCGGCGCGTCGCTCGCCCGTGCCGCCCGCCCGGGGTGCACCAGCACGCTCGGCTGCGACGCCCGGCGCAGATGCCGCTCGGCACGCCCCAGTCGCCAGTCGGCCAGCTTCAAATACACAAACCCCGTCGCGAACCCGCCGAGATGCGCGAGATGCGCCACCCCGTCGCTCGAGGGTAGCAGGGCGAGCACCAGCGAGACCGCCACGATGAACGTCACGAGCCACTTCGCGGGGACCGGCTCGGGCAGCGGGAACACGTTGATCGGCTCATTCGGCGACGCCCACGCAAACGCCAAGAGGACGCCGTACACGGCCGCCGACGCGCCCACCACGAGACCGACGGGCCTGAATTGCATGAGGACGAACGACAACCCCCCCCCCCCCCCCCC
>DASZCN010000104.1:0-1582 GCA_035943095.1 Gemmatimonadales bacterium | reverse complement strand
TACCTGCTCGACGGCAAGCGCGTGGCCACGGTCGAGAGAGTCGGGATTCCCCTCGACCAGCAAGGCGGGAAGTACTCCGGGACCTACCCGTCGCTCGGACCGGGGGAGCTCTTGCGGGACAAGATCAACTCGGTCGTCATCGCCCACGGCCTCTTCAGCCTGCTCGACGCGTTTCCGTTCCAACATCCGGACGCGCCAGCACATCAGGTGTCCGTTCCGATGCCAGAGCGTCTGTTCGGTCAAGGCGTAAAGGCCGCGTTCACGAACGTCGTCGTCACGATCGAAGGCGACACCCAACAGCAACCGAAGTAGCGGAGGCTCTTTCCTATGGCTTGGTCGACCTATCTCTTCAGCGCTTTCCTCGCGATGACGACACCCCACAAGTGGACGGTGATCGTCGGTGGGGCCACCCCCGATACCAGCATCTACGCAAACGCCTTCTTTCCTCAAGCGATCGAGATCGGTGTCGGAGACACCGTCACCTGGATCTTCGAAGGGTTTCACAACGTCGCCTTCCTGGGTGGGGGCGCCACGCCGCCGTTCAGCGCTCCGGACGGGGACAAGCTGTATTTCAACCCCGTGGTCGTGTCTCCCGCCGGCGACAAGAGCTACGATGGCACCGGGTATCACAACTCGGGTGTGCCGGGCCCGGACGGGCGGCTGTCGTACACACTGACGTTCACAAAGCCAGGCCGCTACTCGTACATCTGCGCGATTCACTCCGGGATGCGGGGGATGGTGATCGTGGCGAATAAGGCGAGGGGCACGCCGGCCGCTGCATTGAAGCGGGGACGCGCGGAGCAGACTGCCACCTTGGCCGCGGGACGCGCGCGCTTCGCCAACCTCCATGTCGAACGTCACGGCACGACCTTCGTTGTGCCGCTCCTAGGGAATAGCCAACAGCGCTACTCCATCCTCCGCTTCACACGCGAGCCCCTGGTGGTTCCGCGCGGCTCGACCGTCACGTGGACGATGCGCGACACCTTCGAGGTCCACACCGTGACGTTTACGAGCGGAGAGAAGCCGCCCCAGTTCGTCGTGCCCGAACCCCAGTCCAGCGGCCCACCGAAGCTGCTGCTTAACCCGCGAGCCCTCGCTCCCACCACGACTACGCAGTACGACGGCACCGGCTACGTGAACTCCGGCATGCTGTTCCCGCCCGGCAACCCGGCCAAGCTCCCGTCGTCGTTCAGCCTCACGTTCACCACACCGGGACGCTACGAGTACTGGTGTTTGATACACGCCGATGTCGGGCAGCGCGGAACCATTGTCGTCCGGTAACGCTCAGATCATCGCAAGGAAGGATGTAACGCCTGCTCAAGGAATGACGCAATGAAACTGACCATCAACGGCGTCGAGCGCGAAGTGAAGGCCGCGCCGGACATGCCCTTGCTCTGGGTGTTGCGCGACCTGTTCGGCTTGACCGGCACGAAGTTCGGCTGCGGCATGGCGCTCTGCGGCGCCTGCACCGTGCATGTCGACGGCGCCCCCACCCGTTCCTGCATCACCTCCATCGAGGACGTCGGCAGCTCCGCGATCACCACGATCGAGGCGATCGGCGCGACACCGGCCGGCGCCAAGA
>DASZCN010000103.1:0-8655 GCA_035943095.1 Gemmatimonadales bacterium | reverse complement strand
GTGCTGGCGCCCGAGCCACTGATCCAGAGCGACGATCCGCGCGTGCTGGCCCAAGCTCGGCAGATCGTCGGTGGGGAGCGGGACCCGGCGCGAGCGGCGCGACTGATCACCGACTGGGTCGCTCGCGAAGTCGCCCGGCAGGCCGGCGCCCAAGTCCCGGGCGCCGTTCAGGTTCTCGGCAGACGCGGTGGTGATTGCAACGAGCACACGGTGCTGTACGTCGCGCTGGCGCGCGCCGCCGGCATTCCCGCCCGCACCGCGGCGGGCCTCCTTTACGTGGGCGGACGGTTCTACTATCACGCGTGGGCGGAGGTGTATCTCGGCGACTGGGTAGCGGTTGACCCGACGTTGGGCCAATTCCCGGCGGACGCCGCCCACCTGCGCGTCACCACCGGCGGATTGGCCCGGCAGATGGAGCTGCTTCGTCTCACGGGGAGCCTCAAGCTCGAGGTGCTATGATCCGACTGGAGAGCCTCACCAAGCACTACGGCAGCTTCGTGGCCGTCGACGGCATCTCGCTCGAGGTCCAGCGCGGCGTCCTGTACGGCTTTCTCGGGCCGAACGGCGCCGGGAAGACCACGACGCTGCGCATGATCGCCGGCATCCTGCTCCCGACCAACGGCCGCGTGCTGCTGGGCGGAGACGACGTCCACCGGAATCCCATCGCCGCCAAGACCCGGCTCGGCTTCATTCCCGACCGTCCGTTCGTCTACGACAAGCTCACGGGCGCGGAATTCTTACGGTTCGTCGCGGCGCTGTACGGCCAGGAAGGCGATGCCATCGAGCGCCGCATTACGGAGCTGCTCCAGGTCTTCGAGCTCGAGAACTGGAAGGACGAGCTGGTCGAGGCCTACAGCCACGGGATGCGCCAGAAGCTCATCATCTCAAGCGCGCTGATTCACCGGCCGCAGTACATCGTGGTCGACGAGCCAATGGTCGGTCTCGACCCCAAGGCCGCGCGCCTGCTCAAGGACATCTTCCGGCAATTCGTGGGCCGGGGGGGCACGGTGTTGATGAGCACGCACACGCTCGAGGTCGCGGAGGCGATGTGCGACCGGGTCGCGATCATCCAACAAGGTAAGATCGTCGCGGAGGGAACGGTCAACGACCTGCGGCAGCAGCATCGTGCCGGCGACGCGAGCCTGGAGGAGCTGTTCCTGAAGCTCACCGGCGGCGTGCACGTGCGCGAGCTCGCCGAGGTGCTGGGCGACGGGGAGGCTGCGTGACGCTCACCCAACCGTCGCTGGCGCGCGTGCTCGAGCCCAAGTGGCGCACCGCGCTCCAGCGAATCCGCGAGGAGCGCTCGCGCGGAGGCTCAGGGAAGCTGCTCATCTTGATCCTCGTAGGGCTGGGGTTCTGGGCCGGCGTCTACGGCATTCTCTACAAGGTCCTCAAGTATTTCCGGGGAGTGGAAGAGGTCGGGCCGTTACTCGCCGGCAAGATTCTCGGCGTGGTCCTGCTCGCGTTCGTCGGGATCCTGGTCCTGTCGAACGTGATCACGGCGCTCTCGAGCTTCTTCCTCGCAAAGGATCTGGATCTCCTGATGTCCGCGCCCGTGGACTGGTTGCGGATCTATCTCGCCAAGCTGAGCGAGACACTGCTGCATTCGTCCTGGATGGTCGCCTTGATGGCGGTGCCGATCTTCGCTGCGTACGGCGTGGTGTTCCGAGGCGGCCCGCTGTTCGCGCCCTACGCGGTGCTCGCGGTGCTCCCGTTGCTGGTGTTGCCGGCGGTGGGGGGCTCGGCACTGACGCTCGTGCTCGTAAACATCTTCCCGGCGCGGCGCACCCGCGATCTCTTATCGATCGTCGCGCTCGGCGCCGCGGGGGGATTGATTCTGTTGTTCCGACTGATCCGGCCCGAGCGGCTCGCCTCACCGGAAGGGTTCCGCAACCTGCTCGACTTCATTGCGGTGCTGCGGACGCCCACGTCACCCTATCTGCCGAGCGAGTGGGTAAGCCAGGCCATCATGGGGTTCCTGCGGGGCAATGTCGACGTCATGCCCCTCGCCCTGTTGTGGAGCACCGCGGCGGCGTTCGTCACACTGGGGGCGATCCTCCACCGGCGCCTCTTTGCGCCCGGGTTCACGAAGGCACAGGAAGCGGCCGAGCGGTTCGTGCGTGGCGGGTTCTGGCGCCTGACGGTCGGCACCATCCTCGGATTCCTCCCGGTGGCCAAGCGCGAATTCGTGATCAAGGACGTCAAGCTCTTCTTCCGCGATACCACGCAATGGAGCCAGCTCATCCTGCTGGCGGTCCTCGTGCTGGTCTACCTGTTCAACATCAAGACGCTGCCGTTGCACCGGGGTGAGGCGGTGGGGTTCTTCTACGTCACGCTCGTCTCGTTCCTGAATCTCGGGTTGGCGGGCTTCGTGCTCGCGGCCATCGCGGCACGGTTCATCTTCCCGGCCGTGTCTCTCGAGGGCCGGCACATGTGGCTCTTGCGCTCGAGCCCACTCGACTTGCGGGCGCTGCTGTGGTCGAAGTACTGGGTGGGCACGATTCCCCTGCTCGCGCTGGCGCTGCTCCTCACCGGTCTCACCAACGTCCTGCTGGAAGTCCGGCCCTTCATGATGGCCGTGGGCGTCGTGACGATCACCGGCCTCACATTCGCCATTGCGGCGTTGGCGCTCGCGTTCGGCGCGTTGTACCCGCAGTTCGAGACCGAGAACGCGGCGCAGATCCCGACGTCGTTCGGCGGATTGGTCTACATGATGGCGACGATCGCCCTGCTCGCGGCCGTGATCTTCCTCGTGTGGCAGGCGGTCTATCAGTACGTGCGATCCGTGTATCTCGGGCATCCCACCGTGGTGGCGGCGTCGATGCTGGTGTGGTTCGCCGTCGCCGCCGGGCTGTGCGCGGCGGTGACCGTGGGATCGCTGTCGATCGGGCTCCGGCGGATGGAGCGGATGGAGTTCTAGCTAGAGGGGAAAGTTGAGGCCGCCCAGCAGGTTGAACGACGTGCTGTCGGCGAACACGAACCTCCCCTCGAGAAACGGCTTGAATGGCCGGGACCGCCTGCCTTCCCAGCCCGCCAAGACGTTGGCCCCCGTGTCGCTCGCGCCATTCGCGTGCAGATACGCGAACCCCGCCCCGACATAGAACAAGCCGTACACCGTCGGCGGGTGGTACTTCAGGTCGACGTTCAGCCGGAACGGCGAGCCGTTCGCGCCGGGGTAGAACTCGCCCGACGGCGCCAGCGCCCAGCGCCTTCCCACGGGCAGATTGAGCTGGCCCCCCAGGAACACATGGTCGAAGTCGAAGTCATAGCCGATCCGCGGGCCGATGCTCGGCTGATCCACGAGGACCGCCCGCCCGCCCCGCACGCGCCGCTGGGCGTCCGCCGTCGTCGCCGCCACGAGGAGGGCGAGTGCCGCCGTCACGACCCGCAGAGTGAATCCGCTCATGCCGGCGCTCCACGATTGAAGGTCGCACACTGTATAGAAAAGCGCGTCGCGAAAATCAAGAGCGCCCACTAGTTTGGCGGTGTGCGAGCACCGTTTCACGTTTTCCTGACCGCCGCCCTCGTGACGGCCTGCGGCGCCGATCGACACGGCCGGCTCCGGATCGGGGTCGCCCTGCCCGCGGATTCCGGCGCGGTCACTACGGACCTGCGCAGTGGCATGGCTCCGGTCGCCGACAGCCTGCGGCTCGATGTGCGCATCGTCACGGCTGGGAGCGACGCCGGACGCCAAGCTGCACAGGTGGATAGCTTCACGGCGCAGCGCGTCGCGGCGATCGTCATCGATCCTGTCGAGCCGGCCGCGCTCGGCGATGCGATCGCGCACGCCAACCGGGCCGGTGTGCCGATCTTCACCATGGTGAATGCCGCGGGAGGAGGGACGAGCCGCATCGTGTCGCATATCGGCAGTGACGACCGGATGGGGGGCGAGCTCGCCGGCTGGTATGTCGCGCACCGATTGAACAGCGGGGGCAGCATCGCGATCCTCGACCAACCCGGCGTGCCGAGCGCCCGGGACCGCGTGGCGGGCATACGGCTCGCTCTCACGGTGTTTCCCAACGTGCGGATCGTCGCGAGCCCCGCCGTGGAGCCCCCGGCGCGCGATGCCGCCCGCCGACGGACCGCGGCACTCTTGGCTTCCGATCAGCGCGTGGACGCCATCGTCGGCACGACCGACGAGCTAGCCCTCGGCGCGCTCGACGCGGTTCAAACCTCCGGGAAGCCGGGCGTGTTCGTCGTGGGATTCGGGGGCGCGCCGGAAGCGCGGGAAGCCATCCTCAAGGGGAGCGCGCTCGTCGCCGACGTGCTGCCCGACCCCGTCACCATCGGTCGGTATGCGTTGCTCGTCGTCGCGTCGCACCTCCGAGGCAACCAGGTCCTGCCCTCGGTCCCGGTGCGCGTACACCTCGTCGATCGGGACTCGCTCCAGGCGCAATGACCGGCATCCCGGCCGCCACAACCGACGAGCGTGCCATCGACGCCCAGGTAGAACGAGCGCTCACCGACCGCGTCATGGCCGGCGAGCCGATGGCGCAGCTCGCGCATTTTGTGTTGATCGCGGTCGTCGCGTTTCTCCTCTGGGGCATCGCTTCATCTCCCTTGTTGCTCGCCTGGGTGGCGACAGTCGTGGTCGGGGTCGTCGTGCGCGCCGCCTCGGCGCGCCACCTGAGCACCACGAAAGCGGACTCCCCGACGACGCTCCGCGCCGTTCGGCTGGCGGTGACCGCGCTCGGCCTCGCGTGGGGTGCGGGCGCCGCGGCGATCGTACCGGACGTCCCGCCGCGCTATATGGCGATGCTGCTCGTGGTCCTGTGCGGGCTCGTGGCCGGTGCGGCCCACAACCTCGACGCCGATCCGCCGGCGTTCAGACGTTTCCTCGTGACCAGCCTCGGCCCGCTGCTCGTCGGCATCCCCTTCAGCGGCCGCGAGCGCGTGCAGCTCGTCGCCATCGTGCTGATCCTGATTTTCGGCGGGTTCATGGTGGTGCTCAACCGCCGCGCGCACCGCCTCCTGAACGCCCATCTCCGCTCCTCCGCGCTCCTAGCGCTCCGCGAGCAGGAAGCGCAACGGGAGCGGCGCCATCTCGACGCGCTCATCGACAGTGCGCCGCTGGGCATCGTCGTGGTGGACCGGGAGAACCGCGTGCAGCGGGTGAATCCGCGCTTCCAGGACCTGTTCGGGTACACGAGCGACCAGGCGGTCGGGCGGGACCTGGACGACCTCATCGTTCCCCCGGGGGACCGGACAACGGCCCGGGGTTTGAATCGGCAGGCGCAGGAGACCGGACGAGCGGTGGCCGAGGTGGATCGGCGGCGCAAGGACGGTCGCGTCGTCCCCGTACGCGTGTCCGCGGCGCCGGTCGAGGGCGGCGTATCGGGCGATCTCTTCGTGCAGTACGAGGACATCAGCGAGCGGCGGCAGGCCGAGCAGGTCATGCGCGAGGCGCGGGACACGGCGGAGCGCCTCGCCAAGGCGCGCTCGTCGTTCCTCGCGAACATGAGCCATGAGATCCGCACGCCGATGAACGCGGTGGTGGGCTTCGTGGAGCTGCTGCTCGATACCGAGCTCACGACCGACCAACGGCGCGCGCTCGAGCTGGTACGCTCCTCCGCGGAGGCCCTGCTCACCATTCTCAACGACGTGCTCGACTTCTCGAAGATCGAGGCGGAGCACTTGGAGCTCGAGGAGATCCCGTTCGATCTCCAAAAGCTGCTCCACTCGACGGTCGGGCTACTCGCCGTGCGGGCCCGCGAGAAGCATCTCGAGCTGATCACCGACATCGGAATGGAGTTTCCGTCCCTGGTGCGCGGGGACCCGACCCGCATTCGTCAGGTGCTCACCAACCTGATCGGGAACGCGATCAAGTTCACGGACGAAGGCGAAGTCGTGGTCCGCGCCGTGGCGACGCCGTCCGGCGAGAACGCGGTGCGTGTCGAATTCGCCGTGCGCGACACGGGGATCGGCATATCGCGGGAGCAGCTGACTTCGATCTTCCAGGAGTTCACTCAGGCGGACGCCTCGATGACGCGGCGCTACGGCGGCACGGGCCTGGGGCTCGCAATCGCACGAAAGCTCGTGACGCTGATGGGCGGGGAGCTCACCGTCGAAAGTGAAGTGGGCAGAGGGAGTACTTTTGCGTTCAGCCTGCCGTTTCCGGTGGAAGCGACGTCGGCGCGCGCGGGGACCTCCGGTGTCTCGCTCGGCAGCCGCCGCGTGCTGATTGTGGACGATAACGAGACCAATCGGCGCATCCTGCGCGACATCCTGGCGGGGGCAGGCATGGCGCTGCGTGAGGCCGCGTCGGCGGCCGCTGGTCTCGCCGCGCTGCGCGAGGCGCGTCAGAGCGGCGCACCGGTCGAGCTCGCGATCATCGACCAGCAGATGCCCGAGCAGGACGGCTTCTCGCTCGCCAGCGAAATCCGTGCGACGCCCGACCTCGCGGGCACGCGCCTGCTCCTCCTGACCTCGGCAGGGCAGCGTGGCGACGCGCAACGCTGCCGCGAGGTCGGGATCAACGGTTACCTGACCAAACCGATCGCGCGCGCGGACCTGCTCGAAGCCCTGAGCGCGCTCTTCGCCGGTCCTGCGGCGGCGGGCCCGGACGAAGGGATCATCACGCGCCACACGATCGCAGAGGCGCGTCGCCGGATGCACATCCTCCTCGCCGAAGATAACCCGGTGAACCAGCAGGTGGCCGCCACCATGCTACGCAAACGCGGCCACGAGGTGGACGTCGTCGCCGATGGGGCGGCTGCGGTGGCGGCCGCCCGCGCCACGGTGTACGACGTCGTGCTCATGGACATCCAGATGCCGGAGATGGACGGGTTCGCGGCGACCGAGGCGATCCGGGCGATGCCCGAGCGCGCCGGGCTGCCGATTATCGCGCTCACCGCGCACGCGCTCTCCGGCGAGCGGGAGCGCTGCTTGTCCCACGGTATGACCGGGTACCTCACCAAGCCGTTCCGGAGCCACGAGCTGTTCGGCCTGGTTGAAGGTTGGGCGGAGCCCCCCGCTTCACCAGTGGCCGCCGCCGCCCCCCCACCCGCCCCCGCCCCGGTCCCCAATGGGCCTGTGGATCTCGAGCACTTCCGCCGCACGATGCGCGAGGCGGGCGCCGAGGAGGCGGTCGATTCGATCCTCGATACGTTCCTCGAGACCGCGCCGGAGCGGCTGGCGGTGCTCGGCGCGGCCGTGGAACGGGATGAGGCGGCCGGGATCGCCGCGGCGGCTCACGCGTTCAAGTCGGCGGCCGGCAGTATCGGCGCCCGGGGGCTGGCAAGCCTCCTGGGCGACGCGGAGCGGGCCGCGCGCGCGGGCGATGGGTCCGGCGCGCGCGGCATGTACGACCGGATCAAGCAGGAGGCGGGCGCCGTGGTCGAGTACGTCCGCCGGGCGAGGAACGAAAGGCGGGAGCCGTGATGAGCCATCACGCCCCCGCTTCTCGCTGTACCGCACGCTGCTACTCGATCCGGTAGGGAACCCCCACTTCGTTGGTCCGGTAGTTGTCGGCGGTCCCGAGCAGCAGCGTCGCCGAATCGAGCGCATCCACGACGAACCGATCGACGCCGGTCTGGCGCGCGATCCAGGTGCGCAGATACGTGCCGTCGCCATTGTCGACCATCGGGACGCGACGCCAGGTCGTGTTCAGCACACTCGCGTGACGCACGTGGAGGAACACGAAGCTCCCGGGCGTGAACCCCGAGCCGGTGGTGTTCGTGACCGCGGCCACGACCTTCACCGTGTCACCCAGGCGGAAAAACGGGATGCGACTCGTCACATCGAGCAGGGCCGTCGGATCGGTGACCTCGACCAACAGGGTGTCATTCCGGTACACCTTGACGTCGGTGACCGCGACGGTCTGCCGGCTCTGATCCACAACGGTCCAATCCTGGGGGGACAGCTCGACCACCCGCCACCCGTGCGGCCGCGAGCCATCGCGCACCAGTACGGCGTGCTGCGTCATCCGGTCCGCCAGCGGCTTGGAGCTCGGATCGAACACGCCGTCGGCGCTCGTATCCACCAGGAAGATTCCGTTGAACGTGATGTCGTGCTCGACCTGGGCGGTGTCACCCTGAATGGTCAAGTCGCGGTGATAGATCGGCCGTGGGCCGCCGGGCACGACCCGCAGGCGGCCCCAGAAGGTCGGTGCCGTGTCGCTCCCCGAACCGGTGAGGGCAGCCTCGAGGCCGGAACCCGCGGGCTCGGTCGACGCCGCGGTCGCCGCCGCGCCCACCACGCCGAAATCAGTGTCCACCATGGCGCCGAGCTGCTCCGCCTCGGCGGCGAGGACCTGGGCCTGATCCGTGGCGGGCGCGGTCCCCTCGTTGCTACAGGCGACGGCCGCAAGGCCGACGAAGGCCGCGGCCAGTGTAAGCTCGATGGTGTGCCGCATGAATGAGCGTCTCCTCTCGAAGTTCGGAACGTCATTTCGCACTCCGAGCGGTACAGACGGCGCGGCGATGGGGATGTTAAGCGCGGATATGTCTCAAGCGGCGACGCGTGTACCGCAGGCGTGGCAGTACCGCGCATCGTGCTCGAGCGACGTTCCACAGCGGGCGCAGTACCCCGGCGCGGTGGCGAGACGCCGACCGCACTCGGAGCAGAACTGCGCGCCAGCCTCCGGACGAGGGCCGTGGGTGGGGCAGATAGGAGCAGGGAGCGGGGAGCGGGGAACGGTTCCATCACGGAGTGTAC
>DASZCN010000102.1:0-19881 GCA_035943095.1 Gemmatimonadales bacterium | reverse complement strand
AGTCGCGGCGCACGCCGCGACGAGAGACGCGCTGAGCACGAGACGCATGGTCAGTTCCCCGTGGGCTCGGCGACGGTGGGGGTGGGATACGCGTTCCGAAGCGCGGTGAGGTAGTCGCCGTACAGCCCCTTCAAGCCGTCGAACTCCCGCTTGACCGCCAGCCGATAGGGCGCGTCGGTCGCGAAGTGATAGAGCACCGCCGCCATCGTCTGCGCGTCCACGAGGAAGCCGTGATGGCCGACCTCGCCCAGGGCGTCCGCCTCCATTTCGAAGGTGTGGTAGCCCCCGTTCGAGCTGTGCGAGGTGACGCCGACGCCGGGGATCTGCGTGGCGACGGTGCCCGTCTCCTCGAAGGGGAGTGGGCGCCCGGGCTCGTCCTCGACCTTGGTGGCGCCGAACTTCTTCATGTACGCGAAGGCGAGGTAATTGAGCGCCGCGACCGAGATGCCGTTCCGGGATGACGAGTCCGTGTCGATGTGCACCTTGGTCCCGGTGGCGAGCGCCGCTCCCTTGGCCGCGTCGTTCACGCGATCCGTGACCTGGCCCAGATAGACCGGATCGGGATAGCGGATCCAGAACTCCGCGGCGGTGCGGTCGGGTACGACGTTGGGTGCCTTGCCGCCCTCGGTGATGATGCCCTGGATCTTGGTCTCGGGCCGCACCGTCATGCGGATGCCGTCGATGTGATCGAACAGCTCGATCAGCGCCTTCAGGGCATCCCGCCCGTCCCACGCCTGCAGCTCGTGCGCGGGCGCACCGGAAAAGACGTAGTGCATCACGTTGATGTTCATACAGCAGCTGCCGAAGCCCGGGCCCGGCGCCTGCGTCCCGGTGGACGAATGCGAGCGGACGAGCACGTCGGCGCCCTTGAACACACCCGCGTTGTACATCACCGTCTTGGCGGCCGGCGAGGCGAGCTCTTCGGCGGGGGTCCCGTACACGGTCACGGTACCGGGGGTCTTCGACGCGGTGAGAAACTCCGCCACGGCGACCGCCGCCGCCATTCCCACCGGCCCCTGCGCGCTGTGCTGATCACCGTGGAAGTCGCGGCTCGTGCCGCGGAGCGCGTCGTACTCGAGGATCACGCCCAGGTTGGGCCCCCCCCCCGGCGTGCCCTTGGTATAGCGGGCGATGAATGCGGTCTTCAAGCCGGCCACACCCATCTCGACGTCGAAGTCGTGAGCTTTCAGATAGTCGGTCAGGATCTTCACCGACCGCTCTTCCTTCCACCCGGTCTCGGGGTGGCGTGTGATGTCGTCCGCCATGGCCAAGAGCTCCTTGTCCATCAGCTCCTTGGCGCGGGCGATGACCGCGTCGCGGCGCGGGTCGCGGGCGGTGACGAGGCGCGTGACGAGCTGGGGCACGACGAGGGACCGCTCCAGGTCGCTCATGCGCCGGATGACGTCCGCGGCGGCGGTTTTCTCGGTGGGAGTCTCCTGAGCGGTCGCCGGGATGGCCGCGACGAGCGCAGCCAGGATCGTGATCGGTAGGGCACTACGCATTGGGGTCCCCCCTCGGGGTCGGGTGCGCACGAGTGCTGGTGGAGCCGGCAAACTTAACCTACCTTGGCTTTCGTGAGCCTCAAGATCGTGTTCAACGGCTCCGAGTACTCGAGCGTCGAGGCGATGCCGCCCGACGTTCGGGCGCAGTACGAGAAGGTGCTCGAGAGCTTGAAGCAGACCGGCGGCGATGAAGTGCTCTCGGCGTTACAACGTGTATCGAGCGGGGGTGTCACCGGGAAGCAGTACTTGCGCCCCCCGCCACCGCCGGTCGTCGAAGACGACCAACGGCGGAGCGGTGGAATCCTGCGTATCCTGCTGTGGATGGCCCTCGGAGCAGCTATCGCGTTGTGGCTGGTCCGGCGGGGTTGAGGGGGGGGCGGTCACTCCGCGCGCCGCTCGTTCTCCCGCTGTTCCAGCCAGTTTTTCACCGCGAAGCCCAGCGTGACGCCGAATCCGGCACTCGCGATCTCGAGTAATAGTCTTCCGGTGATGTAAAGCGCGTTCATCTGAGTCACACCCTTATACATACAGGTTGCGGTCCGTGCTTATCCCATCTTGCTGAATACGCGAGGCCCATGACCAGGTTCCGCCCTTGCTGGCATCCGGCGAGGACGCCGGACACATTTCGATGTGGCGTTCACGCATAAGGCTCCTCTGCAACGGTGGGCGCGCCTGCGCCGGGACGCGCGGAGCGTCCTGCGCCGCGGCGCGTGGTATCCGGTACTCAGCGTTGGCGTGGAGGATGCGGTCCTCGACGTGGACAACGCGCCCGTGCGCGTTTCGCAAGAGCTTCTGGAGTTCCGCGAGGAACGTCCGAGCCACTGGACCATCGTTCCGCGTCCGCGCGACGCGGAAAAGGTGCCCGACGCGTGGGGAGAGTTCTATGCGGTGTGTCCACACTGTGCGGCCCGGGCGCCGGTGGGCCCGCGGTCGGGGGGGGGCGCGAAGCGGTGTACGCGATGTGAGCAGTCGTTCGAGGTTGCCTGGGACGAGGGGTATCTCAGGCAGTAGAGGAGGATTATCCGACCGATGCCCGGGGCGAGAGTCGAACTCGCACGGGGTCGCCCCCAACGGCTCCTAAGGCCGCCGCGTCTGCCGTTCCGCCACCCGGGCTAGGGCTCCAATCTAACCGGTGTTCCGGGAGACGTCTTCCAGAAACGCCGCTACCCTTCGTGCCGTAAGGCTGCCACATCCGTCACGCCGGAGGACACGTGCACGTCGCGCCATTCATCCTCGCCGTCACTCTCCTGCAGGCTCACGGTGATTGGCCCGTCTACGGGCACGATGCGGGCGGCACCCGGTTCTCCCCGGCCACGCGAATCACGCGGGATAATGTGAGCCGCCTCACGGTGGCCTGGTCCTACCGTACCGGGGAGACAGATCCGCGGTTCAAGACCGACAAGGAGACATCCTTCGAGGCGACGCCTCTCGTGGTGGACGGAACCATGTATCTGGGGACGCCGCTGGGACGCGTGATCGCCCTCGATCCCGCCACAGGCCAGGAGCGATGGGTGTTCGATCCCAAGATCCGCCGCGACATCCGGTACGGCGACTTCGCGAGCCGGGGCGTCTCCACCTGGCTCGATGAATCAGCTCCCGCCGGGGCGCCATGCCGGCGGCGCATCTTCGTCGCGAACGCACAGTCGGAGCTCATCGCCCTGGATGCTCGAGACGGCCGGCCCTGTGCGGGGTTCGGTCGCAACGGCAAGGTGGATCTCAAGGCCGGGCTCCGGATTGCGCCGTTCGAGCCGGGGGCGTACTCGATGACGTCGCCGCCCGCGGTGATCAACGGTCTCGTGATCACGGGCTCTTCGGTCGCCGACAACAGCCGGCCCAATCCCGCGAGCGGCGAAGTGCGCGCCTATGACGCCCGGAACGGCGCCCTCAAGTGGACCTGGGACCCGATTCCCCAAGACGCCAAGGACGCTGCATACAGCCAATGGCGCGGAGCGATGGGCCACAAGACCGGTGCGGCCAACGCCTGGTCGGTGCTCGTGACCGATCCCGAGCGGGATCTCGTGTTTGTCCCCACCGGGAGTGCCGCTCCCGACTACTACGGGGTCCTCCGGCTCGGCGATAACCGCTACGCCAACTCGATCGTCGCGCTCAGAGCGTCGACCGGAGCGCTCGTGTGGGCCTATCAGACCGTTCACCACGACCTCTGGGACTACGACAACGCGTCGCCGCCCGCGCTCGTGACGCTCACGGGCCTCGGCGCCCCCCCCGCTCCCCCCCGGCCCGCCGTGCTACAGGCGACCAAGACCGGAATGCTGTTCGTGCTCGATCGGGCGACTGGCGTGCCGATTTTCCCGGTCGAGGAGCGCAGGGTCCCGAAGAGCGATATCCCCGGCGAAGAGGCCTCCCCCACTCAACCGTTTACGACGCTGACTCCGCCGCTCTCCCCGCATCGATTCACGAGCGACCAGGTCTGGGGCGCCACGGATGCCGATCGCGCGGCCTGCCACGCAGCGATCGATAGCCTTCGGAACGACGGGATCTTCACTCCACCGAGCGTGCGGGGGACGCTCGCCATGCCGTCCAACATCGGCGGGGCGCATTGGGGCGGCGTGGCGGTGGACCCGGTGCGGCAAATCGCGGTCGTGCCGGTGAACCGGATCGCCGCTGTCGTCCAGTTGATTGCCAGGGAGAAGTTCGACCATGAGCAGTCCATGGCCGACGACAAGCGATTGGGGCGCGACTACGAGTACAACGGCATGTGGGGGACGCCGTATGTGATGCGGCGCCGCATGATCCTGGCCCCGTCCGGCTTACCCTGCACGCCGCCCCCGTTCGGCACGCTCGTCGCGATCGACTTGAAGACCGGTGGGCGTCTCTGGGAAGTGCCGTTGGGCACGCCCAACCGGCGCCTCCCGCCGGAGCAGGCCGCGAAGATTCCGGCCGAATGGGGCTCGCCCAATCTCGGAGGCCCGATTGTCACGGCGGGCGGCATCGTGTTCGTCGGCGCGGCGATCGACCGCTGGCTCCACGCCTACGACATCGAGACCGGGCGCGAGCTCTGGCGCGGCCCGCTGCCCGAAAGCGGGAAAGCGACGCCGATGACCTACGAGCTCGACTCCGGCGACCAGTTCGTGGCGATTGCCGTCGGAGGGGGTGGGGCGTTCGGGGCGGGGGACTACGTCGTGGCGTTCCACATCGGCCGCCCTGGCCCCTAGGAGTGCCACAAGTGCCAAACGGCATAGATGAGGAGTCCGACGAGTCCTCCCACCAGCGTGCCGTTGATGCGGACGAACTGGAGGTCTCGTCCCACCGCGAGCTCGAACCGCCGCGACGTCGCGTCCGGGTCCCAGCCAGCGACGGTCTGCGCGATCAAGTCGCCGATTTCGTGGCGATACCGCTCGACCACCTTGGATGAGACGTCGATGATCACGTCGTCGATCTCCGCGAGCAGCGCCTCGTTGGCGAGGAGTGCGGCGCCGAAGTCGGCGAGGCCCCGCTCGAGCGGCGTCGGCGCCGTACCGTCCTCCCGGGTGGCGTAGCCGACGATCGCCCGGCGCGTCGCCTCCCATAGGCGGGCCGACAGCTCCGCGACTGAGGGGTCCGCCAGCCACTCTTCTTTCATGGCTTCGGCCCGGGCGATGACGTCCGGAGAGTACTGCAGGCGATCGACGAAGTCGCGCAGCGCGGAGTCGAACGCTTTGCGCAGCGGGTGATGCGGGTCGGCGCCGATCGCGCGCAGCAACGCCTCGGTGACCTCGATGATGCGCTGGTAGATCTTGTCGTCCACCACGCCCGGCACCCACCACGGGCTCTCGGCGCGCACCTTGTCGCGGATGAACTCCCGACTGTCCGAGATCGCCTGGGCGGCGATGCGCACCGCCTCGTTGAGGAAGCCCTGGTGGTGGTCGCCCTCGAGCACGAGCGCCAGCGTGCGACCGAGCGCGGGCGCCACGCGCGTCGCCCGCACGCGCGTGCTCACGACCTGGCGCACCAGCTCGCGCGCGTCCCCGTCGGGAAGCGCCTCGAGTGTCTTGGCCAGGCCGCCCGCGAGCTGCCGGGCGATCTGCCGGCTGTGCTCGGGGTCGGAGAGCCAGCGGGCGGCGCGCTCCGCGGGATGGACGGCGCGCAGGTTCAGGGCGATCACGTCGCGCGACAGAAAGTGGTTTTGCACGAAGTTGCCGAGGATGCGTCCGATGTGCTCCTTACGAGTCGCGACGATTGCGGTGTGCGGAATCGGCAGACCAAGCGGGTGGCGGAACAGCGCGGTGACGGCGAACCAGTCGGCCAGCCCGCCGACCAGGGACGCCTCGGCTGTGGCGCGCACGTAGCCGAGCCACGGATAGGAAGCCTCGAACAGGCTCGCGCCCACGAAAATCACGGCGGCGAGCGCCAGCAGGCCCGTGGCTCGCCGCTTCATCGCGTCGAGCTGGGCCTGGCGGACCGCATCGTCCGGCCGCGACCAGGCAGGAGTGGCGACACGGGGAGTTACCTGAGCCATCGTGGCAAAATAACGGCGCGTCACCGAAGCCGTGCTGTTCTGCAACGCCTCGTGCGGCATCCATTGTTTGCGAACAGCTGCCATTGTAGGCTTGCCGTTGCCTAATCCCGCCTGAGCGGGAGCGGGGGAACCAGTTCGTTGGGGCGTAGCGCCGTCGCTGGCGCGGGGCACTCTTCGGCCCAAGCCCGTCAGCTAACCCCGTAGGCATCGAGGAGGCATTATGGCAGCCTGGCTCAAGCGGGCTGTGCTTGGTCGTCCCCGCGACGTCCTTGACCCGAGCGTCTTCCACAAAGTCTCGCTCGTCGCCTTCCTGGCGTGGGTAGGGCTGGGGGCCGACGGGCTCTCGTCCTCGGCGTACGGGCCGGAAGAGGCCTTCAAGGCCCTCGGCACGCACACGTATCTCGCCGTGGCGCTCGCAGTCGCCACCGCGCTCACCGTCTTCGTCATCTCGTACGCGTACAGTCGCATCATCGAGCACTTCCCGTTCGGCGGTGGCGGTTACGTAGTAGCGTCGAGGCTGCTCGGGTCCAGCGCCGGCGTCGCTTCCGGCTCCGCCCTCCTGGTCGATTACGTCCTCACGATCTCGATCTCGATCGCCGCAGGCGTGGACGCAGTCTTCAGCTTTCTGCGTCCCGAGTGGCAGGCCTGGAAGCTCCCCGTCTCGTTCGTCGTCATGGTCCTCTTGAGCGTGATGAACCTGCGCGGCGTGAAGGAGTCGGTCACCGTCCTCGCGCCCATCTTCCTGACCTTCGTGGTCACGCATGCGATCCTGATCATGGGCGTCGTGGTCAGCCGGCGCCACGAGGTGCCGCAGCTGCTCCACGCGGTAGGCCGCGACTTCACGGGTGCAGCCCAGGCATCGCCCGTGGGTCTGGGACTCGCCGGCGTCGTGGCGCTGTTCCTGCGCGCCTATTCATTGGGGGGCGGGACGTACACGGGGATCGAAGCGGTCTCGAACGGCCTGAGCATCATGCGGGAGCCGAAGGTCGAAACGGGAAAGCGCACCATGATGCTGATGGCGGTGTCGCTCGCCGTCACGGCGGCCGGCATCATCGTCGGCTACCTGCTCGTTCATGCCGCGCCCGAGCAGGGCAAGACGATGAACGCGGTACTCGCAGAGCGCTTTACCGACGGCGTCGTCCAGGGCTGGCCGGCGCTGGGGCATGGGTTCGTGCTGGTCACGCTGCTCGCGGAGGCGCTGCTGCTCTTTGTCGCGGCGCAGGCGGGATTCATCGACGGCCCGCGCGTGATGGCCAACATGGCTACCGACTCGTGGTTGCCGCATCGGTTCGCCCAGTTGTCGGACCGACTCACCATGCAGAACGGCGTGTTGCTGATGGGCGGAGCGGCGGTCGTGGCGCTCTGGTACACGGGCGGCGTCGTGGACCGGTTGGTGGTGATGTACTCGATCAACGTGTTCATCACCTTCTCGCTGACCGAAGTGTCGATGTGCCGTTACTGGATCCGTGATCGGAAGAAGCATCCCAACTGGCGCAAGGAAATGAGCGTGCACGCGGCCGGTCTGGCACTGTGCCTCACCATCCTGTTCGTCACCGTTTACGAAAAGTTCGGCGAAGGCGGTTGGATCACCCTCCTCGTGACGTGCGCGCTCATCGGCGTGTGCTTCCTGATCCGCGGTCACTACCGCGGCGTGCAGGGCGACCTCCAGCGGCTCGATGCCATCCTGCCGGCGATCGCTCCCACGCCCGCTGCCCCGGCCGGGCCGGCGCCGCTGGACCCACAGGCGCCCACCGCGGTCGTGCTCGTGGGCGACCATGCGGGACTGGGCGTCCACGCCCTCCTCACGATCCGGCGCCTGTTCCCGAACGTCTTTGGCAACTTCGTGTTCGCTTCGATCGGGGTGATCGACTCGGCGACGTTCAAGAATGTCGAGGAGGTGGAAATGGTACGCGAGCGGACGCGGGACCTCCTCACCCATTACGTAGAAGTGGCGCACCGCCTGGGGTTGGCGACCGAGTACGGTATGGACGTCGGCACCGAGGTGGTGGCCGAGGCCGAGGTTCTGTGCGCCCGGATCGCCGGCCGATTCCCCCGCGCCGTGTTCTTCCTCGGCAAGCTCGTCTTCGAGCACGAGACGTGGGTGCATCGCATCCTGCATAACGAGACGGCATATCAGCTGCAGCGCCGCCTCCAATTCGCCGGCTTGAACGCAATGGTTCTCCCGGTCCGCGTGTTGAAGACCACGCGGGCGTGACTGTTAACGGAGTCCGGCGTGGGCTACCGACTCAACGCGGACTGAGGAGCCCGGGCAAGGGGAGGGGGAGGCGCGGCTCTCGGCCGGCGGTCGAAGTACCGTTTGAGATCGAGAAAGCGCGATTCATACACGCCATAACTCAACCGGGCGAGCGCATAGCTGGCGACCGCGGCGACCGCCGCGAGCAGCAGGACGCCCGGAAGCGGTGATCCGTCGAGCGCCGCCACGCCGTGACGGTACCCTTGCCACTTGGACTCGAGTGCCCCCAACACAGGGTAGTGAATCAGGTACAGGCCGTAGCTGTACTTGCCCCAGCTGCGCAGCGACGCGCTCGACAACACGCGCGCCACGACGCTCCCCGGGGCGCTCGACAGCGCGACCACGAGCAGCGACCCGAATACCAGCGCGATCACGGGGTAGGCCGTGACGGCGACCACCGGGTCCTGGTACGTGAGGCCGCCCCGCCAGACGGAGAGGGCACCGAGGACCGAGCAACCCACCCACAGCACGGCGACGGCCCCCTTCTGGAGGCTCGCCAGGCCGTCGGGTGCACGCGCCAGGACTGCCAGCGCACCACCGGTCATCAGGCCGTCCAGCCGGCCCGGCGTCAAGACGAAGGTCGCTACGGCGTTGGACGGATCGTGCAGCACGATCGCCAGGCGAAACAGCAAGCCGGCGATTCCACTCAGCACCGCGACCCGCAGCAGGACTCGGGGTCCGCAACGCGCGACGATCAGCGGCCAGATCAGGTAGTACTGCTCCTCGATCGAGAGCGACCAGAAGTGCCCGGTGTTGAGTGGCGTGCCGCTCCCATGCGAAGCGGCACTGAGGAAATTCACGGTGTAGGTCCAGTACCACGCCTGGTTCGCGCGCAGCGTGGCGTATGCTGGATCGGACCAGTGCGTCAGGTGCGGTAAGAGGATGAAGAGGAAGACCAGCGCACCGTAATACAGCGGGAAAATCCGCAGCCCGCGGCGTGCCGCGAAATTCAACCACCAGCGAGGTTGACCCTTCGTGTCCAGTAAGATGCCGGTAATGAGAAAGCCGGATAGGACGAAGAACAGATCGACGCCCGTCCATCCCAGACGTGTCACGCTCCGTATCGCCGCATCGACCGCCGTCACGGGCTCGAGCGGCAGCGCCACCGCGTGAGTCAGGAAGACGAGCAGGATGGCCACACCACGGAGACCATCCAGGGCCGGCAGGTGGTGGCCTGTGGGAGCGACCGACCGGGTGTTGTCGGACATGATGCGCTACAGAAGCATCATTCGAGCCGTAACCTGTGGGTGCCGGCGACACGAATGCTGTAGCGCAGCTGCGACACTTTCCCGGCCGGATCCTGGTTGCCGGCGCCCTCCCTCAGGCTGGAGCGAGCGCGTGGTGGAGCCCGGCAGCCAGGCGCCCCGGCGCCCCGGTGTCCCAGGCGAGGAACAGATGCGGCTCGATCAGCTCGAGCTCCATCAGCACGAGCCGACCGTCGCGGGCGACACCATCCACACGGGCGTAGAGCGGCTCTCCTTCTCCCCGGGGGACCGCGGCCAGGACGCGCTCGGCATCCTCGATCAGCTCGCGGGTTGCCGTGCGGGTTTCGGCCGATCCCCCGAACTCCCATTGGACCCGATAGTCGCCCGCCGCGGGCCGTTTGAGCACCGCGTGGCTGAACCGACCCGCGAAAAACATGAGGGACCATTCGCCCGCGTCACGTACCTCGGGCATGAACGGTTGCACCAATACGTCGCCCGCCTCGAGGAGCGCTTCGAGCCGCGGCTGGGACGCCGCGGCGCCGGCGAGCGTGGTGCTCCACGCACCGAACGCGCTCGCCGAGACCGCCGGCTTCACCACGGCTTCGGGCCACGCTTCCTGTTGCAGCAGCTCCGACAGCTCGAATGAATGACCACGCTCGAGCCATCGCGTCGGAACGATCGGCACGCCGCGCGCCGCTAGGTCTCGCAGGTAGCTCTTGTGGCTGTTCCACCGGAGCAGCGCCGGCGGGTTCCATAGTGCTAGGCTGTCGCGCTCGAGCCGCGCGATCCACGCCAGGAACTCCGGCAGCAGCCGATGGTAGTCCCAGCAGGAGCGCACCACGACCGCCTGGTAGTCGTCCCAGCACACATCGGCGGAATCCCAGACTGCCGGCACTGCGCTGATCCCGAGTTTGCTCAGCGCGGCGACGAGTAGCCGGTCGTCGTCGTTCAGATTCGGGAGCTGCTTATAGGTGGCGAGGGCGATGCGCGACACGCGCGAAAAGAAACCTCTCCGGCGTTATGTTTGAAGTCTCACCCTCCACTCATGGAGACGTCGCCATGCGGACGTTGGGAAGACTGCTGACCACCATCGTGCTCGGCGCCCTCGCGGCCCCCCCCTCCGGGCTCCACGCTCAGGCACCGACGGAGCTGGCGGACATGTGCAAGGCCGTGGGCGAAGCGCAGGTCGGCCAGTGGGCGTCCTTCGACGCGACGGCCAGCACGGGAGGTGGGAAGCTCCGGCTGGCCGTCGTCGGTTCAGAGCGATCGGGCGATTCGACCTTCTACTGGTTCGAGGTAAACGCCGCCGGCAAAGATCCGAGCCGCAGCGGCATCGTGCAGATCCTCGCGCCAAACCTGGCGTCCGGAGCGACGTCGCCGCGCGCCCTGATCGTCAAGTGGGGTGGGCAACCGGCCGTGAAGGTGTCGGGTCAGATGGCCGGCATGATGGCCCAGAAGGAGGGGCAGGGCAGCTCCGCCTTTGATTGGGCCGCGCAGTGCACCAGCGCCCACGTGGTGGGCTGGGAGTCGGTCACGGTGCCCGCCGGCACGTTTCGCGCGCTGCACGTGACCGCCAACGACGGTACTGAGGTGTGGGGGTCGCGGGAAGTCCCGCTGGGCATGGTCAAGCTGCGCAGCAAGAAGGGCGACCTCACGCTCAGCGCGCGTGGCACGGACGCCAAATCGTCCATCACGGAGAAGCCGCTCGAGATGCCCGGGATGATGATGCCCCCCTCCAAACCCTGACGTTACGAAGCGCACCCTTGCGAGCCTCGGCGGTTTCGTGCTTACGTGTGTCACTCTTCCACCCCGCCGTCAGGAGGCTCGCTCCGTGTCCGTTCGCTCGTTAGCACTCGCCGCCGTCACCCTGTTGCTTCTTTCGGCGCGCTCCGCGCCGGCGCAGTCCACCAAGGCCGCCGCGCCGTACGACACCAGTGTCTTTCCGGCGCTCAGGTGGCGCGAGATCGGCATCTTCCGCGCGGGTCGGAGCGTCGCAGTCGCAGGCTCCGCCGCACGCCCCCAGGAGTACTGGTTCGGTACCACCGGCGGCGGGGTGTTCAAGACCATCGACGGTGGCAACACCTGGCTGCCGGTCACCGACAAGTACTTCGGTGGCACGATCGGCGCCATCGGCGTGTCCGAGTCGAACCCCGACATCGTATACGTCGGCACGGGCGAGTTCCCGATCCGCGGCAACGTCTCGCACGGCGATGGCGTCTGGAAGACCACCGATGGCGGCAAGACCTGGACCTTCCTCGGGTTGGCCGAGACGCAGCAAATCGCGCGCGTGCGGGTGCATCCCACGAACCCGGACATCGTTTACGTCGCCGCGCAGGGACACGCATTCGGGCCCAATCCCGACCGGGGCGTCTACAAGACCACCGATGGCGGCAAGACGTGGAACAAGGTGCTGTTCCGCAACGACTCGGCGGGCGCGGCGGACCTGGCGCTCGATCCCTCGAACCCGGATGTGATGTACGCGGGCCTGTGGCAGGCGGTGCGGCGCCCCTGGACGCTCGTGTCTGGTGGCGCGGGGAGCGGGATGTTCAAGTCTACAGATGGCGGCGATCACTGGACCGAGCTCACGCATAATCCAGGTCTGCCGGCCGGCCTGTGGGGCAATATCGGGATCGCCGTGTCGCGCGCGAAACCGGCCCGCGTGTGGGCGCTCATCGAGGCCGACTCGGGCGGCGTGTACCGTTCGGACGACGCGGGCGCGACGTGGACCTACGTGAGCTCGGTCCACAAGCTGCGCGAGCGGGCGTGGTACTACATGAAGATCTTCGCCGATCCGAAGGACTCGAACGGCGTGTGGGCGGTCAACACCAACCTGTACAAGTCCGCGGACGGCGGTGTCACGTTCAAGCACGTCATCGACCCGCACGGCGACAACCACGACCTCTGGATCGCGTCGAACGATCCCAACCGTCTGATCGAGTCGAACGACGGCGGTCCGAACGTGTCGTTCAACGGTGGCAAGACGTGGACCGATCAGGACGTGGCGACGGCGCAATTCTATCACGTCGAGACGACGAACCACTTCCCGTACCGGGTGTGCGGCGCGCAGCAGGACAACTCGGGCGTGTGCGGGCCGAGCCGCTGGCCGGGTGGGATCGATCGCGGACAGTGGTACGACGTGGCGGGCGAATCGGGCTACATCCAGGCGCGCCCCGACAATCCCGACATCACGTATGGCGGCGACAACTCGGGCTTCCTCGCCCGGGTCGATCACAAGACGAACGCCTTCCGCGTGATCAACCCCTGGCCCGACAGCCCGGACGGCCACTCGGCCGCGGAAGGGAAGTACCGCTTCCAGTGGACCGCGCCGTTGCTCATCTCGCCGCACGACCCGCACGTGCTCTACGAAGGCGCCAACGTGGTATTCAAGTCGGTGAACGAGGGGCAGAACTGGACCGTCATCTCCCCTGACTTGACGCGGCACGATCCCAAGACGCTTGGGCCGTCGGGCGGCCCGATTACCCTGGATCAGACGAGCGCCGAGTACTACGGCACGATCTTCGCGTTGGCCGAGTCCCCACGGGTCAAAGGCCTCATCTGGACGGGATCGGACGACGGCATGATTTATCTGACCCGCGACGGGGGCAAGAAATGGGTGGACGTGACGCCGCCCGCGCTCGGCGATTTTACGCGCGTCTCCATCATCGAGGCGTCGCATTACGCGCCCGGCACCGCCTACGTGGCGGCGAATCGCTACCAGCTCGAGGACATGGCGCCCTACATCTGGAAGACCACGGATTACGGGCACAGCTGGACCAAGATCGTGAACGGGATCCCGGCCACCGAGTTTGTGCGGGTGGTGCGCGAGGACCCGGTGCGGCGCGGGCTGTTGTTCGCGGGCACGGAGCGTGGCACGTGGGTCTCGTTTGACGATGGCGCCAACTGGCAGTCGCTCCGCCGCAACCTGCCGATCGTGCCCGTCCACGACCTCGCGATCAAGGAAGGCGATCTGGTCGCCGCCACGCACGGACGGTCGTTCTGGATCCTCGACGACATCACGCCGTTGCGCCAGCTGGCGCGGGCGACACCGCGTGAGGCGGCCCACCTCTTCAAGCCACGCGATGCCTATCGCGTCGATTGGAGCGGCGGCTTTCAGCTGCCCGCCAACGAGGCGCATCCGGTGGGGAAGAACCCGCCCTCGGGCGCGATGATCTACTACTGGCTCAAGGACAAGGACCGGAACGTCACGCTCGACATCCTCGACGCGCGGGGCCGGCTGATCCGCAGCTTCTCGAGCAAGCAGGACTCGCTCACGCGCGGCGACAGTCTCAAGGTGGATGCCCTGAAGAAAACGCGCACCGACAGCCTGAAGCAGGCTGGCATCACCGATTCCACCAAGATCGACAGCATCCTGGGCGTGCTGTTCGACACGCTCAAGGACGAGGACAAGCCCTGGCCACACCGCCCGGCCGCCGCGCCCCGCGCGCCCAACAAGGCCGGTCTGAACCTGTTCACCTGGAACATGAAGTATCCGCCGGCGCGCGATTTCTGGGGAATGAACAACGTCTCCACCGACGGGCCCCTTGCCCTCCCGGGCAGCTACCGTGTCCGGCTCTCCGTCGGCGGGAAGTCCTCCGTGCAGACGTTCGCGCTCAAGCTCGACCCACGCTCCAAAGTCACGCCGGCGGACCTGCAGGCGCAGTTCGCGTTCGAGAAACAGCTGCGCGATACCGTGAACGCCGTCACGACGGCGATCATTCGGATCCGGAACGTGCGTGCCCAGCTGGAAGACGGCACGACGCGGGCGCCCAGCGCGGCGGACGCGGTGCACGCCTTGGTCGGCAAGCTCGATCGGATCGAGGATGCGTTGTATCAAGTGCACAGCCAGGCGGACGAGGACGGACTGGTCTATCCCCCCGGGCCGACCGAGCGGATCAGCGGGCTGGTCTTCGCGGTCACCGCGGGAGACGCGCGGCCCACCGCTCAGATGTACGAGGTGTTCCGGCTGTTCGCGCCACAGATCCAGGAGCAGCTCGTTGCCCTGCAGCAGGCGCTTGGTCGCGATCTGGCGGCGGTGAACTCGGCGCTCAAGGCGGGGGGAGCGGCGGCCGTGGTGCCGCGGGCGACGGAGGTGCGGTTGCCATCGGCGACGACGGGACGGTAAAGAGAACAGCGGATCGAGCGTAGAGGAGGAGCCGCTTCCCTAAGGGATGCGCTCTCGCGTTTTCGCATCGAAGAAGTGTAGAGCCTCGGGATCGAACCCCAGTGTAAGGTCGTCACCCGGTTTATGGCCGGTGGCGGGGGGCAGTCGGGCGGTCACTTCGTGGCCTCCCACGCGTGCACTCACGAGCAGCTCCTGGCCGAGCGGTTCCACCAGGTCGAGGCGCATGCGGACGCCTCCATCGGTCTGAAGCGCGACGCGGACGTCTTCCGGCCGGATACCGAGCAGGATGCCTTGACCGGCGCGGGGAGCGAGCGCGCCGCGCCACCGAGCCGGGAGCGTCAGCGAGAACGCGTCGCCCGCTGCGTGGAACGCGAGCGCGCCGTCGTCGTGCGACGACCGCACCGTGCCCTCGAGAAGGTTCATCGCCGGGCTGCCGATGAATCCCGCGACGAACGTGTTCCGCGGCGCGCGATACACGTCGAGCGGTGTATCGATCTGCTGAACGCGGCCACCGTTCAAAACGACGATCCGGTCGCCCAGCGTCATCGCTTCCGCCTGGTCATGCGTGACGTACAGCATCGTGGCGCGGAGCTCGCGGTGCAGGCGCGCGATTTCGCGTCGCATCTGCACGCGAAGTTTCGCGTCCAGGTTCGAGAGCGGCTCGTCGAACAGGAACACGTCGGGCTTACGCACCAGCGCCCTCCCCAGGGCGACGCGCTGTTGCTCCCCGCCCGACAGGTGCCTGGGCTTGCGGTCGAGCAGGCCGCCGATGCGGAGCAGCTCCGCCGCCTCGCGCACGCGGGTGTCCACGTCGGCCCGCGCCATGCCGCGGAGCTTCAGCCCGAACGCCATGTTCTCGAACACGGTCATGTGCGGGTACAGCGCGTAATTCTGGAACACCATCGCGATGTTCCGGTCCTTCGCGGCGACGTCGTTGACGACGCGCTCACCGATCCGGACTTCGCCGGCCGAAATCGACTCGAGGCCGGCGATCATGCGCAGTGTTGTGCTCTTGCCGCACCCGGACGGGCCGACGAGGACGATGAACTCGCCATCCCGGACGGCGAGATCCACGCCGTCCACCGCGACGCGGGTCCGGCCCCCTTCCTGATATATTTTTCGGATGCCGACGAGCGTCACCTTGGCCATGAGCACCGACCACTCGCATGAGTGAACCGACGATGTCTCCCGCCCGCTTCCCCGCGGGTTTTCTCTGGGGGACCGCGACGTCCGCTTACCAGATCGAAGGCTCGCCGCTCGCGGACGGGGCGGGCCCGAGCATCTGGCACCGATTCGCGCACACGCCCGGCCGAACCCACAACGGCGACACCGGCGACGTGGCCTGCGATCATTACCGGCGCTTCGCCGCCGACGTCGCGTTGATGCAGCAGCTCGGGCTGAACGCCTACCGGTTCAGCGTCTCCTGGAGCCGGATTCTGCCCGCGGGGAAGGGAGCGGTCAACCCGCGGGGGGTGGCGTTCTACGATCGCCTGATCGACGCCCTGCTCGAGCGCGGCATTCAACCCACCGTAACGCTGTACCACTGGGACCTGCCGCAGGCACTCGACGACGCCGGCGGCTGGCTCAATCCGGCGATCGCCGGCTGGTTTGCCGACTACGCGCAAGTGGTGTTCCGCGCCCTGGGCGACCGCGTGCCGCTGTGGGCGACCCTGAACGAGCCATGGGTCGTGGCGGACGGCGGGTACTTGCATGGCGCGCTCGCGCCGGGGCACCGCAGTCTGGTGGAGGCGCCGCGCGTGAGCCACAACCTCCTCCGCGCCCACGGCATGGCGGTCCAGGCGTACCGGGCCGAGGGGAAGCGCCAGATCGGTCTCGTCGTCAATCTCGAGCCCAAGCATCCGGCGTCGAGCTCGCCACAGGACCTCGCGGCCACGCGCCGCGCCGACGCGTATATGAACCGGCAGTATCTCGAGCCGGTGCTCTCGGGCGCCTACCCAGGCGAGCTCGCCGAGATGTTCGGCGAGGCGTGGCCCGCCATCCCCGAAGCGGACCTTCGGCTGATTCGGCAGCCGATCGATTTCCTGGGGATCAACTATTACACGCGCGGCGTGACGCGCCACGACGACACGGTCCTCCCCACGCGCGCCGCGACGGCGCGCCAGCCCGACAGCGTGTACACGGAAACGGGCTGGGAGGTCTACGCGCCCGGGCTCGCCGAGACGCTCCTCTGGGTGAGCGAGCGCTCCGGCGACCTGCCCCTGTACGTCACCGAGAACGGCGCCGCCTTCGCCGATCCCCCGCATTCCCGAAACGGGGCGATGGACGACCCGCTGCGGGTCGACTATTACCGGGGTCATTTGAAGAGCGCCCTCGACGCCATCAGCCGCGGCGTGAATCTGCGCGGCTACTTCGCCTGGTCGCTGCTCGACAACTACGAGTGGAGCCATGGTTACTCGAAGCGATTCGGGATCGTCCACGTAGACTTCGAGACGCAGCGGCGGACCCCCAAGGCGAGCGCGCGCTTTTACTCCGAGGTCGTACGCTCGAACGGTGCGGCGCTGTTCAGCCCTTGGCGCTCCCCGCCATGATGCCTTCGACGTAGTGGCGCTGCAGCACGATGAACAGCACCACGACCGGCAGCACGGTGAGCACCGAACCCGCCATCATGAGCTCGGTGTCCTGCGCGTGCTCGCCCACGAGGTTGGCGAGCGCCACCGGAAGCGTATACCGCGCGTCGTTCGACAGGACCACGAGCGGCCAGAGGAAGTCGTTCCAGGTCGACAGGAAGGTGAAGATCGCCAATGTGGCCAGCACCGGCCGCATCGTCGGCAGCACCACGGACCAGTAGACGCGAAACTCGCTCGCGCCGTCGAGCCGCGCTGCGTCGAGCAGGTCGTCCGGGATCGACAGCGCGTACTGGCGAATGAGAAAGATCCCGAAGATCGTGGCCATCGCGGGTACGATGGCGCCGGCATAGGTGTTCACGAGGCCCATCGCGCGCAACAGGAGGAACAGGGGCAGCATCGTCACCTGCGCCGGTACCACGAGGCCGGCGAGCAGTAAGCGGTACACGGGCCCGCGCCCCGGAAAGTGCAGCTTGGCGAGCGCGTAACCGGCCATCGAGTTGAACAGCAGGGAGCAGAGCGTGGCCGACACGGCCACCAGGGCACTGTTCAAGAGATAGCGGCCGAGCGACAGGCGCGTAAACAGCTCGGCGTAATGCTCGAAGGTGACCCGGCTCGGGAAGAAGCGCGGCGGATAGGTGTTGGCCTGTCCCGTGGGCATCAGCGAGGCCGAGACCATCCATACGAGCGGCACGAGCGTTAGGACGGCGCCCGCGAGCAGGACGACGTGCAGCAGCACCTGCTGGATGCGCCGCTTCACCGCTCCTCCCGCTGGATCCTGAGCTGGAGCAGCGTGAACACCAGGATGACCAGGAACAGGACGAAGGCGATGGCCGCGGCCGACCCGAGCCGCCACCAGCGGAATCCCTCCTCGTACATGTACAACACCATGCTCAGGGTGCTCTTCAGGGGCCCGCCCTGCGTCATCACGTACGGTTCGGGGAAGAGCTGGAAGTAGCCGATGGCCGTGATGATCCCCACGAACAGGAACGTCGGTGCGAGCTGCGGCAGCGTGATGTGCCAGAAGCGGGCCCACCAGCCCGCGCCGTCGAGCTCCGCCGCCTCGTATAGCTGCGCCGGGATGCGCTGCAGGCCCGCGACGAAGATGAGCATGTTGTACCCGAAGTTGCGCCATACCGCGAGCAGGATGATCGCGGGCATCGCCCAGCGCGCGTCGCCGAGCCAGTCGATCGGCCCGATCCCTATGGTGCCGAGCACGGCGTTCAGGAGCCCGTAGCGGGGGTGGTACAGATACCGCCACACGATCGCGATCGCGACGATCGTCGTGACGTACGGGGCGAAGTACGCCGTACGGAAGAACCCTTTCCACCGGACGAGCTTCGCGTTGACGAGCAGCGCCGCGCCGAGCGCGGCCACCACCGACAGCGGCGCGCCGACCAGCACGAAGTAGAACGTGTTCTTGAGCGCGGTCCAGAACAGTGGAGCGTGGATCAGGTCGCCATAATTCCGCAGGCCCACGAGCTGCGCGTTGCGCGGGTCGGCCACGGCATAGATGTCGAAGTTCGTGAGCGAGAGGACCAGCGACGCGACGACCGGCAGGAAAAAGAACACTCCGATCAAGGTCAGGGCAGGCGCGAGGAACAGCCAACCGGCCCGCGCGCGCGACCGCTCGTCCATCATGGTGTGGTCGTCCGGCCCGCCCGGCTCAACAGCCAGCGGCGTCGCGCGAGAATTCGGTCCACTTCACGGTCCAGGTGGGCGAGCGTCGAGTCGGTCGAGACGCCGCCCCCCCCCCGGACCGCCTGCTCGGTGTAGTCGAACACGCGGGTCGCGATCAGCTCCCATTCGGGCACCTGGGGCAGCGGCACCACCCGTTGCAGCTGTTCCCAGAAGGCGTGCGCCGCCGGGTCGCTCGCGAGGGCGGAGTCGCGCCACGCCTCGGTCCGGGCCGGCAGGTCGCCGGTGAGCCGGAAGAAGCGCAGCTGCTGCTCCGGTCGCGACAGGTATTCGGCGAGCTGCCACGCCTCCGCGTGATGGTGGGAGCGCCGGAACAGGACCACACTCGAGCCGCCTGCCATTGAGACACCCGATGCCGCGCCCTCGGGCCCTGGGAGTGGCGCGGTGCTCCACTTGTCCTGCATGTCGCGCGGCAGTCGGCGCCGGAACTCCCCGATGTTCCAGGGCCCCGTGATCCACATGGCGAACGTGCCACGCTCAAATTCCTGGTAGACGTTGCCGATGTCGTTGATGCCGAGCAGCGGCGCGACGCCGCTCTCGTACCAATCGAGATAGAAATCGAACGCCCGCCGGAACGGCGGCTCGCCGAACGCGCCATACCGACCCCCGTCCTTCAACAGAGGCGAGCCGGCCTGGAGACCGAGGATCACCGGGACATTCCATTCGTTGAATGGCGCAAAGATCGCGTAGCGGCCCCGGCCCGGTCCGCCTCGCGCTTTGAGTGCGCGCATCGCCTCGCGCCACCGGGCCCACGTCGTGGGCGGCTGCGAGAAGCCTGCCTGCGCTAGGAGATCCTTGCGATAGAACAGGACGCGCGTGTCCACGTACCAGGGGATGCCGTACAAGCCGCCGTTCACGAGGTTGGTTTGCCAGATCCCGGGGAAGTAGCTCGAGTCGCGAACCTCGGCGGACCCGGCGTCGAGCGAGTCGAGCGGCAGGAGCGCGTTCAGGGCCACGAATTCGGGGATCCACGTGTTGCCGAGCTGCGCCAGATCGGGCGTGGCGTTGCCGACGTAGGCGGTGAGGAGCTTCTCGTGCGCGGCCGTCCAGGGAATCTGC
>DASZCN010000101.1:0-85723 GCA_035943095.1 Gemmatimonadales bacterium | reverse complement strand
GTTCCCTCCGGTGCGGGTGGAGATCTCCGCCCGCACCGTCCGGTCCCGCTCCCCGCTCCCCGCTCCCTGCTGCTTGCCGTCATCCTCGCCGCCTGCGGCTCCTCCGACGGCCCCCGCGTCACCGTCACCATTCCCGCGGGCGCCACCCTCGAAGGCGCCGTCGATTCGCTCGTGGCGAACCACGTGATCGGGCACCCAGGGTTTTTCCGATTGTACGCCAGGCTGGCCGGCCTCGGGGGCTCGCTCAAGAGCGGCGTCTATCTGCTGCGCCAGGACGAGTCGTGGACCGATGTCGTGGCGGCGCTCGAGCGGGGTCGTGGGGTGGAGCAGCGGTTCACCGTGCGGGAGGGATTGCGGCTGGTCGAGGTGGCGGACCTGGCGTGGGAGGGGCTCCGGATCCCGCGCGATTCGTTCATCGCCGCCGCACGCGATCCTGAATTGCTCGCCGGGCTCTCGGTCCCCGAAGGGACCACCAGCGCCGAAGGCTACCTGTTCCCCACGACGTACCTGCTGCCCCAGCACATCGGCGCGCGGGAGCTGGTGCGGGTGATGACCCACCAGTTCATCCAGCAATGGAGTCCTGAATGGCAGGCGCGGCTCGACTCCCTGCGCATGTCGCGGCACCAGCTGGTGACGCTGGCGTCGATCGTCGAGTCCGAGGTGCGCTATGACCCCGACCGCCCGTTCATCGCGGCGGTGTATCGCAACCGTCTCGAGCGGGGCATGCGGCTCGAAGCAGATCCGACGGTCAGCTACGCCTACGGTCGCCGCTTGTCACGCGTATGGGAGAAGAACCTCGCCGTGCGGTCGGCCTACAACACCTACCTGCACGCGGGACTCCCGCCGGGGCCGATCAGCCAGCCCGGCCGGGCGAGTCTCGCCGCGGCCCTCTACCCCGCCGAGGTTCCCTTTCTATTCTTCGTCGCGCAGCCGGACGGGAAGCACATCTTTTCCACGACCTTTGCGGAGCACGAGGCCGCTATCCAGCGCGTCAAGCAGTTGAAGCGCGCAGCGCGCGCGCAGCGTGCGCCGGGTCACTAGCGTTCCAGACCGCGCCGATGACGGCCACACCAGCGGCGCCGGCGCGCCGCAGGGCACCGGCGTTCGCGGCGGTAATTCCGCCCACGGCGATCACCGGCGTGGCTGGGGGTGCCAAGCGGGCGAGGGCCGCGAACCCCTCGGGCCCGAGCGCAGCGCCCGCGTCGGCCTTGCTCCCGGTGGCATAGCACGGTCCGATGCTCCAGTAATCGGCTCGCCAGGGGCGGCCCCGCTCCGCTTCACCCGCCGAGCCGACCGAGAGCCCCAGCAGGAACCCTGGGGGGACGTGGGGCCGGAGCCGGTCGAGGGGCGGGTCTTCCTGGCCCAAATGCGCGCCCGCCGCCCCCGCGACGAGCGCTACATCCACGCGATCATTGACGATCACGGGCACCGGCAAGGCGCTGACGAGAGCGCGGGCGAGCGCCAGTAGATCGCGCGCCGTGCCATCTTTCAGCCGCGCCTGCACCATGGTCGCACCGCCGGCTACGGCCTGCCGGCAGGCTTCGACCGGGTCTCGCCCTCGCCCCTTGAGGAGCGCGGCGTCCGTGATCACCATCAAGCGCAGTCGATCGACGAGGGCCATGAGCAAGATCTTGCGTGGATTGCGCGGCGCCACCACCGCCGGCACGAACACCGGGGACGCCATCCTCGAGGCGACGGCGGAGCTGTTGCGCGCGCTTCAGGAGGCGAACGCCTTTCGCCCCGAGGACGTCGAGAGCGCGATCTTCACCTCGTCGCCGGACCTTACCGCCGAGTATCCGGCGCGCGCCGCGCGACTGCTCGGCTGGCGCGACGTTCCCCTGCTGGGCGCCGCCGAGGTAGCCGTCCCGGACGGATTGCCGCGCTGCATCCGGGTGCTGCTGCATTTCTATACGACCAAGCCGCAGGACGACCTGAAACATATGTACTTGCGCGGGGCGGCCAAACTCCGCCCGGACCGCACGGCGTGACGGACACTCGGACCGTCGGACGGTCGGACGTTGCCGCCGCGACCCGGACCGTCATCGTGTCCGCGAGGGGCGCCGCCCGCTGGCAGGGGGGGCACCCGTGGATCTACCGGACCGACATGTACGACGAGCCTGGTGATGGCCCGGGAATCGTCTCCGTCACGGAGCGCCGGGGGCGCCACCTGGGCCAGGCGCTCTACTCCCCCGCCTCTGAGATCCGGCTGCGACTCCTGACGCGTGGACGCGAGCCGATCGACGCCGCCTGGTGGGCCCAGCGGATCGCCGCGTCGGCGGCCCGACGCGCCGGCGTCCCCGCCACGGCATACCGCGTCGTCCATGCCGAGGGCGACGGGCTGCCGTCTCTCGTGATCGATCGCTACGGCCCCTACGTCGTGGCGCAGCTGCTCTCCGCCGGTCTCGAGCGGGCGCGGGAGGACGTGCTCGCCGGAATCACGGTCGCCCTCACACCCCAGGCCATTCTGCTCCGCAACGACTCGGCGGTCCGCCGGCACGAAGGACTGCCGCTCGAGGTCGTCGCCGCGCGGGGCTCCGTGCCGGACACCGTGCCGGTCGAGGAGCACGCCGTGCGCTACCTCGCCGCCCCCCAGACGGGCCAGAAGACCGGTGCGTTTCTCGACCAGCGTGAGAACCGCGTACTCGTCGGGGAGCAGACCGGCCCGGGCCGGGCGCTCGATCTGTTCACGTATCACGGCTCGTTCGCGCTCCACCTCGCCCGGCGGGCCCGCGAGGTGCTCGCGGTCGACTCGAGCGCCGACGCCCTGGCTCGGGGACGCGAGAACGCCGCGCTGAACGGGCTCACGAACATCTCGTGGCAAGAGGCCAACGCGTTTGACTTGCTGCGGGAGCTCGAGAGCCGGGAGGATACCTTCGACACGGTGGTGCTCGACCCGCCCGCCTTCGCGAAATCGAAGCAGAACGTTCCGCGTGCGCTCGGCGGCTACAAGGAGATCAACCTCCGGGCCATGCGGATCCTCTCACCCGGCGGGGTCCTGTTCACCTGCTCCTGCTCCTACCACGTGAGCCGGGCGTCCTTCTTCGAGATGCTGGCCGACGCGGCGCGCGATTCCGGCCGGCGGCTCCAGCTCCTCGGAGTGGTGGGCGCAGGCCGGGATCACCCGGAGCTAATCAACGTACCGGAGACGGGATACTTGAAGGGCGCATTGCTTCGAGCGGTGGACTAGGGTCCCATTTTGCTTTTGACTGTTGACTAAACCGCTGTCCCTTATAACCTTGCAGTCCTGTCCATGCCGGCGTCCGCCCTGGTTCGCCGAGTCTTCATCGGGCTCCTCGTCGCCAACGTGGCGGTCGTGGGGGTCAAGCTCGGGGTGGGGATCAGTTCCGGCTCCCTCGCCGTGCTCGGCGGCGCGGTGGACTCGTGCGTGGATGCGCTCAACAACGTGTTCGCCCTGGTCGTCGTCCACGTGGCCGCCAAGGAGCCTGACGAGGACCACCCCTACGGCCACGGGAAGTTCGAGACGCTGGGCGCGCTGGCCATCGTGGGATTCCTGTCGATCACCTGCTTCGAGCTGGTACGGGGGGCAGTCAACCATCTTGTGAGCGGCATGCAGCGGGTGGACGTAAGCGACTTTCAGCTCGCGCTCCTGGTCCTCACCCTGGGGGTGAACGTGCTGATCACCTGGTACGAGCACCGCCGCGGGATCGAGCTCGGCAGCGAGCTGCTCGTCGCGGACGCGGCGCACACCCGGGCCGACGTCTTCATAACGGTCGGCGTCATCGTGGGCATCCTGCTCACGCGGCAGGGCCTGTGGTGGGCCGATTCGGCCGTCGCGATCATCGTAGCCCTGGTGATCGTGTTCGTGGCGTATCGAATCCTCGCCCGCACGGTCCCGGTGCTCGTGGACCAGCGCGCCATCCCCACGCGCGACATCCAGAACGCTGCCCAGGCCGTCCCGGGCGTGAAGGGTGCCTACGGGATCCGCTCGCGTGGGCCTTCCGACCTGCGCTATGCCGAGGTGACGATCGCCGTCGACCGTCACGCCAACGTGGAATCGGCGCACGCGATCGCGGACGAGGTGGAAGAGCGACTCAAGCGCGACCTCCAGTTCCACGAAGTCACCGTGCACGTCGAGCCATGCTGAGCCTCTCGGGCGAGCCTCGCTCCCGCACCACGCGGCGGCCGCCGCGGTCGCTCAAGCAGGAGTATCAAGAGTTCCTGCTGCAGCGGATCGAGGAGTACAAGAACGCCCTCACCCGCGAGCAGCTGATGGAAATCGGCGACGAGGCCGTCCGCGAGCTCGAGGAGAATGCCGCCGGGCAGTACCTCCTCACCGAGGTCCTGTTGCTCGAGCATGTCGACCGGATCATCATCCGACGGCTGCGGCTGCCTTCGTTTCCGCGCTGGCGGCAAAAGCATCGCGCCCTGCGCGCGGCCCAGCGCTCGCCCACCCATTGGGGCCTCGAGGCGGACGGGCCGCTGGTCACCGCCGTGCGGCGCCTGGAACCCGGTGACGTGGCCGTCGTCCTTGGCGCGGCCGCCCTCCCGGCGGCGCTGTTCATCGCGGCGCACGATGCGGAGGTGTTCCTGCTCGATCACGATCTTGCGTCGGTCGAAGGGGCGGAGAGCCGGGCGGTCAGCGAGCAGCTCGCCGGCCGGTTTCAGGCGCTCGTCGTGACCTTCGGCGGGTGGTTCCCGGACGTGGCGCCGGGGGTCGCGGTGATCGACCCGGCGGCGCTCGCGCCGGCGCGCCTCCGCGACCGCGACGCGCTCTTGGCCGAGCTCCAGAGGCGCACCCGGCCCGGCGGCGTCCATATCGTCCTGCCGAGCCCGGCGACGAATGAGGTGATCCCGCTCGCGCCCGAGGCGTTGCAGGCGCTGTACGGCGGTTGGGAGATCGTCCGGCGCCGCCGTTCCAAGGCGGGCGGGGGATTCACCGCCACCAAGCCTGAGCGTCAGCTCGACACGGCCTTGAACGTGTCGGAGTGACCACTCGCCCACCCCACGCATTCGTTACACGTTGCAGGACGGCAAGTTACACGAAATGGCTTGTGGCAAATCTCTTGCTTCGGGCAACGTGCAACCTGCTACGTGAAACGGGCTCACAACATGACCAGCCTGCCACTGATTCTCGACGACCACGAGCCAATCGGTATCATCCTCCGCGCCGGTCGACAAATGCTCCGCCCGGCGAAGATCTGGGCCTACTGCTGGTTCACGGACGAAGCGGAGTCGGGTGGCGGCGACCACACGCATCGACATCTGCCAGAGCATGTAGACTGAAGCATTCGGGGCCGGCACCGCGCCGGCCCTTCTCGTTGGCACTCCGGTAGTTAGCCGCGTACGCGGTTGCCCAGCCCGCGCTCGAGCTCTAATCTTCACAACCTCATGGCGACGCTCACCATCGACGGCCGCTCGGTCACCGCCGATACGGAACAGACGATTCTCGAGGCCGCGCGGACGGCGGGAATCGCGGACATCCCCACCCTGTGCTGGTATCCCAAGCTGTCGATCGTCGGTAACTGCCGGATCTGCCTCGTGTCGGTGGAAGGCCAGGGCAAACTGCTGCCCGCGTGCGCGACGAAGGTGGCCGACGGGATGGTCGTGCACTCGGAGTCGCACGCGGCGGTCGAGAACCGGAAGGGCGTGCTCCGGCTGCTCCTCGAGCGCTACGCCGGCGACCATCTGAGAAACGGCGGTCGCGCCCGACCGCGCAACGAGTTCGAGGGTTACGTGGTCCGCTACGGCGTGGTCCCCTCCGTGGTGGAGCAGCGCGACCTGCCGCTGCGCCACGGCGACGAGCGTCCGGGCGACGCGATGATCCAGCACGACATGAGCACCTGCATCCTCTGCACCCGCTGCGTGCGGGCATGCGAGGACATCCAGGTCGTCGGGGTGCTCGACGTCGGCCAGCGGGGCGAGCACACCGAGATCATTGTGGGCGCCGACGGTGACCCCGACAAGGCGGGGTGCACGTGGTGCGGCGAGTGTGTCCGCGTGTGCCCGACCGGTGCGATCTTCGAGGTGATGCCGCGCGAGCGGTTCGCGCCCGACAAGATCCGTCACCCCGAGCAGACGGTCCGCTCGGTCTGCCCGTACTGCGGCGTGGGCTGCCAGGTGGATCTGCACGTCGCTGACCGCACGGTGGTCCGCGTCACATCCCCGGACATCGAGTTGAACACGCCCAACCAGGGTTCGACGTGCGTCAAGGGTCGGTTCGGCTACGATTTCCCCCAGCACCACGACCGCCTGACCGCGCCGCTGATTCGTAAAGGTTGGGAGAAGGCGAGCGGCCGCTGGATCTGGCGCGGCCGGACGGGCCCGAACCGGCGCGGCGGCCCCTGGCAAACCATCGAGGGCGAGGGGCAACGGCCGAAGCCCGCCGGGCCTCCGCGGTCCGTGGGCAAGGCGGTGCGCGACCTGCCGTTGCTCGAGCGCGTGGACCTGGACATTCGCGACCGGGTGGCCACGCCGCCGGCGTGGTACGAGCCGTTCCGCGAGGCGACCTGGGACGAAGCGATGGAGCTCGTGGCGCAGGAGATGTCGCGCCTGAAGCGCGAGCGCGGGGGCGACGCGCTCGCATGTTTTTCGTCGGCCAAGTGCTCGAACGAAGAGAACTATCTCATGATGCGGATGTTCCGGGCGGCGCTTGGGACGAACAACATCGACCACTGCACCCGCCTGTGCCATTCCACGTCGGTGGCGGCGATGCAGCGAGCGCTCAATACGTCCGCCGCGTCAGGCTCGATGCGGGAGGTGGAGCACGCGGCGGACGTCATCTTCATCGCCGGCGCGAACACAACCGAGTCGCATCCCGTGTTCGGCGCCGCGATCAAGCGTGCCCACGAGCGCGGTGTCACCCTGATCGTCGCCGACCCGCGGAAGACCGAACTCGCGGGCCGGGCCGACATTCATCTGCAGATGCAGCCCGGCACGGACGTCGCTCTGTTCAACGCGATGTTGAGCCACATCATCGCGCAGGGTCTCGAGGACCGCCGGTTCATCGCCGATCGCATGCACGACTTCGACAACGTGCGCCAGGCGGTGCGGGCCATGACCCCGGAGGTCGCGGCCAAGATTACCGGAGTCCCCGCGGACCGGATCCGCGAAGCGGCCGAGATCTACGCGAAGGGGCCGAACACGAGCACGCTCTGGGCGATGGGGCTCACGCAGCACGCCAACGGCACGGATCTCGTGACGTCGCTCCTGAACTTGATGCTCGGCTGCGGCATGATCGGGCGCTGGGGCGCCGCGATGATGCCGATCCGGGGCCAAAACAACGTGCAGGGGGCGTCGGACGTCGGCGCCATCCCGTTCGTCTACACGGACTATCGCTCCGTCAAGGATCCTGCCATCCGCGCGGAATACGCCCAGGCGTGGAAGGTGCCCGCGGAGTCCCTGTCGCTCAATGAGGGACTCATGGTCACCGAGATCGTCAAGGAGGAGAGCGGCGTCCGCGGGATGTACATCATGGGCGAGAACCCGATCATCTCCGACCCCGACATCGCGCACGCAGAGCACTGGTTCCAGGAGCTCGAGTTCCTGACGGTCCACGACCTGTTCCTCACCGAGACGGCCCGCTACGCCGATGTCGTGCTCCCCGGGTCGAGCTTCGCCGAGAAAGCCGGCACGTTCGTGAACACGGAGCGGCGTATCCAGGTCACGCACGCCGCGGTCCCCACGCCGGGGCACGCGCGCGGCGACCTCGAGATCCTGATCGAGCTGTCGAACCGCCTCGGCCTCGATACGCCGTTCACTTCCGCGCAGGACGTGATGCGGGAGATCGCGCAGGTGACGCCGTCCTGGCGAGGCGTGACCTACGAGCGCCTCGAGGGAGCGGGACTGCAGTACCCCGTGCCCACTCCGGACTCCCCCGGCACGTCATTCCTGTTCGACCACCACTTCCCTACCGCGGACGGCCGTGGAACCTTCGTGCCGGTGGAGTACGCCCCGCCGGTCGAGCTACCGGACGATGAGTATCCGTTCGTGATGAACACCGGACGCCAGCTGTACCACTGGCACACCGGAACCATGACCCGCCGCGCATCGGGCCTCGATCAGCGCGAGCCGACCCCCACCGTCGAAATCCATCCCGATGACGCCGGGGAGCTCGGGGTGCAGGACGGCGACCTCGTGCGACTCACGTCGCGGCGAAACACCATGGTGAGCTCGTGCCGTATTTCCGAGCGCGTAGCCCGGGGCCAGGTGTTCGTCCCGTTCCATTTCCGTGAAGCGGCGGCGAATCTGCTCACGAACCCCGTGCTCGATCCGTACGCGAAGATGGCCGAGCTGAAGTGTTGCGCCGTGCGTCTCGAACCGGCGCACGTGGCGGTTTCCGACTGATCTAACCCGCACCAACCTCCGGGCGTAGATTTCGAGCCCCCAATGGATCTCGGTCTCGCGGGCCGCGTCGCGCTCGTGTGCGGCAGCACCAAGGGAATCGGCCGCGCCGTGGCGAAGGCGCTGGCGCAGGAAGGCGCACGGGTCGCGCTCAACGGTCGCCACCAGGACGCGGTCGACCAGGCCGCGCGCCAATTGGCCGCGGAAACCGGCCAGAGCGTGTCGCCGTTCGCCGCCGATGTAGGAGTCGAAGCGCAAGCCGTCGGACTGGTGACGCGTGTACACCACGAGCTCGGGCGCCTGGATGTGCTGTTCTGCAATGCGAGCGGCCCGCCTGCCGGCGCGTTCAGCCAGCAGACCGCTGAGGCATTCCATCGCGCGATCGAGCTGAATCTTCTGTCCACCGTGCACCTCGTCCGCGCCGCCGTGCCGCTCATGCGCAAGCTGCAATGGGGCCGGATCATCTGCCTCACGTCCGTAGCAGCCAAGCAGCCGCTTCCCGGTCTGATCCTGTCCACCACCGCCCGGGCCGGTGTCCTCGGCTTTTCGAAGGCCCTGGCCGACGAAGTCGCCGCCGAAGGGATCACCGTCAACGTCGTATGCCCCGGGTTCATCGCGACGGAGCGGATCACGGAGCTCGCGGAGAGCCGGGCCGAGCGCGAGCAGCGGGCGTCGCAGGAGATCTTGCGCGAGATGGTCGCGGGGATCCCGCTCGGTCGCATGGGTCGGACCGAAGAGCTCGCCGCCGCGGTGGCGTTCCTCGCGTCGGAGCGGGCCAGCTATATTACGGGTGCGGTGCTGCAGGTAGACGGGGGCTTCACGCGCTCCATCATCTGACCACCTCGTTCCCCTTCCCCTTTCCCCTCTTAAGATGCAAGCGATCGTCAAGCAGAAGCGCGCCCCCGGCCTGACGGTGACGTCCGTCCCCAAGCCGTCGCCGGGACCGGGCGAGGTCCTCATCGCCGTGCGTCACGCGGGCGTGTGCGGGACGGACCTGCACATCGCCGACTGGAATGCGTGGGCGGAAGGGCGCATCAAGCCGCCCGTCGTGGTCGGCCACGAATTCGCCGGGGAGATCGTGGCGGTGGGTGACGCCGTCTCGGAGCTCAAGACCGGTCAACTGGTGACCGCCGAGGGACACATCGTCTGCGGACACTGCCTCCAGTGCCGCACCGGGAACAGTCATATCTGTCGCAACACGCGCATCATCGGCGTGGATCGCGACGGCGCGTTCGCGGAGTACATCGCGATGCCGGCGACGAATGTCCTGCCACTCGACGGTATCCCCACCACCGTGGGCGCCGTGATGGACCCGATGGGCAACGCGTTCCATACGGTGCTCTCCGCCGACATTCCGGGCAGTAGCGTGCTGGTCGTGGGGTGCGGGCCGATCGGCTGCTTCGCGGTCGGCATCGCCCGGGCCGCGGGCGCTGCCAAGGTCATCGCCTCGGATGTGAACGCCACTCGACTGGCATTGGCACGCCAGATGGGCGCCCACGTCACTGTCAACGCCGCCACGGAGGACGTCGTGCGGACGGTGCTCGACGAGACGTCCGCCGAGGGCGCCGACGTGGTGTGCGAGATGTCCGGCGTGCCGTCGGCGCTGCACCAGGCGTTCGCGGCGGTGCGAATGGGTGGCCGCGTGCAGCTGCTGGGCCTTCCCAAGGGTCAGGTGCCGATCGACCTCGCGAACGAAATCATCTTCAAGGGCATCACGGTTTATGGCGTCATCGGCCGCAAGATGTACGAGACCTGGCACCAGATGCGGCGCTATTTGAGCGCCGGTCTGCTCGATCCCCGGCCCGTCATCACCCACCAGTTCCCCCTCGCCAAGATCGACGACGCGCTCGCGGCCATCCGGTCGGGTGACGCGGGCAAGATCATCCTGGAGATCGCATGACGCCCCTCTCCCCCCCCTCCCTCCCCTCCCCCCTCGCCGCCCGGCTTGCCGCCGAGCTCGACCAGTTCCGCCAGGACGGCGTTTACAAGCGCCTCAACTATCTCGAAGGGCCGCAAGCCGCCAGAACCAAGATGCAGGGGCGTGGCGAGGTGGTGATCCTCTCGTCGAACAACTATCTGGGCCTCTGCGACCAGCCCGAGGTGGTGGCCGCGGGCAAACGCGCCCTCGACGAGTTCGGCGCTGGAACCGGCTCGGTGCGATTCATCTGCGGCACGTTCACGATCCATCGCGAGCTCGAACAGGCATTGGCTCGGTTCGTCGGATGCGAGTCCTCACTCACTTACGTGAGCTGCTGGAACGCCAACGAAGGCCTGTGTCCCACGCTGCTGGGGGAGCAGGACATCGTGATCTCGGACCAGCTGAACCACGCCTCGATCATCGACTCCATTCGACTCGCCAAGGCGATTACCCGATGCCAGACCGCCGTCTATCGCCACTCGGACATGGCGGACCTCGCGGAGAAGCTGGGGGCGGCTAAAGGCGCGCGGCTGAAGGTCATTTTCACTGACGGCGTGTTTTCGATGGAGGGCGACCTCGCCAAACTGCCGGACATCGTCGCCCTGGCCCGGAAGCACGAGGCCGTCGTGGCCGTGGACGACTCTCATGCAACCGGCGTGCTCGGGACTTCGGGCCGCGGCAGCGCCGAGCACTACGGGATGCTGGGCGACGTGGACATCATCACGTCGACGCTGGGAAAAGCGCTCGGTGGCGGGGCTGGAGGCTTTACGGCAGGGTCGCTCGCGCTGACCGACTACCTCACACAGCGCTCCCGACCTCAACTCTTCTCAAATGCACTGCCCCCGACGGTGGCGGGGAGCGCGTTGGCTGCCGTGCGCCACCTCGAACGCCATCCCGAGCTCGTGGCCAGGCTCCGCGAGAACACACGGTACTTCCGGGATCGACTTCTGACGCTGGGGTTCAAGCCGCTAGCGGGCGAGACGCCCATCGTGCCCGTGATCCTGGGGGAGACCTCCAAGGCGATCCGCATGAGCGAATTACTGCTGGAGGAGCACGTCTTCGTGACCGGGTTCGGCTACCCGGTCGTTCCGCAGGGGCAGGCCCGCATCCGCTGCCAGCTTTCGGCGGCGCATTCGCGGGAGGACCTGGATTTCGCCCTGGCGGCGTTCAAGCGCGTAGGTGCAAGACTAGGGCTGATCTAGCCCGATCTTCGGTATTAGTTCGGGTATCGGAGCACCTGAAGGACCCCCCAACCTTCAAGTAATTTCAAGAGTCAGAGGCTTAAACCGAAGGGGTATCGCGTTTTCCGGACAAACTCCCTATTTTGGGTGGCGTTTTTTCCTCTCTGAACGCGATCCTGGGAGTCGCCCATGCGGGTAGTCACTGTACTTGGGGTGCTGGTGGTTGGCGCGGCCGGGACTGTGAGCGCGCAGCACGCGCACCAGCTCGAGTTCGGGGGATACGGGACGTTCACGCGCTACGATCAAGCCTTCCAGCTGGATAACCAGTTCGGTGGCGGAGGACGGCTCGGCTTCTTCCTGAACGACGTCTTCGGCATCGAAGTCGACGGCAACGTCACGTACGCGAACTTGAAGAACGGGCCCAGCCCTATCCCGCCGAACATCACCCAGACGCAAGTCCGTATCGGATCCGTCAGCCTCGTTCTCAACTCGGGTGGTAACAAGTCGGTGTTGTACCTCCTGGGCGGCTATTCCCGGATCGACATGGGCGTGAACCCGCCGTACAACTTTGCCTTGAACGCGGTACACGGCGGGATCGGCGAGCGGTTCTTTATCGGCAACCACCTGGCCCTGCGCCTCGAGGCGCGCGGGTACTACGCGCCCAAGAACTGCTGCCTCACAGGGCAGAATGTCTTCCACGCCCAAGCACAGGCAGGTCTCTCGTTCTTCCTCGGGAGCGGCGGCGTGCCCGAGGAAAAGGTGCCCGAGATCCCCAAGGCGAAGCGCGACTCCATCCTCGCGGCCGGCGGGCAGGTTCCCAAACCACCACCACTGCGGCGCGGCGGCCCGACGTACGAGCAGCGCGCGACCGACTGGCAGCACAAGTGGTACTGGGGCGCAGAGGCCGGTATCTTCGTGTCCCGCACCAACTTCAACGGCTATTCTTTCGAGCCGATGTTTGGCGGCCACTGGCTGATCACCGCCAAGAAGACGGCGCTGTACGCCTCGTACGAACAATCGGTCTTCATCAGTCCCCGCCAGGCGACCGTCATTGAGCCCCACGGCGTCGTGAATCCTGGGAATGTCTCGTTTAGCAACCTGCGACGCATCATGGTTGGCGTGTTGGCGTTTCCAGCGCAAACCCGCATAGAGCCGTTCGCGGGCGGCGGGTTCGCAATCATGGAGGCGTTGAACATCCAGACGAGCTGTTCTGCTCAGGGCTGCCAGAGTGCAGGGGATCAGGCCACGCTGCAGGCAGCGGCTGAAGACGCGGGGACCAAGGCGTTCTTCTGGTGGATGGGCGGGATCGACATCAAGCAAGGCCGCCTCGCCCTGTACGGGCATTACATCCTGACGTCTGCTGCGGCGAACTTCCTGGTCCAGGGCACGACGCACACGTTCCAGGGTGGGCTCCGCTACTCGCTCGGCAGCTCCAAGGAAGGGATCACGGACCGGCAGTAAGCAGGCGCAGGAAGTTCTCACCGAGGATCTTGCGGACGTCGCCGTCCGAGTAGCCGCGGCCGTGAAGCGCGCGGACGAGCTCGGGCAGCGACGTCGCGTCTTTCATGGGCATCGGTAGCACGCTGATGCCGTCGAAGTCGCTGCCCAAGGCCACGTGGTCGATGCCCATCACCTGCACCGCGTGGTCGATGTGGTCCAGGAGCCGATCGATCGACGGAACGTCGAGGCTCTCCGCGTGCTGACCCACGAACTTGTCCACCTCGAACGCCGACTCCCCCGGATGGCCGCGGTACCGCACGTGGATGGCATCCGTCTCGGGCTTGAGACGGCGTCGGAGCTCTTCGTACTGTTGGCGGAAGTGGTCGTCCAGGAACACCGGGTAGAAGTTGATTCCCACCACGCCCCCGTTCCGGGCGATGGCACGCAGCTGGTCGTCGCTCAAGTTACGCGGGTTGTGGGCCAGGGCGCGGCAGGACGAGTGTGAGGCGATCACCGGTTTGGTGCTCGTTGCCAGCACGTCCCAGAACGTGGCATCCGACACGTGGGACACGTCCACCAGCATCCCCAGCTCGTTCATCCGCCGCACCACGCGTCGCCCGAACTGGGTCAATCCCCCGCGGCGCCGCTCATCGCTGGACGAGCCCGCCCAGTCGTTGCTGTTGTTCCAGGTGAGCGTCATGTAGCGCACGCCGAGGCGGTACAGGGAGTCGAGCTTCTCGAGGGAGTTTTCGATCGCATGCCCGCCCTCGACCCCCATGAGCGCGGCGATGTGCCCGCGGGCGGCGGCCGCCCGCACCTCCTCGGCGGTGGTCGCAAGCTCGACGTCGTGGTTCGTGTCGGCCAGCGACCGCACCGCGCCGATCAAGTCGATCGCCCGCTGGAACGCCGTTCCCCGCCCGTAGCGGGCGTCGACCCAGATCGAAAAGAACGCGGCGGTGAGTCCGCCCTCGCGCATGCGCGGGACGTCAATGTGCCCGTCCGCGAGGCGCGCCGAGATGTCCGTTCTCATGTCCAGCATGCGCTGCGGCGTATCGATGTGGCCGTCCACGATGATAGGCTGTTGGAGCATGAGCAGCAGACCTAGCGGGACACCCATGGAGAGTCCTCGATCAGAAATCGCAACGGCCATGCGGCCGCGTGGGTGATGCCGATTCGTGGTGTCGTGGTGATGGCTGGACGCTGTCGTATCTCGTTCCGCACGATCCGCAACCCGCTGCGCCCCGTCAGTGGCACGCCGTCCTGCCGACCGGTGACGCCGAGAGCCTGGCACAATTTGGCCGGCCCGGAGCAGAGCTGCCGATCGTCGACGCCACCGCGGCGCCGCCGCATCGTGTCGAGCCCCTCGAGCGGTTGGACCGCGCGGATCAACACCGCCGAGGGAAAGCCGGCCCGCTCGGTCACGGCGTTCAGGCACCAGTGCATGCCGTAGGTGAAGTAGACGTACGCAGTGCCGGGCGGGGCGAAGAGGCTCTCGTTACGGCGCGTGCGCCGCGCGCGGTAACCGTGACTCGCAGGATCCTCGGGACCGAGATACGCCTCCGTCTCGACGATCCGGCCCGCGGTGCGGCGGCCACCGATGTCGCTCACCAATACGTGCCCCAAAAGCCTACGCGCGACCTCGGGAGTGGGTCGCGCGTAGAACGATGCCGGCAGCGCTCCGGAGGAGCGCGTCACGCCCCGCCGGTGAGCCCGCGCTTGACTCTCGACCAGAAGGACTCTCCCTCGCCCTCGCCGTCCGATTCGCGAGCCGGCGGCTTGGGAGGCGGGGGAGGCGTGGACGGGCGTGAGTCAGCGGCCCCCCCGCCCCCGGCTGCCCCAATCCGCGGCTCGAGCGGTTCTCGAGGCTCCGCGCGCTCCCCGTTGCGTGGCTCCCCCCCGCCGCCCCCCGCCCGGCCGGCGCTTCGCCCGCGACCGCCTCGCCCGCGGCCGCCGCGACGGCCCCGACCACCACGCTCACCGCGCTCGCTGCGCTCGCCGCGTTGTCCCCGGTCTCCACGATCACCCAGAGCGGACTCTCGCTCGTCCCCACCGCCGCTACCTCCCTGACGGCCGCGCCCCCCGCGCCCGCCGCGCCCTCGCTCACCGCCACCACTCCTCGGCTCCGGCCTTTCGATGCCACCACCGGACGGCGCCTCGACGGGCGCGCCCTCGGAGGCGAGCGGCGCGGGGGCAGTCGGCTTGGGAGGAAGTAACTCAATGCGTGGTTTGAAGTTAGGATCAACCTCGACGACACCGATCTTGGGGACCTCGGGCGGCGCGACCCGCGGCCCGCGCGAGCCGCGGCGGAACCGCGCGCTGCGAGAGGGGATTCCACCCGCTGGTGGCACCTGGAGGGCGGGCCGCATCGACGGCGGCGCGGACGACTCGGGCATCGGCGGGTCGTTCGCCTCGTCAGCGTCGGCGACGGCGGCTGGTTCCGGTTGAGCCATGGGGGGGGGCGACGTCGCCTCCCGTAGCTTGACGGTGTAGGCGCCGTCGTCCTCTTTCGCGAGGTCGATCAGCTCGCGGTCATGCGCCTGGCGCAGGAGTTTCTGCACCTGCCCCGGCTCGATCGGCTCGTCGTCGCCCTTGATCTGGGCCATGGCCTCGCCGATCTCTTCGGCGCTCACGGGCCGCGACTCGCCTCCGAGCTTGCCGATGGCCTGCTTGATGAGCCCAAACGCGCCATCCAGCGAGAAGCCACTGCGCCGCGCCGGGGAGGAGGGGGCTGGTGCCGCTTCGCCGGCCGGCTCCGGCATCTCCTGCCCGCGGCCGCCTGCGCGGCGGCTTGCTCCGCGGCCCCCTCCAGTCCCACCTCGTGATCGCTCAGCGGAGCCTCGGATCGACGGCTGCGCCGCCGCCCCTGGCACCTCGGAGCCCAGCCCGATCTCGTACTGACCGTTGTCCAGCTTCGTGAGGTTGATCAGCCCCCGATGGGCCGCTTCGACCACGAACTTCGAGAACCGCGAGAACCCTGCGTCCTTTTCGTCGAAGTTCGGGTCGATCTCCTGCATCACCTGCTTCAGGCGATCGGAGCGCATCACGTCGTTGTGCGCCGTCATCTGCTTGACGGCCTCGACCACGAGCTCCCAGGGGTCGTGGCGCACGTGCGTGACGTCGCTCTCCTTCGTGAATCCGGCGAGCTCGTTGTAGGAGTAGTACTCGTCGCAGTTCTGAATCAACAAGTCGCTCGACGACTCGCGGATCCCCACGCCGATCACGTATTTGCCGTACTCCTTGAGCTTCAGGACCAGGGCGGAGAAGTCAGAATCGCCCGAGAGGAGGATGAACGTACCGATCTCGGGCCGCGTGAACACGAGCTCCAATGCGTCGATGGCAAGACGGATGTCGGTCGCGTTCTTCTTGTTGGAACCGTAGGCCGGCGCGAAGATCAGATCGATCGAGGATTCCGCGAGCGGCACGACGTATTGTTGGTAGCGTCGCCAGTCGGCGTAGGCGCGCTGGACGGCGACCTTACCACGGATGATTTCGGACTGGAGGAGGCGTTTCAGCTCCGTCTGCAGATCCGAGCGGATCGCCATCGTCACGTTGTCGAAGTCGATCAGGAGCGCAGCGTTCGGCGCGTGGGCCGGCGGCTCCTTGTGCTGCCGAGGCAGATACGAATGCGGCGGTTGGGTCATGGGGTTGTGCTCAGCTCCAAGCCGACGACCTGCGCGAGCTCCCTTCGCTTCACCTTGCCGCTTCCGGTCAGCGGCAGGACATCGAAGAAGCGCACCAGGTCGGGCACTTTGTAGTCGGCGACGGCTTCACGACAGAAGTCCTTGAGCTCGTCGCCTGTCACGATGGATCCCTCCGTGGGCACGACGCAGGCACAGATCAGCTCCCCGAGCATCTCGTTGGGGATGCCGACGACGCTCGCGTCGCCCACGGCAGGGTGCGTCCGGAGGAGATCCTCCAGCTCGCGTGGATAAATCTTGTAGCCGCCGCGGATGATGACCTCCGCCCGGCGGCCCAGAATCTTGACGTAGCCGTCCTCGTCGACGAGGGCCAGGTCGCCCGTCAAGAAAAATCCCTCGGCGGTGACGGACCGCGACGTTTCGCCGGGCATCCGGTCGTAGCCCAGCATCACGTTCGGTCCCCGCACCGCCAGCTCGCCCACGGCCTCGGGCCCATGCAGGCTGCCGTTCTTCAAGTCGACGGCCTTCACGGTCACGCCCGCGATCGGCCGGCCGACCGTGTGTGCCCGCCGCTCCGCCGGATCCTCGAACCGGGTCACCGTCACCGTGGGCCCGGTCTCGGTAAGCCCATAGGCGATCTGGACGTCGCACCACTGCCGGATGCGCCGCGCCAGATCGGGCGAGACCGGGCTGCCGGCGACGAGGCCCGACCGGCACGTCGTCGGCCTCAACTTCGCAAACGAGGGATGACGCATGAGGAGCTCGAACATCGTCGGAACGCCATGCACCATCGTCAGCCGCTCACGCTGGATCAGCTCCAGTGCAGCGCCTGCGTCGAAGCGCTCTTGCAGCACCAGCGTCGCGCCGGCGGTGATGGTGACGGCCACGACATGTACGCCGAAGATCGTGAACACCGGAACCGCCCCCAGTACCCGGTCGCTCCCGGTATGCCCCACCGCCTCACACGAGGCGCGTGCCGTCATGGTGATGTTGCCGTGGGACAGCGTGACGCCCTTCGGTTTGCCCATCGTTCCGGACGTGTAGAGGATCGCCAGCGGGAGCGTGGTGGGATCGCCGGTCGCGATCACTCCCGGCGTCGCGGGGCGCTTGGAAATAAGGTCCGCGTAACGATACACGCGGTCGTCGAGCCAGCGATCGCTCGCGCCCACGAGGATGAGCGCGCGCAGCTCGGGCAAGTCCGGCAGCAGCTCGTCGTACAGCTCGAGGAAGTCCGTTCCCTCGTAGCCCTCGGGCGCCACTGCCGCACGTACTTCGGCATGCCGGAGCTGGTACTTGCGCTCGTGGATCGCGAGGGAGGGATCAAGGGGGACGAGGACGACGCCGCGATATGCAGCGGCGAGCAGAGTAACCACCCATTCCGGCCAGTTCGGCAGGTCCACCGCCAGCCGGTCCCCGTTCCGGAGGCCCAGGCCGGCCAGCGACTCAGCCAGCGCGACGACTTCACGCTCCACCTGCCCGTAGGTCATGCGGCGCGAACCGTATACAAGGAACTCTCGGTCGGGATGCTCCTGCGCAGCTCGCGCAAAGAGCGCCGCTAAATGACCTGTCACGACGTCTGCCACGTCCCTCACAACGTTGGGAACCTTTGAAAATAAACAACTTGCGTGAAAAGAGGTAGGCCAAACGACGGGGCGCGGAGCGAGCGGCGTAAGAGGTAACGTTTTGCCATCCAAGAGCATTGGCGTAGAGGCCGATGAGCGCAGCCTTGATCGAGGCGGTCCGGGCCGGTAGTCCGGAGGCGCTGGCCGCGCTCTACCGAGAGCACGGAGGCGCTCTGTATCGCCTGGCATACCGGCTCACGGGAACTCGCGAGGATGCCGAGGACGTGGTGCACGACGTGTTCGTCGGCCTTCCCGAGGCGCTCGCTCGGTATGAAGAGCGAGGGAAATTCACGAGCTGGCTGAAACGCGTGACCGCACGCGTCGCGCTCCTGCGGCTGCGGGGCCGCGCCCGCCGCCGCCAGGTCCCGTTGAACTTCGCGGATCAGCAACCGACTCTCCCCGCCAGCACGGATGCCTCGGCGTTGGAGAGTGCGGTGAACGGGCTTCCCGACTCGTTGTGGGTCGTGGTCATGCTCAGAGAGGTCGAAGGCTACTCGCACGGCGAGGTGGCGGATCTCCTCGGGATCAGCGTCGGCGCTTCGCGCGTGCGCGCGGCCCGCGCGCTGCGACGTCTCCGCAAGGCACTGGAGGATGGGCGATGAAGAGAACGGTCGACGAGATTCAACGAGGGCTCAGGGCATTGACCGCGCCCGAGCCGCCGCCGCACCTGTTGCCCAAAATCCTCGAGAGCAGGGCTACCGGAATCCGCGTAGCCCTCCCGCACGTAAGCCGCGATCGCACGCGCTGGATCGTCGGCGCAGTCGCCGCAGGGGTAGCGCTGGCCGTCGTGATGAGCTCACGCATTCGCGAGCGGAGTCCTGTTGCCTCCGATACCGGCTATGAGGACATTGCTGCAGCGCTGTCACTGTGGCCCCGAGCGGCGCTGGCCCAGCAGACAGGTCCGCCTCGCGCCCCTCGATACGACCTGGTACGCCACGTGGACGCGTCGCGAGTTCAGGCGGGAACTTGGACGTACGACATGTGCGCCACGATAGACGAGGTTCTCACCAAGTGCCACAATCGTTTGACGATTACGGTCCGTGAGGCGGTGCGGGCAGAACAGCCTGCGTGGCTGATGATTCAAAAGCTGGTGGGTCAGACTCCGACTGGGGACACATTCTACGTTCCGCCCGACACAACGTACTTCGTGCGGCAAACGCTCCGGCCGATCGAATGGTCCATGACGGGCGAGCGGATTCACGCCGCTCGGCACTTCGCTCATGACAGCCTGCGTGAAGCAGTCGACATTACCGGACCTCACCCTCGGAGCTGGCGCGCGAGGGCGAAACTTCCCACTGCCGAGGACGCGCCACTGGTGTTACGGTGGGCCCGCTACGACGTCGCCATGCTGCTGCAGGCGCTTCCGCTGGTCCGGGGGTGGCAAGGCAGCGTGTATTCGGTCGGCCTGATCGGTCGCGTTCCAGGCGCCTCGCCGTTCCCACCTCTCGACTTCAGAGTCCTCGGGAGCGACCGAATTGACGTTCCCGCCGGGCGATTTAATTGCTGGAAAATTGAGATGCGAACTGGAGACGAAACACCGCTCACGTTGTGGGCGAGCAAGGACCGCGGTTGGCTCATCAAGACCAGGGGAGGCGGACGCGACTTCCTAACCGAGAGCACTCTCATTTCCGCTACTCCCCCAGCACCTTGATGACCACGCGCTTCTTGCGCTGGCCATCCCACTCCCCGTAGAACACGCGTTGCCAGGGCCCGAGGTCGAGCTTGCCGGCGGTCACCGGCACGATCACCTCGTGCCCGATCGTAAGGCTGCGCAGGTGAGCCGCCGCGTTGTCTTCCCCGGTCTCGTTGTGGCGATACCGCTTGGGGTCCCACGGGGCGACCGTGGTCTCGAGCCACTTCAGGATATCAGACCATAGCCCCGATTCGTGATCGTTCACGAATACGGACGCGGTGATGTGCATGGCGCTGACCAGCGTCAGGCCCTCGACCACGCCGCTCTCGCGTACCTGCTGGGCCACCTGGTCGGTGATGTCGATGATTTCCTGGCGGGACTTGGTATTGAACCAGAGGTAGTGAGTATGGCTCCGCATCGTCTCCTCGCCGGGGAGAAGGGAGAGGGGAGAGGTACGCTCCAGCGCAAGGTGAGTTGCGTTGCACGAGCGAACCTCTCCCTTCTCCCCTCTCCCATTTTGGTTTCTTTCGACCGTGTCGAATTGTCACACGAAAGCCGAACCCCTAGATTGGCCTTGAAATATGCCGCTTCCCTTCCGGCAGCGGATCTTCGTGATCCTCGTCGCGTTGACTGCCGTCCCGACCGCCCTCGCCGTGGTGGGCTGGGCGCTCGCCGTGCGAACCGTCGCGCCCTCGGCCGGAGCACGCGTCGCGCTGGAGGAGGTGGCGGCGTCGGCCCGGCACATGGTGGACCGAGTGGATACGACACACCTCACGGCTCGTGAGCGGGCCGCCATGCGTGACCATCTCGAGCAGCTCTCGAATTCCGTGACGCTCGCCCGCCGCGCCGAAACCTACCTGCGCTATTACGCGGGCGGGTTCGCGGCGGTCGTGATCGTGTTCGGGGCGCTGGTGATCATCGCGGCGGTGCGAGTTGCGGGTCATTTGTCACGCCAGCTCTCCCGGCCGATCGACGAGCTGGTCGGGTGGACGCGATTCATCCGGCGTCGCATGCCGCTGCCGGCAGGCCCCCCCACGCGCGGAGCGCCCGAGTTCGAGGCGCTGCGCCAGGCGTTGCGCGAGCTCGCGACCGCGCTCGAGACCGCGCGGGACCGCGAGCTCGAGGCGGAGCGGCTGCGGGCGTTCCGCGAGGTGGCGCGGCGCGTGGCACACGAGATCAAGAACCCGCTCACGGCCATGCGCATCGCCGTCGATCAGATGCGGCGGACGGACGGCCGGTCGGACAGCCGGACCGGCGTCGCGATCGATGTGATGTCGGCGGAAACCGAGCGGCTCGAGCGGCTCGCCAAGGAGTTTTCTGAGTTCGGCCGGCTGCCCGAGGGACCGAAGAGCGAGGTGGACCTGGTGGACCTGCTCATGGATCTGGGAAAGAGCGCCGTGCCGCCCGCGGTGGACGTGCGCGTTCGCGCCAATGGCGGATCGTGCCGGGTGCTCGGGTACTACGACCCGCTGCGGCGGGCGTTCGCGAACCTGCTCCGCAACGCCGCGGAGGCGATGGGCGGCCGGGGCGCGATCGAGGTCGGAGTAACCACGGACGGAGCCGGTCTGCTGGTGACCATCGCCGATCACGGCCCCGGCATTCCCGACGATCTGCGCCAGCGCGTGTTCGATCCGTACTTCACGACCAAACAGGACGGGACCGGGCTTGGGCTCGCGCTCGTGCGCCAGACCATCGAGGCGCACCACGGCACCATCAGCATCGCCGAGACGCCGGGCGGCGGCGCCACCTTTGCCGTCGTGCTCTCGGCCGCATGAGCCCTCGCGTCCTGCTCGCCGACGACGAGGCGAACATCCGCCGCATGGTCGCGGCACTGCTCGAGTCGGAGGGTTTCGAAACCGCGGAAGCCCCCAACGGAACGGCGGCACTGGCGGCTGTGGAGCGGGATCCGCCGGACGCCGTACTGCTCGACCTGATGATGCCGGGTGGACCGGACGGCCTCGCGACCCTCGAGCAACTCAAGCGGGTAGCGCCGGACCTGCCCGTGGTGATGATGAGTGGTAAGGCAAACCTCGCCGACGCAGTGAAGGCGACCAAGCTCGGTGCCTTTCAGTTCCTCGAGAAGCCGTTGACGCCCGAAGGCGTGCTCTCGACGCTCCGGGCGGCGCTCGAGCTGTCGCGCACGCTCGCGGAGAACCGGCGCTTGCACGAGGCCCTCGGGCACGCCGACCCACTGGTCGGCGTGAGCAAGGCGATGGTGGACCTTCGAGCGCTGATCGCGCGCGTGGCGCCGACCGATGCGCGGGTCCTGATCACGGGCGAATCGGGCACCGGCAAGGAGCTCGTGGCCTCCGCCATCCACCGGCAGAGCGCGCGGGCCGCGCGGCCGTTCGTCTGCGTGAACAGCGCGGCCATCCCGAAGGACCTGGTGGAATCGGAGATGTTCGGGCACGAGCGCGGCGCATTCACGGGCGCCACGGAACGCCGCGTCGGCCGTTTCGAGCTGGCCGACGGCGGAACGTTATTCCTCGATGAAGTCGGCGATCTCGGGCCCGAAGCGCAAGCCAAGCTCCTGCGCGTACTCGAAGCCGGCGTGATCGAGCGCCTGGGAGGCGAAAAGCCCGTTCGGGTGGACGTCCGGGTGATCGCGGCGACCAACAAGGACCTCGGGAAGGCGTCACAACTGGGTCACTTCCGGGACGACCTCCTGTTCCGGCTGAATGTCCTGCCGATCCACATTGCGCCGCTGCGGGAGCGGCCCGACGACATCCCGCCGCTGGTGCAGCATTTCGCCGCCCGGCTGGCGGCGCGCTTGGGGGGCGGACGTCCCGTCCGGTTCGACGCCGGCGCGGTGCAGCTCCTCACGTCGTATCCATGGCCCGGGAATGCTCGCGAGCTGGCGAACATCCTCGAGCGGCTCGCGATCCTCGCCGCGGGGGATGTAGTGACTGCGGACGACGTCGCCCGCCTCGTGCCGACGGACGGCGGAGGAGCCCCCGCCCCTGCGCCCGAGGGGTGGACGGACATCGGGCTGGCGGAAGCGCTCGACGGGTTCGAGCGCTCGCTCATCGCGCGCGCCCTCTCGGCCGCGCGTGGCAACGTGGCCGAGGCCGCGCGCCGGCTCGCCACCGATCGCGCCAATCTCTATCGCCGCATGCGCCGACTGGGGCTCGAGCCTCCGCGCAACGTAGCGGGATGAACCCTGCCCAAACCAGGATCTCCGTTATGCGTCTCTCCGTGCTTCTGGCCCTCTGTGCGTTGTCCCCCGGCCTCGCCGCCGCGCAGGACACGGCCATCGTCATCCAACCGGAAAGCGGCGGCGTCTTCGTCCGACCGCCGGAGCTGCCGCGCGAGGTGGCGGAAGATGCCGTACGCCGGTACAACGCGCCGACCACCACGCGACTCGTGGGTCGGTCCCGGCTGCCCGCCGGCAACGAATGGCGGGGCGATGTCGCGATACGCAACGGCGGCGTGGTCCTCGCAGGACGGATCGACGGAACCCTCCTCGTGATCAACGGCGACGCGATCCTCGACTCCGGGGCGGTGGTGACGGGCGACGTGATCGTGGTCGGCGGGACCGTAGCGCGTCGCTCGACCGCCACCGTTGGGGGAGTGGTCCACGTGTACCCGGCGCCACTCACCTATCGCGTCAAGGGCGAGGAGATCGCGCTCGCGCCGCCCGATCTGCGGCGCTGGTTCCAAAGCCTCGGGATCGAGAAGTCGTGGGGGACAGCGGATTCGCGCTCATCCCTCTCGCTCGCGACCGGTGGCACGTTCAATCGGGTGGAGGGGTTGCCCGTCGCGTTCGGCCCCTTGTTCGACTGGAGGCTCCATCAGAACGTGCGGCTGCACATCGATGCCCTGGGCATCTTCCGCACCGCCGGCGATTTCACCGACAAGCGGAGCGATCTGGGCTACCTGTTCAGGACCGAGCTCCGCACGGGTGAGCTCCCCGCGTACGGCGTCGAGTTCCGCGCCTTCGACGACGTCGCCCCGGTCGAGGACTGGGGCTTGAGGAGCGGTGAGGTCGGGTGGGCGGCGTTCCTATTCCAGCGCGACTATCGGGACTACTACCTGAGCAAGGGCCTCGCCGGGCGCGTGTTCGTGCAACCGGACCGGCCGTTACGCCTCGACCTCGAGCTGCATCACGACTGGCAGACGACCGTCGCGGCCCGCGACCCGTGGACGGTGTTCCGCAACGACCAGGCCTGGCGCCCCAACCCGCCGATCGACGATGGCCACTACACCACCGTTCGGACGACGGTCAGCTTCGATACGCGCAACGATCGACTCGACCCGACGGCGGGGTGGTTCCTCCGCGCCCGCTTCGAGCACTCGAGCTCCGGCGATGTGAAGCCCCAGACCGGCGTGCCCAGCTCGGTCCGGGGGCCGGTCCCCACGGACGGGTCGTACCAGTTCAACCGGCTGTTTTTCGATTTCCGGCGCTACACGCGTGTGAGCCCATCAGGCCGGGTGAACCTGCGGGTGCTCGCCGGTGGCTGGATCGGCGGCGACCCGCTGCCGCTACAGCAACGGCTCTCCATTGGCGGTCCCGATCCGCTCGCAGGCTACGGCTTCCGCCACAGCGCTTGCAACCGCGACATCATCGATCCCGCGTTCACGAACACCCAAGTGGCAGCGTGCGATCGCGTGATACTCGCACAGGCCGAGTACCGTGGGCACCTCTCGCTGCACTGGGCATCCGGCTCCTCGACGCCTGCCGACGAGGCGTCGAAGTCGCTGCTTACGCTCCGAGGCCTGGACCTGGTCGTCCTTGCCGACGCGGGTCAGGCCTGGCTGGTCGGGAACGGGCCCGGGCGGCTGCCGTCCGATCGCCTGCCCACGCTCGGCAGCTGGCTCGCCGACCTCGGGCTGGGCGTCGATTGGGGCGGATTCGGCGCGTATGTGGCCAAGGCGGTGACGGCCGGAGAGCCGTTGCGATTCACCCTGCGACTCGACCACCGCTTCTAGGTGAGGCCGGGACTCGTCGTCCTGGCCCTGCTCGGCGCCGCCACGGCTCCTCGAGCCGGGGCGCAGGCGCCCGCACTCACCATCATCCTCCAGAAAGACGTGGCGCGAGTGAAGGCCACGAGCCTGCTCGCCGACGGAAAATTCACGACGCTAATGCGATCCGGATTCCCTCTCCGCCTCCATTATCGTCTGGAGCTGTGGCGCGAGCGGTCCGGGTGGTTCGATCAGCACATCACAGATCGGTTCTGGGACGCGGTGGCGCGCCACGATCCACTCGCCGACGACTTCGTCTTGATCCGGACCGGGGGGTCGGTGGCCCGCTACGGGTCAGCCGACGACCTGGAGCAAGCGTTCGAGATTCCCTATCGCGTGACCCTCAAGCCCCTGGGCAGTGGGAATTACTACGTCCTCTGCAGGCTCGCGGTCACCACGCTCAACGAGACAGACTTGGAAGAACTCACGCGCTGGCTTAAGGGGGACGTCAGCCCGGCGGTCTCAGGCGGTGGCAATCTGGGCGATGCGTTGTCTCGCGGCGCGCAACGGCTCCTCGTGCGGATTGCCGGCCTGCCGCGCCTAACGCTCGAGGCGCGGTCGGAGACGTTCAGCCGGCCCGACGCAAACTAAGAGCCGAAACGCAGATCTATCGCGCGGCGGATGTCGTCGAGGGAGCCACCCCTGGAGGCCAGCTGGGCCGCGAGCATCGCTTCTCCCATGCAGATGTCGCACCGGCCGCCGTGGTCGGACTCGAAGCACGTGAGCAGCGAGCGGTGCCCGAAATGCTTAGAGCAATCGCAATGGCAGTACAGGCCGTCGAGCATGCGGGGGACGCTCCGTGCGGCAGCGTAGGCTTCTCCCGCACCGGCCGTGTTTGGTATCAGGGAAGGAGCCAACACCCGCTCGGCCGTCACCCCAGGGCGCGGATCGGGGTGCGGCACCGTGCTCGCGGCGCCCTTATTTGTCGCCAGCACGGCGACGGCGGCGACCGCCGCTGCCCCTGCGATCGTCCAGGGAAGCTTCTGCGTCAGAGCGCCTCGAGGGTCGCGAGGACCTGGCCGCCGTAGAACAGCCGGATGTACTTGGACTGGATCGAGGTCAGGCGCCGCACGGCCCAGGCAAGGTGCACAAAGTGGGGCTCGAAGGGCGGCCGCAGTGGGTGCATGCCGGCCTCTTCGGGTAGCAAATTGCCCTTACGCGTGTTGCACGAGCTGCACGCCGTGAGCACGTTGGTCCAGGCGTTCGTGCCTCCACGCGAAAGCGGCACCAGGTGGTCACGCGTTAAGCACTCCCGGTGCCGCAATTCCGGCTGGCTTCGCCCGCAGAACTGGCAGCGGTAGTTGTCGCGGGCGAACAGGAACGTATTCGTGACCTGGCGCCGGAAGCGCCGCGGCACGTGGACGAACTTTACCAGACGGATGACCGCCGGCCGGGGGATCGCCAGGCGCTCGCTCTTCACCACGGGGCCGTCTGCTTCGACGATCTCGGCCTTGTGGTCGATGACCAGCCGCAGCGCCCGGCGCACGGGCACCATGGTCAGCGGCTCGAACGAGGCATTCAGGGCTAGACAGCGCAAGGGACTCCCCAGTGGCAAACGTGGCCAGCACGAGGAGGTTGGAGGAGGTTCGGGAGGTTCAGGAGGTTGGTGGAGGCAACTTCACAGCCTCCTCCGTCCTCCACGATCTCCACCACCTCACCGACCTCTAGCCAGCCACGTATGCTACACAACAGGCTAAGGCCCGGCAAGAGCTTGGGTTAAGTCCCTCCACCCCCGCCCTCGGCGAACCCAGCCCGAAGCACACTGATTTGCTCCGCCACGGAGCTCCGGGACGCGCCCCCCGGGGTGGCACGACTCTCCACCGAATCCTCCCACGTTCCAAGCTGGGCCAGTGCCGCGCCGAGCGCCGGGTGGATCCCGGCCGCCAGGGCATGCGGCACGCGGTCGAGCGGCACTCCGGAACGCTCCGCCTCGCGCACCAGTTTCCCGACCAACCCGTGACTCTCACGAAATGGCACGCCCGTCTCCACCAGGAAGTCGGCGAGGTCGGTGGCGCGCAGGGCAGCGTCGAGGGCACCGCGCATCCGGCTCTCATCGGCGGTCATCGTGGCGATGGCGCCCGTGACTGCAGGGAGCACGAGGGCGAGCGTGTCGAAGGCGTCAAACAGGAGCGCCTTGTCCTCCTGGAGATCCTTGCTGTAACCCGCCGGGAGGCCCTTCAGGGTCGTCAAGAGCGCGACCAGATCGCCCAGCAACCGTCCTGACTTGGCGCGCGCGAGCTCGAAGACGTCGGGATTGCGTTTCTGAGGCAGGAGGCTCGAGCCGGTACTGAAGTCATCCGCGAGGCGCACGAAGCCGAACTCCGCGCTGGTGTAGAGCACGAGCTCCGCCGCGAGCCGCGACAGATGCGTGCCCACCAGCGCCAGCGCGAACGCCACTTCGGCGACGAAATCGCGGTCACCGGTTGAGTCCAGGGCGTTCGCGGAGACCGAGCGAAACCCGAGCGCTTCCTTGAGGAGCACCCGGTCGACGGCAAACCCCGATCCCGCGAGCGCCCCGGACCCGAGCGGCAGCTCAGCGACGCGACGCCGCGCGTCCGCGAGCCGCTGGCGGTCCCGCACGAGCGGCCATACATGCGCGAGCAGAACGTACGCCCAACGTACGGGCTGGGCGCGCTGTCCGTGCGTATATCCCGGCAGGAGGAGCTCCACGCCGCCTTCGGCGCGCGCGATGAGGGCCCGCCCGAGCGTGGCCAAGTCCCGGTCGAGCTGATCGATCGCGTCGAGGGTCCACATCCGAAGGTCGGTGGCGACCTGATCGTTGCGCGATCGGCCGGTGTGCAACTTCCCCGCGGCGGCTCCCACGTCGGCGTACAACAGGCGCTCGACGAGCGTGTGCACGTCTTCGTCAGGAGCGCCCACGGCCGCGCCGTCGGCGAGCCGCTCAGCCACCCGATCGAGCCCATCCAAGAGCTGCGTCTCCTCCGCGGGCGTCAGCACGCCGACGCGGCCGAGGGCGTGCACCCACGCCTTGCTCGCGGCTACGTCCTGAGGCCACAGCCGGTGGTCGACCGGCAAACTCCGGTTCAGGGCGTGGAGCGCCTCGCTCGGACCCAGGGTGAACCGGCCGCCCCACATCTGGTGCGATGCTGGCGCGGCGGGCGGGGCTGGCGGCGGGGGCGTGTCCGCAGGTGGGCGCGGCATCAGTCCGCCACCGTGCTGACTTCGGGTTGTCCGCGCGCGGCCTCGAGTCCGGCCGCGATCTTGATCGACAGCCCGTACAGGTGGATGAATCCTTCCGCGTCCCGCTGATTGTAGACGTTGTCTTTCCCGAAGGTCGCGTACGATGGCTGATACAGGGCGTGCGGACTCTCGCGTCCCGCAACGGTGAGGCCGCCCTTGAAGAGCTTGAGGCGCACGGCGCCGGTCACGCGCTTTTGCGTGCTCGCGACCGCCGCGTCCAGCGCCTCGCGCTCGGGGGACCACCACCGCCCGTCGTACACGAGGTCCGCGTAACGCAGCGCGAGCTCGTCCTTGAGGCGTAACGTGCGCCGGTCAAGCACGAGCTGCTCGAGCTCGCGATGCGCCGCGTGGAGCAAGGTGCCCCCCGGCGTCTCGTACACGCCGCGCGACTTCATTCCGACGAGTCGGTCCTCGACCACGTCCGCGCGGCCCACACCGTGCTCGCCCGCGATCTCGTTCAACGCCTCCAGTAGCTCGACCGGTCCCATGGGGGCGCCGTTGATGCTAACGGGCGTCCCCTCCTCAAACCCGACCTCCACTATCACCGGGAGGTCCGGAGCTTCGAGGGGATCATTGGTCATGACGAAGATGTGCTCGGGGGGTTCGCGCGCCGGGTCTTCGAGGATGCCGCCTTCGTGCGAGCAATGCCACAAGTTGCGGTCAGTGGAGTACGGCTTGTCGACGGTCGCCTGGACCGGTACGCCTTTGGCCTTGACGTACGCGATCAAGTCCTCGCGCCCCTTGAATTGCCACTCGCGCCAGGGCGCGATGATCTGGAGCTCCGGCGCCAGCGCGGCGTAGGTGAGCTCGAATCGGACTTGATCGTTGCCCTTGCCGGTGCAACCGTGGGCCACCGCCTGTGCGCCCGCTTGCTGTGCGAGGGCCACCTGGCGTGACGCCATCACGGGACGGGCCATAGCCGTACCGAGGAGATACGTGCGGGCGTAGACGGCGCCGGCGCGGAGCGTGGGGAACACGAAGTCGCGCACGAATTCTTCGCGCAGGTCCTCGATCACGCAGTCGACGGCCCCCGATCGTCTGGCCTTGTCGACCAGACCGCCCAGCTCTCCCGTCCCCTGCCCAACATCGGCGGCGAAACACAGGACCCGGGCACCATACTGCTCGCGGAGCCAGGGCACGATCGCCGAGGTGTCGAGTCCACCCGAATAGGCGAGAACCACCAACGGCCCCATGTCGCACCCCTCCGTAGGTTTATGCACTTGGTTGCATAAACATACAGCAGGCGAATGTGCTGTCAACGCCCGCCGAACCTGGCGGACTCCCTCCGCTCGGCCGATGTTTGCCGGCGCATGCGCCCATCTCCCAAGACGTATGACGTCTGTATCGTCGGGTCCGGTGCCGGCGGCGGCATGGCGGCGTACATGCTCACCAAGGCGGGGGCCGACGTCGTCGTGCTGGAGGCCGGCCAGCCCTGGGACAACGCCAAGGATTCGGCGATGCTCGAGTGGCCGTACGAATCGCCGCGGCGCGGCGCGTCCACGCGCGATCGGCCGTTCGGCGAATTCGACGCCTGCATCGGCGGATGGGAGATCGCGGGCGAGCCGTACACGCGCGCGCACGGCACGGAATTCAGCTGGTGGCGGGCGCGCATGGTTGGCGGCCGAACCAACCACTGGGGCCGCATCTCGCTCCGGTTCGGACCCTACGACTTCAAGCGCAGGAGCCGGGACGGGCTGGGCGACGATTGGCCGATCGCCTACGACGACGTCGCCCCCTATTACGACGAGGTCGACCGGCTGATCGGAGTGTTCGGCAGCAAGGAGAGCCTGCCGAACGAACCGAACGGCCTTTTTCTGCCGCCCCCCCGCCCTCGCTGCCACGAGCTGCTCGTGAAGCAGGCGGCCGACAAGCTGCACGTCACCTGCATTCCCGCGCGCCTCTCCATCCTCACGCGACCCGTGAACGGGCGGGCCGCGTGCCACTATTGCGGCCAGTGCAACCGCGGCTGCCGCGTCAACGCGAACTTCACGTCCACGAATGTGCTGATCGCGCCGGCGCTGGCGACGGGGAAGCTCACGCTGATGACCAACGCGATGGCGCGCGAGGTGACCGTCGATTCCAACGGCCGGGCGACGGGCGTGGCGTATATCGACAAGGCCACCGGGGCCGACTCCCGCGTGCGGGCCCGGGTCGTGGTCCTGGCCGCGAGCGCCTGCGAATCGGCACGCCTGTTGCTCAACTCGAAGACCACGCTGTTTCCGAACGGCCTCGCCAACTCGAGTGGCGTGGTCGGACGCTACATCACGGACACCACGGGAACGGATGTCTCCGGGTTCATCCCAAAGATGATGGACCACGTCCCCCACAACCACGACGGCGTGGGCGGCATGCATTTGTACATGCCGTGGTGGCTCGACAACGCGAAACTCGACTTCCCGCGCGGCTACCACATCGAGGTCTGGGGCGGCTCAAACCTGCCGTCCTACGGATTCCTGGGCGGCATCCACCGTTACCCGTCCGGGGGAGGCTACGGCAAGCAGCTCAAGGACGATTACCGCCGCTACTATGGCGCGAGCATCGGGTTTTCGGGCCGCGGCGAGATGATTCCCAACGACGACACCTATTGTGAGCTCGACCCCACGGTAGTGGACCGCTGGGGCATCCCGGTGCTCCGATTCCACTGGAAATGGTCCGACCACGAGCACGGGCAGGTGAAGCACATGCAGGAGACGTTTCGGGCGCTCATCGCCGAAATGGGCGGCGAGGTGTTCGCCCCGATGCCGACGCGCGAGCAGGGCTATGGCATCGCGGCCGGCGGCACGATCATCCACGAGCTCGGTGGGGTGCGCATGGGCGATGATCCCAAGACTTCGGTGGTCAACCGCTGGTGCCAGGCGCACGATTGCAAGAACCTGTTCGTCGCCGATGGAGGACCGTTCGTGTCGCAGGCGGACAAGAATCCGACATGGACCATTCTCGCATTGGCCATGCGGACGAGCGAGCACATCGCCGATCAAATGAGGAACCGGGCTCTGTGAGAACATGGCGCGCCGAGTGGCAGTCCCTCCGGCTCGGGACGCCTGACACCGCCGCCCTCCACCCCAGGCGTCTTCGCCTGCGGGACCGCCACTCGGCGCCGCTCCGGCCTCGTCATGTGCGGGAACCGGTAGCCCCGAAGGCGAAGGTCCGGGGTGCGGCGGCGGGGGGAAGTCAGGGACCCCGAGCCGGAGGGGCTACCGGTTCCCGCACCGAGGACGGGATGTCATGAGAGACATGAAGCGGCGCGAAGTCATCGGACTGCTCGCAGCCGCCCCGCTCGCCCTAGCGCTTCGGTGGTCGCCCGAATCGGCGCGCGAAGCTTCGGCGCGAGCGCGCGAGGCGCTCGCTCGCGGCGCGCCATATGAGCCGAAGCAGTTCACGCCGCACGAATGGGAGACGGTGCGTGTTCTGGTGGACCTGATCATTCCCAAAGACGAGCGCTCCGGGAGCGCCACGGAGGCGGGCGTGCCCGAATTCATGGATTTCATGCTGGGCGACGATCCCGACCTCGAGGTCCCCGTGCGCGGCGGCCTGGCCTGGCTCGACCATGAATGCGACGATCGGTACGGCAAGACCTTCGTCACCTGCGGCGAGGCGGAGCGCGCCGCGGTGCTGGATGACATCGCATGGCCGCGCAAGGCCAAGCCGCAGCACGCCTCCGGCGTGGCGTTCTTCAACAGGTTCCGTGATCTCACCGCCTCGGGGTTCTTCTCCAGTCGCCTCGGCGTGCACGACCTGCGTTACATCGGCAACACGTTCGTTCCCGAGTGGAAGGGCTGCCCGCCGGACGCGCTCGCCAAGCTGGGTGTGCGGTACGAGGATTGACGAGGCATGACGAATAAGCGCCTTGGCGTGGGTTTCGTCGGGAGCGGATTCAACGCGCGGTTTCATTTGCAGGCATTCCAGACCGTGCGCGACGCCGATGTGCTCGGCGTGTGGAGCCCGACCACGAAGCGCGCCGTCGAAACGGCCGCCCTCGCCCGCCGGCTCGACCTGGGCGAAGCGAGGCCGTTCCGCTCCATCGCCGAGATGATCGCGGACCCAGCGATCGATGCGCTATGGCTGTGTGGCCGGAACGATACGCGGGTCGCCAACATGGAGGAGATCGCGGACACGGTCACGCGCGGCAAAGCCGAGCTCACCGGGATCGCCTGCGAGAAGCCGCTCGCACGCAATGTCGCCGAGGCGACGCGGGTGATCGAGCTGGCGAAACAGGCGGGCGTCACACACGGCTACCTCGAGAACCAGGTGTTCGCGCCCGCCGTGACCCAGGGACGCGCGATCATCTGGGCCCGCGGCGCCGCGCTCACCGGCCGTCCCTACCTCGCCCGCGCCGCCGAAGAGCACAGTGGGCCCCACATGCCGTGGTTCTGGCGGGGCGAGCTGCAGGGTGGCGGCGTGCTCAACGACATGATGTGCCACTCGGGCCTCGTCGTGCGTCACCTGCTGACTCAACCCGGCGCGCCCCTCTCTTCCGTCCGACCCATGCGGGTGACCGGGCACATCGCGAGCCTCAAGTGGACGCGACCGGAATACACCGAGCGCCTGCGGCAGGCGATGGGCCGGGAGGTCGACTACGCCAAGCATCCTGCCGAGGACTTCGCGAGCCTCACCGTCGAGTTCGAGACCGATGACGGCGCCACGGTGATCGGCGAGGCGACCACATCCTGGAGCTTCGTCGGGGCCGGCCTCCGCCTGTCGGCCGAGCTACTCGGCCCAGAATACTCGATGGCGTGGAACTCCCTCGAGAGCCCGCTCAAGCTGTTCTTCAGCCGGCAGGTCAAGGGTCAGGCGGGTGAGGACTTGGTCGAGAAGCAAAACGCCGAGATCGGGCTGATGCCCGTGGTCGCGGGTGAGCCCGCCGTATACGGCTACGAGGCGGAGGACCGGCACTTCGTGCGCGCGTTTCAGGGACGCGAACCGCCGCAGCTCACGTTCGGCGATGGCCTCGAGGTCGTGAAGCTGCTGATGGCGGCGTACATGAGCGCGGAGCAAGGTCGCACGCTCGATTTTCCCCCGGAGGGCCTCGGCGGATTCGTGCCCGCCGTCGCAAAAGGAACGTGGAGGCCCCGACCCTAACGCTGTTTCACCGTCATGCGTACCTTGGGTGACCCGTTCTGCCGAGGACACTCGACATGATTCGCCAAGCAGCACCGCTCGCCATCCCGCTCGCGCTCGCCCTGGCCGCGTCGCGGATCGGCGCGCAGCAGCCCGCGGCTCCCGAGCTGGCCGTCGGCTCGGTGGCGCCCGACTTCACGCTCCCCGGGGCCACGCGGTTCGGCGTGCTCAAGGCCCCCATCCACCTGAGCGATTTCAAGGGGAAGACGGTCGTCCTCGCCTTCTTCTACAAGGCGCGAACCAAGGGCTGAACGATCCAAATGCATGCGTACCGTGATCAGTACGCACAGCTGTTTCACGACGGGCGGAACGTGGTACTCATCGGCGTCAGTGTGGACCCGGTGGATACGCTCGCGGCATGGTCTCATGACGACGAGTTTCCGTTCCTGTTTGCGAGCGATTCGGGCGGCGCAGTCGGCAAGACGTACGGCGCCCACAATCCGAAATACAGCATGGATGTGCGCAACCTGTTCGTGGTGGGACCGGACGGGAAAATCGCTTACAAGATGGCGCCGTTCCGGGAGATCGACCCGCAGTCCTACAAGGATCTCTCGGCCGCGATCGATAAGATCACGCCGCGGACCGCGGAGGGAGAGTAAGGCGGCTAGCTTCCGACCACGTGGCGTAGCACCGCCACAATGTCCTGGTCCGTACCGGCACCGGTGTAGGTCACCTTCCCGGTGCCGTCCAGGACGACGATGTACGATGTCGTAGGAGCTTGATAGGCTCGGACCGCCGCGCCACTCGCGTCGAACAGGACCGGAAACGGGAGCGGGTGGTCCGCGAGGTGGCGCTTGATCGAGGCCGGCGACTCGTTCACCCCTACGCCGACGGCCACGAACTGGACGGTCGCGCCATAACGCGCGTGCGCCGCCTTGAGCGCGGGCTCGAGCGCCTTGCACAACGGGCACCACGTAGCCCAAAACTCGAGCAACACCGGCTGCTTGCCGACGTAGCGACCGAGATCGACGGCATTGCCGTCGAGATCCTGCACCGTGACCGCCGGGGGCTTGGTCCCCAGCGGTAGGCCGATGTCCTGGGCCCTGAGCGTTACCGGCGCGACCAGCGCGGCGACGACTGCCAATCCGTATTTCGTCACAAGACTTGCCCCACTTTGATGAAATAGTACTCCGCCATCGCCAGCATGATGACGCCGGCGGCCTTCTTGATCCATACCATCCAGATCCCTGCCTTAGGGAGCGTTGCCACGGTGCCCGAGAACAGGCCGACCACTACCAGCAGCGCCGTCATCCCCAGTGAGAATACGAATAAGTACACGAATCCGAGCAGTCCGCTCCGCGTGGATGCCACCCAGGTGAGCACCGCTGCGAAGGCCGGCGCACCACACGGCGCGGCAACGATGCCGGACGTCGCTCCAAGCAGGAACACGGCGGGATACGACCCGCCGCCCAGACTCCCCGCCCATCGCATGAGACCCTGCGGTGCGGAGACCGGGATCACATCGAGCATAGCAAGGCCGAACACGAGCAAGAGGTTCCCGATCGCGAGGCGGGCCCAGGGACTCGCGCTCACGGTGCCGAAAAGAGATCCCGAGAGCCCGGCGATGAGTCCGAGGATGGCGTAGAACAGCGCGAGGCCGGTGACGTACGCGAGCGTGAGTCGCGCCGTCCGGGCGCGCGACCATTGGCCCGCGCTCACGCCCGAGAGAATGCCCGCCGTGATCGGAATCATTGGGTAGATGCACGGCGTCAGGCTCGTCACGATGCCTGCCCCGAACAACGTCACTATGGCCAGCAACGGGTGAGCGCTGAGGCTGCCTGACAAGCCGCCGAGCATTGTTACAGGACCCACCCGGACCGATACGTTGGCCGGACGAGCTCGTCGGGAACGCGAGTGTTGGTCACCTGGCCGGTCGCCGGATTGGTCTCGAGCACGCGCCCCAGTCGCACCGCGAGACAGCCGAGCAGCACCATAGACGTGAGCCCACCGGCATGCCCGTCGAACGTCGAGCCCGCGGGCGCGCCGCCCTTGCAGGCGGCGATCCATTCGGCGTACACGCCCGGGGAGCGCGGGTATTTCTGGGCCGGAGGATGCGCCGTGAGCTCGGCCTGCTTGGCGGCGTCGAGCACCCTGGGATCGTCGCCGTACGTACCGGCGACGAGCTTGCCGTCGGACCCGATCCAGAGCTGCCCGCCCCCACGATCGGCCGGCCACGCCGCGTCGTCGGTCACTTCGGGCGGCCGCGCCGGATACAGGCTGCCGTCCCGCCACACGACTCTCACCTCGGGACGGTTTCCCTTTGCGGGGAACGTGTACGTGATACGCGAGCCGGCGGGTGCGGTTTCCTTGAAGAGCGGAGTCGATTCGGGCTCGATGCGCGAGGGGAAGCCGAGGTCGAGTGACCAGTACGCCGCGTCCATGATGTGACACGCCATATCGCCCAGCGCTCCCGTCCCGAAATCCCAAAACCCCCGCCATTTGAACGGCACGTACGCGGGATGATACGGTCGCTCGGGAGCCGGGCCGAGCCACAAGTTCCAGTCGAGGGTGGCCGGGACGTAGTACTCATCGAGCGGCCGCTCGATCGCCTGCGGCCAGATCGGCCGGTTGGTCCAGAAGTGCACCTCACGCACCGTGCCGATGGCGCCCGCCTCCACCCATTCGCGGATCTGCCGGGCGCCCTCCCGCGCATGTCCCTGGTTGCCCATCTGGGTCATGAGCTTAGGATGCGCGCGGGCGTAGTCCGCCAATGCCCGTACCTCGCCCATGGTCCGGGCGAGCGGCTTCTGGATATAGGTGTGCTTGCCCACCTTCAGCGCGAGCAGCCCGGCGGCCGTGTGCGAGTGGTCCGGCGTCGAGATCGTCACTGCGTCGATGCTGTTTCGCTCCTTGTCGAACATCTCGCGGTAGTCCCGGTAGCGCTTCGCCTTCGGATAAGCCTGGAATGAATCCTCGGCAGCCTTGAGATCAACGTCGCACAGGGCATAGATGTTCTCACCCTCCATACCCTTTACATCGTTCTTGCCCATGCCGCCCACCCCGATGCACGCGACGTTCAGCGTATCGCTCGGCGCGCGACGGCCTCGGCCGAGCACGTGGCGCGGCACGATCGTGAAAAGCCCGGCGGCGCCGAGGTCGCCGACGAACCTGCGTCTCGTGATGCGTTTTCGAGCCATGGATGACTCCTACCGAACGGGTGCCGCAGCGACCGGCGCGGGCCGAGGACGGAACAGAAAGGCAAAGACCACGAGGATGGTGAATGCGCCGACCGCCGGCACCGTCCAGATCGCGCGCCAGTCGTGTGTGCCATCGGGCGCACGGTACATGTCGACGACGCGACCCGCGACAACCGTCGCCCCGATGAGATAGCCGAGCCCGTTGGTCACGAGGTTCAGGAACCCCTGGGCGGCGGCTCGGATCTTCGGGCCTGCCTGCTCATCGGTGTAGATCTGGCCGGCCACGAAGAAGAAGTCGTAACACAGACCGTGGAGAAGGATACCGAGGTAGATCAGCCACATGCCGGCGCCCGCGTTGCCGTAACCGAACGCGAGGTAGCGGACGCCCCACGCCAGCATTCCGCCCAGCATGATGGTCTTGATGCCGAACCGCTTCAAGAAGAACCCCAACATCACCATAAAGACGATCTCGGACATCTGCCCGAACGTCTGGATGAAGGCGGGATCGGGAGCGTGGATCTCGTTCAGGAACGGGTTCGCCCACGCGTAATAGAACTGGAGTGGGATGCACAACAGGAACGAGCCGATCACGAACACCAGGAATGCGCGGTCCCTGAGGAGTCCGAGCGCATCGAGACCCAGGGCGTCGCGCATGCTGAACGGCGTCCCGGCCGCCTTGGGCGGCGTGTGGGGCAGAGCGAGCGAGAACAGTCCGAGCACGGCCGACGCCCCGGCCGCAAGCCGCATCGGCAGGGCGAGGGCATCCGCGTGCAGCACCTTCCCGACGATGATACCCGCGACGATCCACCCGATCGTCCCGAGCACCCGGATGAGCGGGAAATCGCGGGCGGGATCCGGAACGTTGTGAAATGAGATGGAGTTCGTGAGCGACAGGGTCGGCATATAGCACAATGCGTACAGGATCAGCCACGGATAGAACTCCCCGAACGCCGTACGCGTCGAGACCACCCACATCACGCCCGCACCCGCGACGTGTAATGCGGCGAGCAGCTTTTCCGTGTCCAGGAAACGGTCTGCCACCATCCCGAGGAAGAACGGCGAGATGAGGGCGGCGATCGCGGTCGCCCCGTAGGCCCATCCCACTTGCTGTCCGGTGAAATGCAGCGTCTGAGTGAGGTACGTACCCATCGTCACGAACCACGCTCCCCAGACGAAGTACTGGAGAAACATCATCACCGACAGCCGGACCCGGACGGTCACGGCAACACGCGGATCTTGATGTCGCGGTACGCTACCCAGTCGCCGTGGTCCTGTAGGCCGATGTACCCGCTCGCGTTGCGGCCGTAGTGCACGTGGGGCGCGAACTTGCTCCGCTTGACCCGCGCCTCCCAGTCCGGGCTTCCGAGCTCGTACTCGACCACCTTGACGCCGCTGAGCCAGTGCTCGACATGATTCCCGCGAACCACGAGTCGGACCCGGTTCCACTCGCCAGCTGGTTTGACGACACCCGCCGGCGAGGGATAGATCCCGTAACACGACCCGGCCGCCGTCAGCCGGGACTTGCCATCGGGATGCCCGGCGTCGTCGAGCACCTGCATCTCCGGGCCGCTCCAGTACGCCGTGGAATCGTCCTCGCTGACCCGGTAGAAAATGCCGCTATTGCCGGCACGAGAGATCTTCCACTCCAGCACCAGCTCGAAGTTGGCGAACCGCTCAGTGGTGATGATATCGCCCGCGCGCGCCACGCGGGTCAGCGCACCATCGACCACGGACCAGCCCGCGGGCATCGAGTCCATGCGAAAGCCTCGCCATCCGGCCGTGGTCCGGCCGTCGAACAGCAGGCGCCAGCCGGCGGAACGCTCAGCTGCCGTGAGCGTCGGTTCCTGCGACAGCACCAACCGCGGGACGCTCACAAGCGCGGCCGCCAGGCACGCGACCGCGAGGCCAACTCGGCTCAAGTGGGCCACTCTCGTCTCCTCCGTCAGAGCGGAAAAGGGGTTCACTCCGGAATGCCGCCCAGCTCCTTCAGGCGCGTCTGCACCGCGCGGCGCGCGCGCTCGCTGCGCGTGATGACCAGTACGGCGTCATCGCCGGCGATGGTGCCGATGATCTCGGACCATCCCGCCGCATCGATGGCGAGGCCGAGCGCCTGGGCGCCGCCGGCCGGCGTTTTCACGACGAGCAGCGGGCCGACGCCGTCGACCGACACGAGCAGTGTGGGCAAGAGCTGCGCGAGCTGCGGCCGGATGGGGCCCGACTCGGGCGCCGGCGCGTAGTGCGAGCCACCATCCGGCGCCGCCACCTTGGCGAGACCGAGCTCGCGGATGTCGCGAGAGAGCGTCGCCTGCGTGACGTCGAACCCCTCGCCCCTGAGTAGCTCGCGCAGCTGCTCCTGGCTCGCCACCGTCTCCGCGCGGACGATTTTCAAGATGGCGGCGTGGCGCTGGGTTTTCATGGGGCCAGAATCTAGCCGCGAACCACGCGCCCGGCGACGACTGTAAGAAGAGCGGTAGAGGACGGCAGAGGGCGGTAGAGGACGGTAGGGGGAAAGACCGTGAGATCTGCTTCCTTGCCGACGTCGAGAGATCCGATCTCGCGTTCGAGGCCGAGAGCGCGCGCGCCGTCGAGGGTCAGCATTCGCAACGCTTCCTCGCCATCGAGACCGGCGGCTCGGGCCTCCGCTCCGAGATCGACGTCTCCCACGCTGACAACTGAGTCCGTGCCGAGCCCGACGCGAACGCCGGCGCGACGGAACGCGCCAAGCGGCGCCGCGCCGTGCCCGTGCGCCCGGTTGGAGCGCGGGCAGTGAGCCACCGCCCCGCCCGAGTCCCGAAGAATCGCGATGTCCCGTTCATCTACCTGAACGCAGTGAATGAACAGCCACTCCGTCGCACGTTGCAAGACGCCAAGTCGCAAGAGGTACTGGACCGGGGAGCAGTGGTGTGCGTGCACGGCGATGCCACGCGCGCGCAGCGCGTCGGCAAAGGGCCCCGTGCCGTCTCGGACGAGCTCGCTCTCTTCGCGGGATTCGGCGAGATGAACCGCCACCGGCAGTCCCTCACGCCGCGCGAAGTCTGTCACGGCGCGATACAGGGGCTCGCTCACCGTGTACGGCGCGTGGGGGGAGACACCGAGGCGAACGTGGCGCGAGGCGAGTGGTGTGAGGCGAGCGACGGCCTGCTCCAACTCGGCGAGGCTTGCACCGCATTTCGCCGGATCGGGCCCGAACACCTCCTGATAGTAGATCCCCCGTCCGCCGAGACGGGTGAGCGCCTCGAGGGGCGCGCCGGTGCTCCCGGTATCTGCGACGCAGGTGACACCCGCGGCCCACGCGTCGCGCACACCCTGCTCGGCGGAGCGGGAGATTTCTTCCGTGGTCGTGGCGTCCTTGAGAGCGCGGATCGCGCGAATCCACGGCGCGAAGGCGGTCTCCCGATTCTTTCCGGCTAGGTGGGTGAGCTCGAGATGCGTGTGACAGTTGACGAGTCCCGGGACCAGGGCGCCCTCCGGGAACTCGAGCCGGCGCGCTCCCTCCGGTGCCGGCACGGTCGCAGCGGGTCCCACTGCCACGATCTTCCCGCGGTGGTCAACGAGAACGGCGCCGTCTGCGATGGGCGGCGCCGTCACGGGATGCACGGAGCGGGCGCGGATGAGAAGCATGGAGGCGGGTCTTCGGACACCAGAAACCGGACACCTGTCCTTTACGGAGACACTCCGATGCCGCCGAACGGCGTGTGCACCGGGCACGCCTGGGTCGGCTCCGTGCCGGGATAGAACCAGTCCCAGTGGCGTACGTCCTGGGGGCAAAACGGCGTGGCGAGGTACCCGTTCGACCAGTCCACCTCGCGGGTGATGAGCGAGTCGGGCCGGACCCAATCGGGTGGCGCGGGCCGACGGTCGTACACGTCGCGCATGAACGCCGTCCACGCCGGCGCGACGATACGGCCGCCGCCGGCGTTGTGCTCGAGAATGCGCTGCTGCAGATCGTAGCCGACCCAGATGCCGGCCACGAGCTCGGGCGTGTAGCCGATGAACCAAGCGTCGGTGTAATCGTCAGTCGTACCGGTCTTGCCGGCGGCCGGGAGCGTAAAGCCCGCCTTCCACACCGCGCTGAACGCGGTGCCGCGGCGGATCACGTCCTTCATCATGTCGACCATGAGCCAGGTGTGCTCGGGATCCATGACGGGCTCGCGCCGGATTGCGGGCTGCCACAGGATGTTGCCCTGGCGGTCTTCCACGCGCAGGACGCCCACCGGCTCGGCACGCGTGCCGAGCGTGGCGAAGGCCGTGTACGCGGCGATCATCTCCATCGGCCGCACGCCCTTCGCGCCGATATGGATCGACGGATAGGGCGGCAGCGGCGTCGTGATCCCGTAGCGGCGCGCCTCACCGATCACCGTCTGCTCGCCCAGCGCCATGCCGAGTTTGATGGTAGCGAGGTTCCGCGACAGATACAGGCCTTCGCGCATCGGGATCATGCCGAGCGTCGTGTCGTCGTCGTCCTTGGGCTGCCACAACGTCGAATCGAGCTGAATCACCGGCGGGTTGAGCGGTGAATCGTCGAGGATCTCGGTGACCGGATGGCCCGCGCGCACCGCCGCGGAATACACGAAGGGCTTGAACGTGGAGCCGGGCTGCCGGATCGCCTGGGTCGCACGGTTGTACTTCGAGTCGTCGAAGTCGCGGCCGCCGATCATGGCGCGGATGTAGCCGGTGTTGGCCTCGATGGCGACGAGCGCGCCCTGCAGATACGGCGTGAACGGGCCGTGGTCCTCACCCGAGGCCTTGGACGACTCGAGGTACTCGCGATACGTCGTGCGTCCGGGGAACTTTCCGTTCGAATACACGCCGGCTTCGATCGCGTCGAGCTGGGATTGAAGGGCGCGCTCGGCCGCCTCCTGCATGTCGAGGTCCAGGGTCGTGTAGATACGCAGGCCCCCCTCGTACAGGTCCCGCCCGAAGCGGGCGTCCAGCTGCACACGGAGCCACTCGACGAAGTACGGCGCGACGTCGCCGTAGTTGGTGCGGGTGGACGTGAGCACCAGGGGGTACGAGCTCCAGAGCTCCGCTTCTTCAGGCGAGAGGAAGCCCTGGTCGCGCATGAGTCCGAGCACCACGTTGCGGCGCCGCACCGCGCGCTCGGGATGCGTACGCGGATTGTAGAAGGCCGGCAGCTTGGGCAGCGCGGCGAGCGTCGCCGCTTCGGCGACGTTCAGCTGCCGCGCGTGCTTGCCAAAGTAGATCTGCGCCGCGGCTTCGACGCCGTGCGCCCCCGCCCCGAGGTTGATCTGATTCAGATAGAGCTGAAGGATCGTGTCCTTGGGGAAGCTGTTTTCGATCTCGACCGCCACGCGCGCTTCCTTGAGCTTGCGCGTGAGCGTCTTCTCGCGGCTGATCTCCTCGGGAAAGATGTTGCGGGCCAGCTGCATCGTGATGGTCGAAAACCCTTGCGCAAAGCTCATCGTCAGGACGTCGTTCTTGATGGCGCCCAGGATGCGCCAGTAGTCGATCCCGTGATGGTCGTAGAACCGCTTGTCTTCGGTGGCGATGAACGCCTGGCGCAGCCCGATCGGGATGTCGGTGAGGGGCAGGACGGTGCGGCGCTCCGCGCCGAGCTCACTGATCAAGCGGCCGTCGGCGGCAAAGACCTTGGATGTCTGAACTTGATGGTTCGGGTTCGCAACCAGGCGGGAGATGCTGGGGCAGTGCTCACCCGCGCACACGCGAGTCCACGATCCGTAAGCGAGCCCGAGGCCGTACACCACCGCGAGCACGGCGGCCGTGATCACGCGGCCGCGGATCTTCGGATTGTGCCACCAGGTGACGGGCCCGGAGAGCGGCGCGGGCGCTGGGATGGACACCATCGCGTTACAAGCTAGTGAGGCGGCTCGGCGCTTGCCAGCGGTTACGGCTTCTCGTACGATTCCGCGCCATGTCGGACCTCTTCGGCGAGCTCGAGTGGCGCGGCTTCGTACACCACGCTACGCAGGGAATCGGCACTCATCTGACCGGCGCCAGCCGCACGGTATACTGCGGCTTCGATCCGACCGCGCCGAGTCTGCAGCTCGGCAATCTCATGCCGATCATGCTGCTGCGGCACTTCCAGCTGGCGGGCCACAAGCCGCTCGTGCTCATGGGCGGCGGCACCGGCCTGATCGGCGACCCCAGCGGAAAACGCAGCGAGCGCCCGCTCCTCTCGAAAGAGCAGATCCGTGAAAACCTCCAGCGCCAGCGCGACCAGATGGCGAAGCTCCTCGACTTCGACGGGCCGGCGCAGGCGCTCGTGCTCAACAACGCGGACTGGCTGGTGAAGCAGAGCCTGGTGGACTTCCTGCGCGACGTCGGGAAGCACTTCAGCGTCAACATCATGCTGCAGAAGGAGGCGGTGAAGGCGCGGCTCGACACGGGCATTTCCTACACCGAATTCAGCTACATGTTGCTGCAGGCGTACGACTTCCTGCACTTGTTCCGCGAGCGCGGCTGCACGCTCCAGGTGGGTGGGAGCGATCAGTGGGGGAACGTCACGGCCGGGATCGATCTCATCCGCCGCGTGGAAGGCGGCGAGGCGCACGGGCTCGTGGCACCGCTCGTGACCACCGCGTCGGGCGCGAAGTTTGGGAAGACGGAGGCGGGGGCGATGTACCTCGACCCGACCCTCACGTCCCCATACAAGTTCTATCAGTTCTGGTACAACGTCGACGACCGCGATGTCGAGGCGTACCTCAAGCTGTTCACGTTGCTGTCTCGGCACGACGTCGACGCGCAGATCAAGACGCACAAGAAGGACCCGAGTCGCCGCGAGGCGCAAGCGAGGCTCGCGACCGAAGTGACCACGATGGTGCACGGGAGGCAGTCGGCCGAGAATGCCATGGCCGTGAATGCCGTTCTGTTCAGCGATATGGATCCCCGGCAAGTCCACGCGAGTGCGCTCGATCTCCTGGCCCAAGAGATACCGACCGCGCGAGTGCAATCGACGGACGGCCTCTCCCTGGTGGACGCGGTCGTACAGACAGGCCTCGCGAAATCAAAAAGCGAGGCGCGCCGCGCGATCGAGCAGGGGGGGATTTACGTCAACCAGCAGCGCGTGAAGGACCCGGCGCGCAAGATCGAATCCCCCGACTGGCTCAGCGGAGGCAATCTCTTGCTTCGCAAAGGCAAGAAGGACTACGCTCTGCTGCGGGCTGGGACGTAGCGATCACCCGTGTTCATCGGTCACTACGCCGTCGCGTTGGCCGCCAAGCGCGTCGCCCCCCGCACCTCGCTCGGCACCTTCGTCGCGGCGGCAACCCTCGCGGATCTGCTCCTACCGGTCTTCTTCCTTGTCGGGTGGGAGCACGCCCACATCGTTGCCAACCCAAACCCGTTCTTGAGGCTGTGTCTCGATTCCATTCCGCTCTCGCACAGCCTCGTCACACTCATCGGTTGGGGGGTGCTGTTCGCGGTCCTCTACCGAATGCGCACCGGATACGTGCCGGGAGCGATCGCCGTCGCGCTGGTAGTGGTGAGTCATTGGGTGCTCGATTGGGTCACACATCGACCTGATATGCCGCTCTATCCGGGCGGCACGCCGCTGGGACTCGGTCTCTGGAACTCACCGACGGGAACCGTCATCACCGAGAGCGTGATGTTCGCCGCAGCGTTGTGGCTCTACGCCACGAGCACCTGCGCACGCGATCGCGTGGGACGATACGGTTTCTGGACGTTCGTCGTGGTGCTCCTTCTGTCGTATTACGGCTCGCTGTTCAGCCCGCCGCCATCGACGGAGCGCGCGTTCGCGATCGGCGGTATCGTGTTCGGTTGGTTATTCGTCGCGTGGGCAGGGTGGGGGGATGGGCATCGGGAGAACCCGTTACACGACGGCACGACGGCACGTTCCCCGACCTAACTGACAGGCAACGTGCCGTCGTGTATCGCCTTTCTCATTCGAGCTGGTCAAGCACATCCAGCACCCGCTCCAGCTCCTCCACCGTGTTGTAGCAATGCGGCGCGAGGCGAATGGCGCCCTCCCGCAGCGAGCACACGACGTGCGCGCGTTTCAGCGCGTGGTACGCTTCCGCCGGATGCTCGGGGGCGAGACAGATGATCGCCGAGCGATGCGCGTCCTCGCGCGGTGAGGCGACGCGGACGCCGTTGTCGTCCGCCCATTTCAGCATCGGCTCGTGCAGCGTACGCGCGTACTGCGCGATGTCGTCCATGCCGAGCTCGCTCAGCATCCCAAGCGAAGCGGTCATCCCGTAGAAGTCCTGGTAGGGCAGGGTCACCATCTCGAAACGGCGGGCGTCAGATCGAAACGCGGGGTTGTACTCCGTGAGCCGCGAGAAGTCGTCGGTACCCTCGAATGCCATCCACCCGGTCACCGCGGGCTCGAGCGCCGAGATCAGCTCCCGCCGCACGTAGACGAATCCCGATCCCCAGGGCGACAGCAGCCATTTTTGCCCGCCGCAAGCCAGGATGTCCACCGGCGTGTCGCGCACGTCGAGTACCGAGTTTCCGATGCCCTGAATGCCGTCGACCACCAGGAAGGTCCCATTGGCGCGGCACGCCGCGCCAAGGCGCGCGAGGTCGGCGCGATAGCCGTTCGAGAATTGTACGAAGGACACCGCGAGAACACGGACGCGCGGATCGTGCAAGCGCTCCACGAGGTAGTCTTCGTCCGGCCACCCCTCGGCGGCACACGGCGCCAGCTCCACCTCGACGCCTCGCTTCCTGAGGAGCAGCCACGGATAGACGTTGGCGGGAAACTCACGATCGGACACGAGCACCACATCCCCGGGCGTGAGCGGCAGCGCGCGCGCGGCCAGGTTCAGGCCGTGGCTGGTATTCGTCGCGAGGGCGATCTCCGCGGGCTCCGCGTTGAGCAGCGCGGCCACCGCGGCGCGCGCCGCCTGCAGACCGGCCTGGAGCTCGCGGTCGGGGAGGAGGTGGGGGGCGGTGCGTTTCGCGGTGAATTCGTCGAGGGCGCGGCGGGTGCGTTCGGGAATGGGGCCGATGGACGCGTTGTTCAGGTACACCGTGTCCGCGGTCCACGGGAATTCGGCGGCGCGGAGCGCGCGAAACTGCTCGCGCACCGCGCGCAGACGTGTGGGATGGTAGGCGATATCGGTCATGCGCGGACGTCGAGCGCGTCGCGGAGGCCGTCGCCGACGAGGTTCACGCCCAGCACGGTGAGGCCGATCGCGAGGCCGGGAAACAGGGACACCCACGGTGCGACGCGCAACAAATCGCGACCCTCGGCGATCATCGCGCCCCACGACGGCGTGGGCGGCTGTGCGCCCAACCCGACGAACGAGAGGGCGGCTTCCGCCATGATCGCGCTCCCCACCCCGAGGGTCGCGGCCACGATCACGGGCCCGAGCACGTTGGGGAGCACGTGCCGCGCCACGAGGCGCACGTCGGAGGCGCCGAGCGCCCGCGCCGCCTGCACGTAATCGAGTCCCCGCGCCACGAGCACCTGTCCGCGGACCAATCGCGCCATCCCCGCCCAGCCCACCGCGCCGATCACCACGCAGACTACCGGAAGCGAAGGCCGGACCGCCGCGGCCACGGCGATGAGCAGGAGAAGGGATGGGAAGGCGAGCGTGACGTCGGCGGCGCGCATGACGACGGCGTCGACCCAGCGACCGCGGAAGCCTGCCACCAGGCCGAGCAACAGTCCGGTCGCGAGCGAGATCACTTGACTCGTGAGACCGACCGCGAGCGACAGCCGCGCGCCGAAGAGGACACGGCTCAGGACGTCGCGCCCCTGCGCGTCGGTGCCGAGCGGGAACGCGGTCGAGGGCGCGCGGAGCGCCGCGGCGAGCTCGCCATGATTTGGATCCGCCGGCGCCAGCCACGGTGCCGCGGCGGCGGCGAGGCCTAACGCGGCCACGAGCGCGAGACCGGCGAGCGACCAGCGATTGCGCGCGACGCGACGGCCAAAGAGTAGCGCGGGCATAGGGATCACGACTACGTTACTCGGAAGCTCACCTCCCGGGCAAGCGGCGAATCACGTGAACACCCAGACGCGATTCACACTCGTGTTGGGCGGCGGCGGCATGAAGGGCCTCGCCCATGTCGGCGTGCTGCAGGCGCTCACCGAGCGCGGGCTCGTGCCGGCGCAGATCGTCGGTACGAGCGTGGGCGCGCTCGTCGGTGCCGCGTGGTCGGCGGGTCGGAGCATCGCCGAGCTGCGCGACATCGCGGTGGCCCTGCGACGCAAGGACATCTTCGCCGTGGCGCACGCCGACATGGCGTTCAAGCGCATGCGGTCCCCCGCCCTGTTCCGGCGGGATCCGCTCGATCTGTTGATCCAGAAGCTGGTGGGCAACGTGACGTTCCAGGACTTGCGGCACCCCCTCATCGTGAACACTGTCGACGTCAACTCGGGGATGCAGGTGTTCTGGGGCCTGGACGGCCTCGACGAGGTGCCGGTAGGCGACGCGGTGTTCGCGTCCTGCGCCTTGCCGGGCTACCTGCCACCCCGGGAGATCCGCGGTCGCTTCTACGTCGACGGCGCGACCGTGGACAACCTCCCGGTGGGAACGGCCCGCATCCTCGGCGCCGATCTCATCCTCGCGGTGGACGTTTCCGCCTCGAACGCGTTCCGCGCGGACACGCAGGAAGAAGGATTCGCCGCCGTGTTCGCACGCGCCACCGAGATCGCCATGCAGGCCCTGCTCGAGCTGCGGCTGCGGGACTGGACCACGCCGCCCATCTACTACGTGCACCCGCGCGTCGAGCACATCCCGTTCGACTCGTTCGATCATCTGCGCGAAGTCGTGGAAGAAGGCTACCGCGCGACGGCCGCCGCGCTCGACCGGCCGGAGGAATGGCCCGCGCTGGGGGACGGCGGCGTGTATCCGCGCCGGCCCGTGACCGTTCGGGTCCAGCGCGAGCGCTGCATCGGTTGCGGCGCATGTCTGGTACAGGCGCCACCCGGCATGTTCGTGCTGGATGCGGAGGGGAAAGCGGTCGTCACGCGTCCCGATCAGGAATGGTCCCCGATCGACGGGGGCTTCATCCGCCACTGTCCCACCTACGCGATCAGCGCGCGGCCCGTGGCCACTTCGCGCGCGGCGGGCGCCGCGGGCTAAGATCGCCTCCTACCGCAGGTAGGGAGCGAGACCGGCAGCGAAGCGATCCGCGGCCGCGTCGATCGACACGCTTTCCAAGACCGCCGGTGACGGCGGCCGCCCCGTGCGCGCGGCGGCGATCGCCTGCACCAGGCTGTCGTCGTCATCCAGCGTGAAGTAGTGAGGCGTGTCGCCGAGGAATTCGCGATGGGGCGGGATGTCGGAGACCACGACCGGCGCGGCGCAGGCGATGGCCTCCATCGGCGTGAGCCCGAACCCCTCGAACCGGCTCGGGCAGACGACGACGTCCGCGCTGCAATACGCGCTCACCATTTCCCCCTCCGAAAGCCCGGACTCGATCGTGCAGGGCACCCGCAGCTCACGGGCGAGCCGCTCGAGCCCGTCGCGCTCGGGGCCGCTTCCTACTACGCGGACCGCGAGAGCGGGCCCGAACCGAGCGGCGGCGCGAATCACCGCCGCATGGTTCTTCTGCGGGGTGAGCCGCGACACGCTGAGCAGCCCGCGCGTGCGGGTCGCGGAAGCGGGCGTGAAGCGGTCCGAATCGAAACAGAACGGCACGCGCCGACACGTCACGTCGAACCGCGCTGCGACGCTCCCCGCCGTATATGCGCTCGGCACCCACACCTCCCGAGCGCGGGATGCGACGAACTTGAGCCGGCTGTAATAGCCCTTCCGCTCCGGGTAGCGCCGCCCGATGCGTGGGACCCGCAAAAACCGGCCAAACACGTGCCACACCCAGTCGGGACGACCGTCGCCCAGCCTCCAGGGCGGGAGATCCCACACATAATGGATCAGCGGGCAACCGACCCGGCGGGCATACGTGTACGCGGCGGCGGCCACCCGCGCGTCCATCGCGATCGCCAGACGCGCAGGTTCGCCGCCATCCAGGGCGATCGATACGCCGCGGGCCTGCAAGCGAGGCACCACGAGCGCGCAGTGTTCGTTCGGCGCAAACCAGCGGATGTCGAGCATGTCGAGCCGGCCGCCCGGTCAAGAGCGACGGCTGATGAAGCGGCTCAAGGAGTGGCGAGGGCCTGCGACTCGACGTCGCGGAGATCTCGCACCACGCGATCCCAATTGAAGTAGCTCTCCACCGCGCGGCGACCGTTCTGTCCGATCCGCTTGCCGGTCGCCGGGTCCGCGAGCAGGCGGCAGATCGCTGCGGCGAAGGCCGCGGGCTCCTCGGGGGGGACGAGGAAGCCAGTCTCCCCTTCGCGCACCGCGTCGGGAATCCCGCCCGAGTTGGCGGCGACGACCGGCAGGCCGCATGCCGACGCTTCGACCAGCGCGATCCCAAACCCCTCCACCCCCAGTCGCTCCGAGCGACGCGAAGCGCCGACGTACACCGAGCCCAGGTTGTAGAGCGCCGGAAGATCCTGGTCGTCCACCGCGCCGAGAAACCTCACGCAATGCCTGACGCCGACCTGCTCCGCCAACCGCTCCAATCGCTCGCGGTCGGGCCCACTGCCGGCCACCGCGTACCGCACGTCCGGTGCGCCGGCGAGAATCGCCGGAAGCGCCTGGATGACCGTGTCGATGCCTTTGTGCCGCTGGAGCCGAGCCACCGTCACCAGCCATCGCGTATCACCGTCGGGAAGCCCGAACCTCGTCCGTAGCGCACCAGGATCGACACCGGGACGGAAGTGCACGGGATCGGTGCCGAGCGGCATGACGCGCATCCGTGTGCCGCCCGAGTCGATTCCCAGCTCGCCGAGCAACGTCATGGCGAGGTCACGCGTCCAGTTGCTGATCGGGAGGAGCACCTTGGCTCCGCCGAAAATGGCGCGGGCGATGCGGCGCTTCAGGGGAGACTGGCGGATCTTGTGTTGCTCGCTCAACAGGTCGGCACCGTAAAGGAACAAGCTATAGGGCACCCGCAGGCGCTCGAACACCCAGCGCGCCGGATATCCCGCGGGCTTCACATTCCCGCAATGCACGAACCGGGCGCGGTGCTGGCGCGCGAGGCTCGCGGCACGCCGGGACCAAAGCAGCAAGCCGGTGAGTGTCTTGGTCCGGCGGGCGCCGATCGGGAGTCGATCCACGATGACACCGAGCCCGGCGTCGACCTCGGCGGCGTCGGGATCGGCCGGCGTGGACACGACCAGCTCGCCGCGAGGGTAGCGCTTCGCGAGCTCGCCGTGCAGGCGGGCGATGCCCCCGCCCATTGGAGGAAAATCCTGCGCCAGAAGCAGCGTGGTCATCGCGGGAGAGCCGGAGCGAGCGGATGCATGCGCTTTGCGAATGCTAACCGAGGATCAGGACCGGCGGAACTCCCAGTCGATCCGGATCAGGTCGGCCGCCACCCGATCCCAGTTGTAGTACTCTTCCACGGCCACGCGGCCGGCGCGGCCCATCCCCTGCCGGAGCGACGCGTCGCCGAGCAACCGGATCGCCGCCGCCGCCACCGCGCCGGGATCGTCGGGCTCGATGATCAGGCCGGTGACTCCTTCCCGAACGGCTTCCGGAATGCCTCCGGACCGGCTCCCGATGACTGGAAGGCCGGAGGCCGACGCCTCGACCACCGCGATGCCAAAGCCTTCTACGAGCAAGTCGTAGCGGCGCGACGCGAGCACGAACAGGTCGGCCGCGTTATAGAGCGCCGGCAAGTCCTCGTCGGGAACGAAGCCCAGCAGCCGCACGGCATCCCCCAACCGCAGCTCGGCGACGAGCTGTTCCAGGGTCTCCTTGCGGCTCCCGATGCCCGCCACCACGTAGCGCGCCGCCGGGAACGCCGCACGGACCGCCGGTAGGGCGCGGATCACCGTGTCGATCCCCTTGTGATGGTCGAGGCGCGCGACCGTCAGGAGCCACGGACCGCCGTCGAGTCCGTACTTCTGGCGCACGGGGCCGGCGTCCACGTCCGGGTTGAACCGGGCCGGCGTCGTGCCGAGGTGCACGACGCGCACGTCGGCGGCGAGGCCGGGAAGGTGGAGCGACTCGAGAACCGAGCGGACGAGAGCGGCGCTCCAGTGGCTGTTGGTGACGACCACGGCGCAGCGCCGCAGTATCCGGGACGCGGTCCAGCGCTTGAACGCGGAGCGACCGATCTTCGCCTGCAGCAGCAGGAAATCCGCTCCATGCGCGAGCACCCCGAACGGCAGACCCTGGCGCGCGTTCAGCCACGCCGCCGCGTACCCGGCGGGTTTGACCTCGTCGCACCACGCGAAGGCGGGCGCGGTGCGACGCACGAGCGCGCCGGCGCGCCGGGTCCAGCGGACCAGGCCGTTCACCGTACGCAGCCGCTTGGCGCCTACCGGCACACGGTCGACGGTCTGGCGAAAGCGGGCGTCGCTGGCCTCGCTTCCCGGCCACGTGCCCGTCGATACCACCACGCCGTCCGCCGGGTAGCGGGCAGTGATCTCGCCGATCATGCGCGCGATACCGCCCCCGAACGGCGGGAAGTTGAGGGCGAGGACGAGCGTGGGATTCAATCGAGCGCGCGCCGCCGTTCCACTGCCTCACGGTACACGGCCTCGGTCCGTTCGGCGGCGGACTCGAGCGTGAATTCACGCTCCACGAGATCGCGGCCCGCGCGCGCGATCCGCTGTGCGAACGCACGATCCCCCAACACGCGGTCGAGCGCGCCGGCCCAGGCCAGCGGGTCGAGCGGGGGAACGAGCACGCCGGTCTCCTCGGACGTGATGACATCCGGGTTGCCCCCCGCCCGCGACGCCACCGCCGGCAATCCGAGGGCCATGGTCTCGAGCAGCGCGATGGACAGGCCTTCGATGCGGGATGGCAGGGCAGAGATCGCGGCCAGGCGGCAGAAGGCGAGCGGCCGGTCGGTGAACGGCACGTAGACGACGCGATGGCGCGTGGGGACGCCGCGCTCGAGGGCGCGCAGCTCCGCGTCGCCGTCGATCCCCACGCACGCGACGACGACCGGGTGTTCCAGCGCCCCAAGGCTCTTGAGCAGGATGTGCTGATCTTTGCGACGCGCCAGGACGAGTACCACAGGCCGGCCCCCGCGGTCCCCCCCCCCGACGTCCCCCAGGGCGGCGCGGGCGTCGGCAAGATCCTTCTCGGACGGCGCGGCGCGCACGCGCGTCAGGTCGATGCCATTCGGCACGACGCGCAACCGCGCGCCGGGGTGCAGCCGCCGTCGGAGGGCGCGTGCCACGGCCCGGCTCACGGCGATCGTGCGGTCGGCCGAGAGTCCTACTGCCAGAAGCTCCGCGGGCGACGTGAGGGGCATGGTGTGACGTGTCACGACGAACGGGCGCCGGAGGCGTCGCCGCCAGCGCAGCCACGTCAGCGCACGGCGGTCGCGCGTGGCGTTCGAGTTGACTACGTCCACCCGCTCACGTTCGAGTACCGCCCCCAGGGCATGGGAGAGCGGCGCCAGCCGACGAAAATCGAGCGGCACGACGTCCAATCCCGCATCGCGGGCGAGCCCCGCGAGCCTCGTGCCGGCCGGACACCCCACGAGGACGCGATGGCCGCGCAGCGCCAGCTGCCGGCTCAGGTTCGCGATCATCATGGTAGAGCCGGACGCGCCCCCCTGATGCGTGAGTTGGAGGATCGTGAGCGCCCGGTCTCGCATGGTCCGAAGCTAGTGGCTCGATGTTCGCCTTTCCATGGAGCGGGCTGGTTCCGCATGTTATGTGTTCGATCACACACGAGGGCGCGGCCTCCTGAAAGCCAAGGAATTCATCTACCTGCTCGGCCTCAAACCGAAACCGCAGACCTTCGGCTTGGTCATCGAGTCGCACGACCTCCCGACCGATGGGCGCGTCGAGATCGCGCGGTGGCTGCACCCCGGCGCCTACCGAGTGTCTGCGCCGCAGATCCAGGGAGTCGCCGATCAACTCCGCCGGTTCCTGCGCGAGGGAGACGTGGCCATCGACATCGGCGCCCACACCGGCGACACCACCATCCCAATCGCGCTGGCGGTGGGACCATCCGGGCTCGTGTTGGCGCTCGAGCCGAACCCATACGTGTTCCCCGTGCTCGAGCGCAACGCCGGCCTCAACCTCGCGAAGATGCGGATATTACCTCTGATGTTCGCCGCGATGCGCGAGGACGGGCGGTACGAGTTCCAGTACGGAGAGGAGGGGTATTGCAACGGAGGGTTTCACGAGGGGATGAGTCGGTGGACGCACGGCAGTGCCTTCAAGGTGCAGGTGGAGGGCAAGAACCTGCCGGGCTTCCTCCGCCGGAGCCACCCCGACCTCATCTCGCGGCTTCGTTTCATCAAGGTAGATGCAGAAGGATTCGACCTGGCTATTCTCGAGACTCTCGAGGAGCTGGTCCGAGCACAGCGGCCCTTCCTTCAGGTCGAAATGTTCAGTCTCCGAAAGTCCACACCGGGCTACCGGCGGAACCTGTACGATTTTCTGGTGGGCCACGGGTATACCGTACATCGCATCGAGAGCCAGGGCGAGTTCCCGGGCGAGCTCATCACACCGGAGAACCTGATGCGGTGGAACGTCTACGACGTATTCGCCGTCCCCGCGCGGTAGTTATCTTGTTGGGCGCATGCACGTCGTCGTCGCCTCCCATCAGCCATTGCCGGCGAAGGGTTACGGCGGCCCGGAGCGCGTCGTCGTGGCGCTCGTCCAGGGGCTCGCGGCGCTGGGGCATCGCGTCACGCTCCTCGCGCCACCCGGCACGCGCGTTCCGGCGGGGAAAGTGGTCGAGGTTCCTCCGCGCAGGTTCGACGACGGAGGGCTCGCCCCCTATGTGCCAGGCGACGCCGATATCGTCCACGCCCATTTCCCTCTGAAGCGCGGCCCGACGGCGGCCCCCTTCATCCAGACGATTCACCGCAACCTGAAGCCCGGCTCGCCACCCTATCCGAATGCGATCTTCCTCTCGCGCGATCATGCGCGCCGCCATGGGAGCGAAACGTTCGTCTACAACGGCTTGAACCCCGCGGAATACATGTTCCGCCGCTACCCCAAGCGAAGCACGCAGTACGACCTGTTCCTGGGGAAACTGCATAGCGCGAAGGGCTACCACTGGGCGGTCGAGGCCGCGAAGCACACGGGCCATCGCTTGATCGTCGCGGGCGGGTGGCGGCCCAGCTTCACGGGGTCGATCAAGTACGTCGGTGAGGTGGATGGCACCACAAAGGCCGCATTGCTCGCGCGCGCCCGTTGTCTCTGGAATCCCGCGGAATGGGATGAGCCGTTCGGCCTCGTGACCATCGAGGCGTTGCTGTCGGGCACGCCGGTGCTCGGCACGCGACGGGGCGCGCTGCCGGAGCTCATCACGCCCGAGGTGGGCGCGTTATGCGACACCATGGACGAGATGATTGCGGCGGCTGCGACCATCCACACCCGCGACCCCGGTGCGTGCCGGGCGCGCGCCGAGCGGTTCTTCACGCACCTGGTGATGGCGGACGAGTACCTGCGCATGTACCGCTGTTTGCTCGAGACGGGCACGCTGCCGCCGGGCTCCGCTTGACGGCGGTCCGGCGCACGGTGGAGGAGCACCCGCTCCTCGCCGTCTTGATCCTCGCCGCCGCGCTCCGGCTCGTCGCGGCCATCTTCAGCCAAGGCTTCCTCACGATAGACGACCACCTGGTCCTCGTCGACACGGCGGACCGTCTCGCTAGCGGCATCCCGCTCCCCCACGACTACAAGCGTTCGATCCTGTATCCCGGTAGCGTCGCGCTCGTCATGGACGCGCTGCGAGCCCTTGGAAACACCTCGCCCACCGTCGAGATGCTCGTGGTGCGGCTGATCCACGCCGCCGGCGCGGTGCTCGGCGTGTACTTCGCCTGGCGAATCCTCGAGCGCGTCGGGGGTAAGGACGTCGCGCTCCTGGGCGGGCTTCTCGTGGCGGCTTTCTACCTGCTGCCCGTCACGTCTGTGCATCAGTTCGAAGAAGCGGCGTGCCAGGTCCCGCTGCTGGCGGGTTGTTGGTGGCTGCTCAAGGCGGACGACGCGGACCGCCGTGCGGAGTTGTGGTCGTTTCTCTCGGGGGCGGCCATCATGACTACGCTGTTACTGCGATTCCCCGCTCTCCCGTTCGTGCTGGCGTTCGCCGTCATGACCCTGTGGCGGCCCGCGCCGCGATTCCACAAGGCGTTCTTCGTCCTGGGCTTGCTCGCCGTCTTCGGGCTGCAGACATGGAGCAGCGCGGTGATCAACGGCGATCCGTGGTACTACTTCCTTGAGACCGCGCGCCACCGAGCCGGGATCGGGGGGGATTACCCCCAGGGCCCGCCCTGGAAGTACCTTGGGACCCTCGTTTTCATCTTGCTCCCGCCGTTCTCCCTCCTCTTCCTGGCGGCCGCGATCCGCGGGGTCCGGGTGTTCCCGCTCCTCGGCATTCCGACCCTGGCGTTCTTCGTCGGCACGAGCCTGGTCCCGAACAAGCAGGAGCGTTTTCTCCTGCCAGTGCTCCCGGCCCTTCTGATCCTCGGCGCCATGGGGATGCCATACGTGCGGGACTGGTTCGCGCGTCGGGGGTGGACAAGGGCATACCGTTGCTCGTGGGTGTATTTCGCCGCCTTGAACACGCCGCTGCTCGTTGTCGGGCTGTTCTCCTACGGAAAGAAGGATCGCGTCGAGCCGCTGGTGCGTGTGCAACGCCGCCATAACGCCACGGGAGTGGTGGTGGCCGAGTTCGCCTACACGTTCTGGGTCCCAGACTATTATCTGGGCCGGCCCCGGCCCCCGGTGTTCGTGCTCAAAGACCGTGACGCCGTCGCGCGGGAGGCGGCGCCGGCGCGCTCGGCGAGCCCGCGACCCAACTACCTGGTTCTCTACAGCGACGCCGCTGCGATGGACACGCGATTGCTGGAACGAGCCCTGCGCGCGCGGCTGACACCAGTGGCCGCAGTCGAGCCGAGCCTGGGGGACAAGCTGGCGCGCCTCATCAATCCCCGACACAACCACACCACGACCGCCCTCGTGCTGACCATCACGCCGATCATGGCAGCACAACCGTGAGCAGCTCCTCCAAGCAGTGCCGCCGGGTGTGCTCTCGAGCGGTGCAGTCGCGTCGCCAGCCAGCCGGCAAGTGGGCGCCGCAGAATTGTGTTTAACCCGCGCCATCGCTCCTCGCAGCGTTGCACCTCGCACCCAAATGACTCCAATGCAGAGGCGAGCGACCGCGCGCTCCGGTGGTAGCAGCGGTTGAACGCCGCGACGAGGACCACGCGGAGGCCCGCGAACGTACGGGCGGTCATACCTCGATGTAGTTGCGGTACTCGAACAAGCGAACGCCGGTGAGCCGCTCGATCCAGTCGGAGACGTACAGTCGGAGATGCGGGAGCCGCAGACGCCGCGGCCCCACGGGTGGGCCCTCGTCGACCGCGTGCCTCGCGCCGATCCATGCTTGCGCGACGTTGGGGTGACTCCCTGAAAATGGCCGCAGCAAGGGCGTCCAATACAAGGCCTGCAGGTGCGTCGCGCGGGCTGCGATGCGATCCGCGGCCTCCCGGAAGACTTCCTGCGACGACACGAGTTTCTGGCGCATGGACTGCGGTGGGCGCGCCCAGCCATAGTGAAACATGCGCGCGCCGGTCGAGCGCGCCCGCACGCGCCGCACCGCCGGACCCACGCGAAAGCCCTGGGCGTCCTGGTACGACCGGATATCCCGACCGAGTCGCACCGCGCGCACTTCCCGACGGTACCAGTGCCGATCCGTCGCGATCGTGTCGAAATCGCCGTAGAAATGCAGGTAATCCACGAGCAGCCCTTCGACACGCGGATCGTGATCCCATTCCTCGAGTCGCTCGCGTAGAGCCGTCGCCCCCGACTCGTGCAACACCTCGTCCGCCTGGATATAGACGCCCCACGTGCCGCGGCACGCGAGCATCGCGCGGTTGGTCTCGACGGCCAGGACTCCGCTCCCTCGGGAGAAATCCCAGACCGTGTCCAGGATCCGCACGCGCGTGTCCCCGACACCCGCCACGACGTCGCGCGTGCCATCGTCCGACCGCCCGACGTTGACGACCACCTCGTCACATACGTCGAGGATGGACCGGATCGCCGGAACGATCGGGTAGTCGAGCCGGACCGCGTTCCGTACGATGGTGAAGCCCGAGATCATGTCAGGTGCGGAATTGCATGTCGTACAGACGCCGGTAGAGCCCGCCCGCGGCGTAGAGCGTGTCGTGCGTGCCGCGCTCAACGATCTGCCCCGCCGCCACGACCACGATCAGGTTCGCGTGCTGGACCGTGGCGAGTCGGTGCGCGATGACGAACGTGGTGCGGTGCGCCATCAGCCGATCCATCGCCTCCTGCACCAGGCGCTCGGACTCCATATCGAGCGCGCTCGTGGCCTCGTCGAGGATCAGGATCGGCGGATCGCGCAACAACGCCCGCGCGATCGCGATTCGCTGACGCTCACCCCCGGAGAGGCGGGTGCCTCGCTCGCCGAGCAGCGTCTCGTAGCCCAGCGGCAGCTGCGAGATGAAATCGTGCGCGTTGGCCACCCGCGCCGCGGCCTCCACCTGCGTCAGGGTGAAGTCGCCACGACCGTACGAGATGTTGGCGAGCACGGTGTCGTTCAACAGGATCGTCTCCTGCGAGACGATTCCCATCAGCCCGCGCAGGCTCGCGCGCTGAAATCGGGAGATCGGAACGCCGTCTATCAGGATCGCCCCGGCCGTCGGCTCGTAGAAGCGGGGCAACAAATCGAGGAGCGTGGTCTTGCCCGCACCCGATGGACCGACCAGTGCGATCACCTGGCCGCGACACGCGTCGAAGCTCACCTGCCGGAGCACGGGAGGCCCCCCGTCGTACGCGAACGAAACGCCGCGATATTCGATCCGATCACGGAACGTCGCCGGGACCGCGTCGGGCGCGTCACCCTCATTGGACGGCAGGTCCAGCACCTCGAACACGCGGTCCGCCGCCGCCGCAGCACCCGCCATGATGGTCGGATACTGCGCAACCGCCTTCATCGGCGACATCAGCCGGAGCGCCAGAATAATGAACGCGATGAACACCTCGGGCCGGAGCTGGCTCATCCCGAACAGGAGCAGCAACACCAGCACGAAACCCGCGAAGATCTCGCTGATCGGGCTGGTCAGCGTCGACGCGGCCTGAGTGCCGAACACCCGCGTGCGGTAGCCGTCGGCCAGGCGCCGAAACCGCGCGACCTCGAACTCTTCCGCGACGTATGCCCGAACGAGCTTCACCGACGCCACCATTTCGCTCACGAGGCTCGTGAGCTCGCCGCGATCGTCGGCCTGGGCGCGCGAGCGGCGCCGCACGCGCGCCACCACCGGCCTGATGATCAGGACGAGTAGGGGCGCGAGCACCAGCGCAATCAGGGTGAGACGCCACGACAAGCCAAGCAGGATCACGAGGTAGACCACGATGAGGCTGACGTTGCGGAGGAACGCGGCGAGCGCGGCCGTCACGGCGGTCTTCACCTGATCGGTGTCGAACACGACCCGGGCGAGCAGCTGGCCACCGCGGGTGCGCTGGAAGAAGCCGAGGGGAAGCGTCTGCAAATGACGGAACAAGCGCACCCGCAGGTCGCGCACCACACCCTCTTCGATCGCGACGCTGCTCATCGCCGCGGCGTACAGCGCGGCGTTCTTCACCACGAGGGTGACGAGGAGGAGGATCGCCACGGTGCGAACCGCCCCCCCTGCGTTCCCCGCGCCGAGCAACGGGCCCACCACCTTCCCAAGCACCGTTTCCACCACGGTGCCACCGGTGGCCGGCAGCGCCTGTTGCCCGAAGAACGTCCGCAGGAAGGGGATCAGCAACACGAACGTCGCGCCGTCCAGCATGGAGGCGACGAGCGTGGTGGACATGTTGACGGCGAAGAGGAGCGAGTACGGGCGCAGCAGGCCGATGATGCGGGCGCTGCGGCCCATGTTAGCGACCGCCTCCGCTGGACCCGGTGCGTCCCCTCGGCGTGAGCAGCGCGACCGGAAGGATCATCTCTTCGGGGGTCACCCCACCGTGCAGGAACGAGCCCCGATAGCGCGCCTGGTACTCGCGCAGCTTGGTGGGATACACGAAGAACCGATCCGCCGTTGCGAGGAGCAGGCGCACGCCCAGCCCCATGGCCGGCAGGCCGAAGCTCTTCAGGTCTTCCACCTGGATCGCCGCCTGCGAGTCCTCACTCTTCAGGTCCTCACCGAACTTGTAGCGCAGGTTGGCGGTGGCGTCCCGCTTGGCGTAGACGGTCGCCGGGGTCTCGCAGTGGATCGAGCCGTGATCGGTGGTGAGCAACACGGTCACGCCCCGGCGCTCGGCCTCCCGCAGGGCCGCGAGCACGGGCGAGCGCTCGAACCAGGTGCGCGTGAGACTCCGTAACGCGGCCTCGTCCCGCGCCACCTCGTAGAGGATGGCGCTCTCGGAACGACCGTGCGTCAGCTGGTCCACGAAGTTGAACACGAGGGCCGTGACGCCGTCCTGTGCGAGGTGCGCGGGAAGCCGGCGGAGCAGGTCGCCCTCACCCGAGCTGAACACCTTTTCGTAGCGCACCGGCACCGGCCGGTGCATCAGCTCCCGGATCTGCTCGGTGAGGAGCTCGGCTTCATGCGCGTTGAGGCTTTCCTCGTCGGACGCTTGGCCCCACCACTCGGGGTGGCGGGCCGCGATCTCCATGGGAAACAGTCCCGAAAAGATTGCGTTGCGCGCGAACGGGGTGGCCGTCGGCAGAATGCCATAGTAGTGAGACTCTTCGACGTCGAACAGCGGGGTCACGAGCTCGCGCAGCACCTCCCACTGGTCGAGGCGCAGGCAATCGATCACGATGAACAACACCCGCCCGGTCGATTGCAGTACCGGAACGAGAAACTCGGCACCGACGTCCACGGAAAGCGGTGGCCGATCCCCTTCGGGCGCCGCGAGCCAGCGGGGGTACTGCCGCGCGACGTATTCCGAGAAATCCTTGCGGAGTGAGCGCTGCAACGCGCGGAGCGCCTCCGACAGTCCGGGCTCGTTCGAGGCCGCCAGGCGGACATCCCAGCGCGCCAGCTCCGCCACCAGCTCGATCCACTCGCGCCACGCGAGCGTCGCTCCCCGACGTCCCTCGAGCTCGCGGAACCGGGTGACGAAGTCGCGGGCCAGCCGCTGCTGTCGGATCCGATCGCCTTCGAGCAGCCGCGTGATCACCGAGAGGATCTGGCGCGGCTGGACCGGCTTCACGAGGTAGTCGTCCACCTCGATGCCGATCGCCTCGCGCAGCGTTCCTTCGTCCTCGCTCTGCGTGACCATCACCACGGGCATCGCGGGATCGATGGTCCGGATCTCCCCGATCAGCTCGAGGCCGCGGCGCCCGGGCATCTGCTCGTCCAGGAGCACGATGCTGTAGGCCTGTCGGCGGAGCAACGCGAGCGCATCGTCGCCGTGGGACGCGGCGGCGACGGTGAATCCCTGGTCCTCGAGGAAACGCCGGTGCGCGGCGAGCCCCTCGACTTCGTCGTCCACCCAGAGAATGGTCTTCGGCCGCGGCATACGCCAAAAGCTAATGGCGACTGGCGAACGCGGGCAACGACAGCCTAATTTCGCGGCGTGCTGTGCGTCCTCGTGGTGCGCTTCAGCTCCATCGGTGACATCCTGCTCACCACGCCGCTCGTGCGCGCGCTCGCCCGGCGCCATCCGGAGGCGCGGCTCGTGTACGTCACCAAGCGCGCGATGGCGCCGCTCGTCGCCGACAACCCGCACGTCGCCGAGGTGGTGGCGTTGGACCCCGACGAGCCGATCCGGCACCTCGCGCGCCGACTGCGGGCGCTCACGCCGACGCATGGGCTCGACTTGCATGGCAGCATCCGCAGCGCGGGCCTGCGCCTGCTCGTGCGCTGCCACTGGTCAGGGTATCGCAAGCGGAAGCTGGCGCGCGCGCTGCTTATTGCCACCAAGGTCGACGCCTACCGGCGGCGCACGTCGGTGGCCGAGCGGTACTTCGAGGCGGCCCGGCGGCTCGACGCGCAGCCCGACGGCGGCCCGCCTGAGTTTTGCCTTGGACCGGGGGCCCGCGACCGCGCGGCGCAATGGCTCGCCGAGCGGGGCTTGGCGGACGCCCGGGTCGCCGCGCTCGCCCCGGGCGCGGCGCACGCCACCAAGCGCTGGCCCGTCGCCCACTGGAGCGCGCTGGCCGAGCGGCTCCGCGCCGCGGGGTACCGACCGATCGTCGTGGGCGGGCCCGACGACCGCGGGTTGGCGCAGCAGCTCGCGGCGGCGGGCGCCGCCGAAAGCGCCGCCGGCGAGTGCTCGCTGCAGGAAACCGGAGGTCTGCTCGCGCGCGCGCGGGTCGTCGTCTCGGGCGATACCGGCGTCATGCATATGGCCACCGGCGTCGGCACGCCGGTGGTCGCTCTGTTTGGACCCACGGTTGCGCAATTCGGCTTCCTGCCGTATCGCGCCCCCGCCCTCGTCATCGAGCGGGCACTCGACTGTCGCCCCTGTTCGGCGACCGGGACAGCGAGCTGCCCACTCGGGCACCACCGCTGCCTCGCGGACATCACGCCCGCCGAGGTGGTCGCCGCCGTCGAGCGCCTCGTCGCGTGATCGGGTCGACCACGCCGGCGGAGGCTCGACTGATCGAGCTCGTCGCCGCGGCCGTGCGTGGACCGAAGCGCGAGGGCCTGTTCGCCCTGTGGCTGGTAGTTCGCTCGGCCGAGTCGCTGCTCCCGCCGAAGCCTGTGTCGGGCAAGAACCACCGGCGGCGCCTCGTGGCCCTGGAAGCCAGGCTCGGCAGCCTCGCCCTCCCGGCCCCCCTCAAGCGCGCCCTGGCGGCAGCCCGCCACCACCTCGAGCCCGCCACCCCGGCAGCCGCGGCGTCGGTGCTATCGCAACTCATCGCGCCAGCGCGAGAGGTGCTCGGGCCGGAGGCTGGAGAAGCCGTCACGGTTGCCGCCCGCTCCGCCCGAATACATCTATAGAGGGAGCAGGGAGCGAGAAGCATCGAGAGGGGAGAGGGGAGAGGGACTATGCGGGGACATTTGGTTCGGTTCGTCGCCTACGCAGCGTGCCTACCATGGATCGGCTGTGCCCATCCACAGCCCCTGAACGTGCTCGGGCCCGATCTGAGTTACGCCCCTCGCATCACACCGCTCGCGGCCAAGCCCGGCGTCCCCGATAGCGTGACGGTGGAGCTCGCCCGGGCGGCGTTCGTCACGCTGCTCGAGGTCGAGGACGGACGTGTGACGCTCCGATTCGCGACCGCGGAGCCCAAACCCGCCCAGCTCGCGGCAGGTACCCATAGGCTCGCGCTGCGGGCGATGCCGCCGGCGGACAGCGTGCCGGTGGACGTGGTCGCGGCGCTACCGCCGGGTTTGGAGCGCGGCGTGCCCACTCGCGTCGAGCGGCTCGGGCACCTCCCGCAGGAGCTTTGCGCCACGTCCGATCCAGACCACCCCAGCTACTGCCCTGTTTCCTCCACCGAGCCCCTCACCAAGCCGCTCACGCCTCCGGCGAGCCGCTATCTCCTGTTGATTGTCGCTGGCCAGCCCCTGACGGTCGCCACATTGCGCGACCGTTTGAGCCGGGCCGACCTCGCGCTCCATGGCCGCCATCTCGTCGCCGAAGTCGCGATGCGGGCGTCCGGAGTGGGCGGCGAACGGTGGGCGGCGGTCGCGGTGGCGCTCTGAGCCGATGACCCCGCGCCGTTTTCCGAAGCGCCCATCGGTCGAGGCGCTGGTCGAGCGCGTGGATCAGCAACGTCCCGGCGAGGTCTCGGGCGACACGGTGCCCACGGGGTTTCCGTCGATCGACCGCATGCTGGGCGGCGGCCTGCGCAGACGGGACCTCGTAGTCCTGGGAGGGGACGTGGGCTCCGGCAAGTCGGCCCTCGCACTCGGACTGGCCCTCCGGACGGCGCAGCAGGGGACCGGCGTAGCGCTCTTCTCGGGCGAAATGGACGATGAGCGTCTCATGGAGCGTGCGCTCGCGATCGAAGGGCGGGTGGCCGTGGACGAGCTCCGCACCGCGAAGCTCAACGACCAGACGCGCGCCGGAATCGGTGGCGCCGCGGTGCGGCTGCGAGGCTTGCCGCTCTCCCCTCTCCCCCTCGCGGCGCGGGACTTCGAGACGACCGCGGAGCGGCTCGATCCCCTCGCGCAGCTCGGACTGGTGGTCGTGGATTACCTGCAGCTGGTACCGTCGCCCCGCGGCGTCCCGCGCTCGACACAGGACGAAGATCTCGCCCTCGTGCTCCAACGGCTCAAGGCCCTGGCGATCGAGCGCCGTGTGGCGCTCGTCGTGGTGTCACAGCTCCCGCGCTTCGACGCCAAACGCCCCAACGCGCGGCCGTCGCTCGACGACTTCGGGCACCTCGGCGCCATCAAGCAGCACGCCGACGTGATCCTCGGCATCTACCGCGAAGAGATGTACAACCCGGGCCACGGCGTGGAGGGAGCGACCGAGCTTATCGTATTGAAGAACCGGAATGGGCCGACGGGATTCGTCGACTTGTATTTCTATCGGCGATGGATGCGGTTCGAGGACATGCTCGATCCGGATAGATGAAAGTGGTAAGTTGTAGGCCGTAGACTTTGGACTTGGGTGCCCATGGCCGGCCACAGCAAATGGAAGCAGATCAAGCGGAAGAAGGCCGTCACCGACGCGCGGCGTGGCGCGCTCTTCACCAAGCTCATCCGTGAGATCACGATCGCCGCCAAGCAGGGAGGAGGCGATCCCGGCGGCAACGCCCGGCTCCGCACGGCGATCGACGCGGCCAAGACCGAGAACATGCCGCTCGACAATATCGAGCGGGCCGTGAAGAAAGGAACCGGGGAGCTCGAGGGGGTGACGTACGAGGAGGTCACCTACGAGGGCTACGGGCCCGGGGGCGCGGCCATCTTCATCGAGGCGACGACCGACAACGCCAACCGTACCGTCGCCGAGATCCGCAACGTGTTCCAACGTCACGGAGGAAATCTCGGGGCGGCGAATTCCGTCGCGTGGATGTTCGACCGCAAGGCGCAGGTCACGGTGGATGCCGGCCGCGCCGCCGAGGACGCGGTCATGGAGGTGGCGCTCGATGCGGGAGCGGAGGACATGGTACGCGACGGCGACGCCTTCCTTATTACTGGTCCGGTGCACCAGCTGCATCAGATTACGGAGCGGCTCAAGGGCAAGCAGATCCCGACCCAGACCGCCGAGATCGCGATGATCCCCAAGAGCACCGTGAAGGTGGACGGCAAGGACGCGAAACGATTGCTCCAGCTCATCGAAGCGCTGGAAGAGATGGACGACGTCGCGAGGGTTTCCGCGAACTTCGACATCGACGCCGAGGCGCTGGCGGCGGCGACGGCCTAGCGTGAGGGTGCTGGGCGTCGACCCCGGGACGTCGGTCACCGGCTACGGCGTGATCGAATCGGGGAACGGCGCCTCCGGGATGGGTCGGCTGGTCGAGTGCGGCGTGATCCGTTTCTCCGGGCGGAGCCCCTTGCCCCGCCGCCTGCGCGAGCTCCACGCCCATATCGCGGACTTGATCGCGCGCCACCGGCCGGCCGTGCTCGCGCTCGAGAACGCGTTCTACCACAAGAACGTCCATACAACGCTGGTGTTGGGTCACGCGCGGGGCGTCATTCTGCTCGCCGCCGAGCAGGCGGGGATCACCATCGCGGAATACCCGCCCGCGACGGTGAAAAAGACGGTGGTGGGCGCCGGGGGCGCAGCCAAGACGCAGGTCGGCAGCGTGGTCGCTCACCTGCTCCACCTGAAGGAGGCGCCGAGGCCGGCCGACGCCGCGGACGGCGTGGCCGTGGCGCTCGCACACATGCTCCGCTCGTGATCGCCCGGGTTTCGGGACGGCTCACTGCCAAGGACGCCGATCGCGTGATGATCGACACGTCGGGGGGCGTGGGCTACGAAGTCGTCGTCCCCCTCGGTGTGATGGAGCGACTCCCCGCTGTGGGGGCGGCCGTGAGCCTCGCGACCGAGCTCGTGGTGCGGGAAGACGGTTGGGCGCTGTACGGATTCGAGAACGAAACCGGACGACGTTTCTTCCAGCGGCTCATTGGCGTGACGGGCATCGGTCCCAAGATCGCCATCGCGCTCGTGTCGGCCCTGGGGGTGGAGCGGGGAGTGCGGGCGGTGAAGGAGCGCAACATCGCCCTCCTCGCGTCGGTGCCGGGCATCGGCAAGAAGACGGCCGAGCGCCTGGCGCTTGAACTGGCCGACAAGCTCGGCGAGTTTGAGGAGGCCGCCGGTCTTGCTCAACCGGCGGGCGGAGGCGCCTCGGAGGCCGCGTTGCACGCGCTCGAGCGGCTCGGCTACTCCACCGTCGAGGCGGACCGCGCGCTGCGGCAGGCACTCGCGGCGGATGGCGGCGGCAACGCCGCAGGCGACACGGAGGGGCTGGTGCGCCGGGCGCTACAACTTCTCACGCAGGGATGACCATGGCGACGACGGCCGAGTGGATCTGCACGCGCTGCGGCTCGACCAACCGCATGCTCGTCCCAGACGGAGCAACGCGAGCGATGGACGAATGCGTCACGTGCCACACCGCGCACGCACTCGAGCGCGACACGCGGCCGGTGCGGTGGCGCGCACGCCCGGTGGGGAAAGCCGCGTGAAGGAGGCGCGCGCGCAGGTCACCACCCCCGAAGCGCTCCCCGACGAGCGCCTGACCGACGCCGCCCTCCGCCCCTCTCGCCTCGACGAGTTCGTCGGCCAGGCCAAGGTGAAGGAATCCCTGCAGATCGCGATCGATGCCGCGAAGCAGCGCCACGAGCCGCTCGACCACGCCCTCTTCTTCGGCCCTCCGGGGCTCGGCAAGACGACGCTCGCACTCCTCATGGCGAGAGAGCTCGGCGTCAATATCCGGACGACGTCGGGCCCCGTGCTCGAGCGGCCCGGGGACCTGGTCGGCATGCTCACCTCGCTCAAGGCCGGGGACATCTTGTTCATCGACGAGGTACACCGCCTCCGGCCCGCCCTCGAGGAGTTTCTCTATCCGGCCATGGAGGACTACCGGGTGGACGTCCGTATCGCCGATGGCGCGCACGCGCAGACCATCCCCATGGCCCTCGAGCGATTCACGCTGATCGGCGCGACCACGCGCTTCGGGCTGCTCACACCTCCGATGCGCGCACGCTTCGGCCTCGTGGAGCGGCTCTCCTATTATCCGCCCGACGACCTCGCACAGATCATCGCGCGCTCGGCGGGGATCCTCGAGGTTCCTACCGATGTCGCAGGGATCGCCGAGATCGCCCGCCGCAGCCGGGGGACGCCACGTGTCGCGAACCGGCTGCTCAAGCGCGTGCGCGACTACGCCCAGGTGCGAGCGGGCGGCAAGATCACCGCACAGGTGGCCGCCGAAGCACTAAAGCGGCTCGACGTCGACGAGTTCGGCCTCGACGACATGGACGGCCGCATCCTGAAGACCATCATCGAGCAGTTCGAAGGCGGTCCCGTGGGCCTCACCACCATCGCCGCCGCCGTCGGCGAGGATCCGGGCACGCTCGAAGAGGTGTACGAGCCGTTCCTGATGCAGCAGGGGTTCCTCGCCCGCACGCCGCGCGGCCGGTGCGCCACGACGGGGGCGTATAAACATTTTGGATTCACGCCACCCCGGAGCGCTGAACAGCCGACGATGTTTGACAGCTAGACAATTGCGGATTGCGGAATGCGGATTGCGGATTCGACGTCCGACCTTCCAATCCGCAATCCACAATCCGAAATCCGCAATCGCCCGATGCGCGCCTCCGACTTCGATTACTCCTTTCCCCCCGCGCTCATCGCCCAATACCCCCTCCCCGATCGTGCCGGGAGCCGTCTGCTCGTGCTGGATCGCGCGACCGGGACACTGCGGCATCTCGATTTTGGTGCCATCGTGGATCTGGTGGACCCGCAGGACGTCGTCGTCCTCAACGTGTCGCGCGTGATCCCTGCGCGGCTACACGGAAACAGAGAAACCGGGGCCCCGGCGGAGCTCCTGCTCGTGCGCCCGCTGCCGGACGGCACGTGGCTCGCGATGGGGCACCCTGGCGGGAAGCTCAAGCCCGGAAGGCGGCTCCGGTTTGGCAACGACAGCGCGGTCGAGATCGTGGAGCAGCTCGGCGGTGGATTGCGCCGCGTGAAATTCGTCGGCAGCCTCGACGCCGCCGCGACGCTCGCCAAATACGGGGAGGTGCCCCTGCCCCCGTACATCCGGCGCGCTCCGCAACCCGAGGACCGCGAGCGGTACCAGACGGTATACGCCGCACACGACGGCAGCGTCGCCGCCCCTACGGCCGGATTGCACTTCACACCGGACATTCTGCACCGGCTGCGAGCGCGCGGCGTCGCCCTCGCCGAGCTGGACCTGCACGTCGGGCCGGGCACGTTCAAGCCCGTGGAGGCGGACGACCTCGCGCGCCATGCGATGCACGCCGAAGCCTACGCGGTGAGTGCCGAGGCGGCGGCCTCGATCAATGCAAGACGGGGAGCGGGCGGGCGGGTTTGGGCCGTGGGCACTACCGTCGTGCGGACGCTCGAAACCGTTGCGCGGCCCGACGGGACCATCGGGCCAGGCGGGGGAGACACCGCCCTCTTCATTCATCCTCCGTACGCCTTTCGCTCGGTGGATCGACTGCTCACCAATTTCCACCTGCCCCGCTCGACCCTCCTCATGTTGGTGTGCGCGTTCGGAGGCTACGATCAAGTGATGGCGGCGTATCGGGAGGCGGTGGAGCGAGGGTACCGGTTCTACAGTTACGGCGATGCAATGGCGATCCTCTAGTCATGTTTGATTTCACGGTAGAGGCGCAGAGCGGCGCCGCACGCGTGGGTACCCTCTCCCTCCCTCATGGCGTCGTCGAGACGCCGGCGTTCATGCCGGTGGGAACCCAAGGCACGGTGCGCGCGCTCTCGCCGAACGATCTGAGGGCAGTGGGCGCGGGCCTCGTGCTCGCCAACACGTACCACCTCCACGTGCGCCCTGGCGAGCAGGTGATCGAGAAGCTCGGCGGCCTACATCGCTTCATGGCGTGGGACCGGCCCCTCCTCACCGACTCGGGGGGCTTCCAGGTGTTCTCACTCGAGGGCTTCCGTCGCGTGAGCGAGGACGGGGTCGAGTTCCAGAGTCACGTCGATGGCAGCCGGCGCACGCTCACGCCCGAGCGTGCCACCGAGATTCAATGGACGCTCGGCGCCGACGTCGCGATGGCGTTCGACCATGTGGTGCCGGGTGGCGCGGACGTCGCGACCGCCAGGGACGCCTTGGAGCGGACGCTGCGGTGGCTGGACCGGTGCGGGAAACGGCATGAGGAACTCAAGGCGTCTAACAACGCTACGGCGGTACGTCATAAGAGCCCGCCGAGAGAGGACGTACAACGTAGCGTCGTAGCGTCGTCCCCGCAGACCCTCTGGCCCATCCTCCAGGGCGGCGTCCACCTCGCGCTGCGGGAGGAGGGACTGCGCCGGATTTGCGACATGCGCCCTTGGTCCGGCCTCGCCATCGGCGGCCTGTCGGTGGGCGAGGAAAAGCCGCAGATGTATGGAGTGCTCGAATCCCTGGAGCCGCGGCTGCCGTCGGGCTCCCCCCGTTATCTTATGGGCGTGGGGTTTCCCGAAGACCTCGTGGCCGCCGTGGAGCGGGGCGTGGACCTGTTCGACTGTGTGGCGCCGACGCGCAACGGACGCAACGGCTCCGCGTTCACACCCGATGGTCCGGTGAACATCCGCAACGCCGAGCACCGCGACGATCCGCGGCCGCTCGACGAGACATGCGATTGCGAGGCGTGCACGACGTTCTCGCGCGGCTACCTGCGCCATCTCTTCGTGGCGCAAGAGCTGCTGGGGCTCCGGCTCCTCTCGTTGCACAACGTTCGCTACTTGATCCGGCTCGCCGAAGAAATGCGCGCCGCGATCCGGCGGAATGCCTTGGGCCCGTGGGCCGCGGAATGGCGCCGCCGCTACCTGCATCCAGGACCCGCATGACCCCGCTCGGCACGTTCGCCCTGCTGTTCGCCCCCTCCGGTCAGGGCGCCGGAGGCGGCATCACGGCGTTCCTGTTTCAGATCGCGGCTATCATCGTGATCTTCTACTTCATGCTGATACGCCCTCAGCGTCGTCAGCAGGAGCGGCACCGCCAGCTGCTCGCGTCGCTGCAGCGAGGCGACCGGGTAGTCACCTCCGGCGGCATCATCGGGGAAGTGGTCCACCTGAAGGACGACGAGGTGACGATCCGGAGCGCCGAGTCGCGCCTCGTGGTGCAGCGCTCCAACATCGCCAATGTGCTGAACCGGACCGCCGAACCCAAGCCGCAGTGACCGTTCGCCAGCTCCACCTGCTTGGCTCGCCGGTACTCCGGCAGCGCGCCGCCCCGGTCGCTACCGTGGACGACGACGCGCGTCGGCTGGTCGATGACCTGTTCGAAACGATGCGAGCGGCCAAGGGCGTGGGGCTCGCCGCGAATCAGATCGGCGTCGCCCGGCGAGTGGCCGTTGTCGACGTGGGCGAGGACGACCCGCCACCGCTCGTGCTCATCAACCCCCGCATCGTTCACAAGGGCGACGTCGTGGAGATGGCCGAGGAGGGCTGCCTCTCTATCCCCGAGATCTATGGCGAGGTGGAGCGGCCGCTCGAGGTCACGCTCGAAGCGCTCGACCGCGACGGCCGCCCGTACCGCCTCGACGTGGCGGGGTACAAGGCCCGGGCCGTGCAGCACGAGATCGACCACCTCGATGGCGTGCTGTTCCTCGACCACTTGAGCGCCGTGAAGCGGGGCCTACTGCTCGCCAAGTGGAAGAAGTCCCGCAAGGGCCAGTCGGGCTACCTGAAGGAGGTCACGCCGGAGCCGGCGGGCGAGCTGTAACGTGCGCGTGGCCTTCTTCGGAACCCCGGAGTTCGCGGTCCCTTCGTTGCAGGCCCTGCTGGGCGAGGGGTTCGACGTCGTCGCGGCCGTCACTCGGCCCGACAAGCCGCAGGGTCGCTCTCGCTCGGAGGCCGTCGCCCCGCCCGTCAAGGTTGCCGCTCAAGCCGAAGACGTGCCCCTGCTGCAACCCGAGCGTCCTACGGGCGCCGAGTTTCTCGCGCGCCTGCGGGCGCTCGCGCCAGATGTCGGCGTGGTGGTCGCCTACGGCCACATCCTCGCACCGGAGCTCCTCGCCCTGCCCCGGCACGGGATGCTCAACGTCCATCCTTCGCTCCTCCCGGAGCTGCGTGGTGCGGCGCCGATCGAGTGGGCGATCCTGAACGGACTGCCGCAGACCGGCGTCACAATCATGCAAATGGAGGCGGGCCTCGACTCGGGCCCGATCCTGCTCCAGATCCCCGACCACATCGGTCCCGACATCACGGGCGGCGAGCTGTCTGAGCATCTCTCCGAGATGGGCGCTCAGGCGCTCGTCGAAGCGCTCGCGCTCCTCGAGACCAACCAGGTCAGGCCTCGACGGCAAGACGACTCGCGGGCGAGCTACGCCCCGAAGGTGACGCGGGAGACGAGGCGCATCTCCTGGAGCGACCCTGCCGAGCGCGTGGCGCGCGTGATCCGCGCCTTCGACCCCGCGCCGGGGGCGTGGACGGTGCTCGACGGGCGTGAGGTGAAGCTGTTCGGCGCGCGCGTGACGGAGGGGCGAGGCGCGCCCGGCGAGATACGGTCGAGGGACGGCGGATTACGGATTGCCACCGGGCAAGGCGCGGTGGCCATCGATGAAGTACAAGCCTCGGGCAAGGCTCGGATGGCCGCCGTCGACTGGCTGCGCGGGCGGGGAGCCACAGCGGGTCAGCGATTCACGTGAAGTCTCCTGCCGCGCTCCCGCGCCTCCATGCCATCACAGACGAACGCGTCGCCCGCCGACCGGACGTGGGCGAGATCGCCCGGCAACTCGCCGGAACCGCCGGGGCGGACCTGGCGCTGCACGCGCGCGGACGCACGCTCTCGGGCCTGGAGCATTTCGAGTTGGCTAACCGCCTATCCGTCTATCCGCCTAGCCGTCTATTCGTCAACGACCGCCTCGACGTGGCGCTCGCGATCGGCGCGGCCGGAGTGCAGCTCGGGCAGTCGAGCCTCGCAATCGAGGACGCCCGCCGTCTCGAGGCTGGGTGGTGGATCGGCAAGTCGGTGCACGATTTGGCTGAAGCCGAGGCCGCGCGCGCCGCGGGCGCCGACTATCTTGTAGTAGGGCCGGTGTTTATCACCCCGACGCATCCGGGCCGCGAGCCGCTCGGCACCGCACGGCTCGGCCTAATCGCCCGGCTCGGGATCAAGACGATCGCCATCGGTGGAGTGACCGCCGAGCGGGTCCCGGCCGTGAGAGACACGGGGGCGTATGGCGTGGCGGCGATACGCGCGCTGTGGGATGTCGCGGATCCAGCGGGTGCCGCACGGCGGATGCTCGAGGAGTTGAACGGGTGAGCGATACCATCGACGTCATGATCAACGGGGAGCGGCGGACCGTGGCCGCCGGCGCCACCCTGCTCGAGCTGCTCGCGTCGCTCGAGCTCGATCCCCGCGTCGTCGTGGTCGAGCATAACCGCGCCATCGTACGACGGCCCCGCCTCTCTGACGTGACCGTCACCGAAGGGGATTCGATCGAATTGGTGCATTTCGTCGGAGGGGGTTGAGGCCATGACGAGCGCTGTAGAAACGCTCCGGGACACACCCTTCACCGTCGGCGGGCGCACGTTTCAATCTCGCCTGATGGTCGGGACCGGGAAATACCGTGACAATGAAACGATGGTCCGCGCCATCGAGGCGTCGGGCGCGGAGATCGTCACCGTCGCAGTCAGGCGCGTAGACCTGGACCGCAGCAAGGAAGCGGGCGTCCTCCACCATCTTGATTCCCGGAAATACTTCCTGCTGGCGAATACGGCGGGCTGCTACACGGCGCAAGACGCCGTCCGGTACGCGCGCTTGGCGCGTGAGGCTGGGTTCAACGAGTTCGTCAAGCTCGAGGTGATCGGCGATCAGGAGACGCTGCTTCCCGACGTTCAGGGCCTGCTCGACGCGGCGCGCACCCTGGTGCGGGAGGGGTTCCAGGTGCTCGCGTACACCAACGAAGACCTCGTGACCGCCCTGCGGCTCGAGGAGGCCGGCTGCGCCGCCGTGATGCCGTTGGCTTCGCCGATCGGAAGCGGGCTCGGGCTGCTGAACCCGTACGGCGTGCGGACGATCAAGCGTCGTCTGAAGGTGCCGGTCGTGGTAGACGCCGGCGTCGGGACGGCCTCGGACGCGTGCCTGACGATGGAGCAGGGCGTGGACGGCATCCTCATGAACACCGCGCTCGCTGCGGCTCGCGACCCGGTGACCATGGCGCACGCGATGCGGCTCGCGGTCGAAGCCGGGCGCAGCGCCTATCTGGCCGGTCGCATGCCGAGACGCGAGGTCGCCGTACCATCCTCGCCGCTCGAAGGAATGCTGGATTAAAGACGCCACCGCCGCCCGTCGTGCGGCCTTGCAGATCCTCGACGCCGTGCGCGCCGGGGCGACGTTTCAGGCGGCCCGCGACGGCGCACTGCCTCCCCTCAAGGAGCGAGACCGGCGACTCGCCTATGAGCTCGCCGCAGGGGTGTTGCGCCGCCGGGCTCAACTCGACCGGACGCTCTCGCTCGAGACCGTCGATCCCCGCCTCCACGACGTTTTGCGGCTCGGCGTGTATCAGCTGCGTGCGTTGACGCGGGTGCCGCCATACGCGGCGGTCTCGACCAGCGTGGACTTGGCGCGGGAGATCGCGGGTGAAGGCGGGGCGCAGTACGTGAACCAGGCGCTCAGGAAGCTCGCAGGGAGCGGGGAGCGGGGAACGGTACCATCCCATCCGGACTGGCTCCTGGCCCGTTGGAAAAAAAACTTCGGCGCCGACGCGACCGCGCGACTCGTGACGTGGAACGACAGCAGGCCCGTGCTTACCCTCCAGCCGGTGCGGTGGACGAGCGAAACTCTCCGGGCTCGGCTCACAGAGGCGGGTTTCGGTGTACGAGAAGCGCCGTATGGCGCGGGGCTTCAAGTGACAAAGGCGGGAACCGCTCCCCGCTCACTGCTCCCCGCTACGCTGCCGGGCTTCCAGGAGGGTGCCTTCGTCGTGCAAGACCCCGCCCACGCCCTCCTCTGCCGCTACGCCGCGATTCCGCCGGGCACGATGGTGTATGACGCCTGTGCGGCTCCGGGCGGCAAGGCGACGCGGCTCGAGCAGGGTGGGGCGCGCGTATTGGCCGGGGAGGCACGCCTGGAACGGTTGGGCGCCCTACGCGAGACGGCACAACGGGCAGGAGTGGCGATTCGCCTGGCCGTCGCCGATCTTCTGTCGGCTCCGTTCCGGCCGGCAACGTTCTCGGCGGTCCTCGTGGATGCGCCGTGCTCCGCCACGGGCACCATGGCCCGTCATCCCGATGCTCGCTGGCGCGTCACGCCGCGGACGATCCGGCGGGCCGCCGCTGGTCAGCAGGCGCTCCTCGCGGCAGGCGCGGAGCTGGTGCAGCCGGGAGGACTATTGGTCTACGCGACCTGCTCTCTCGAACCGGAGGAGAACGGCGATATCGTGACCGATTTTCTGGCTCGCCACGCCCATTTCGTCCGTGCACCCGCGGCAGGAGCGGTGCCGGCTGCCCTGCTCACGCCGGACGGCGACTTCCAGACGCTGCCACAGCGCCATGGTACCGATGGCGCGTACGCCGCGCGGCTGATGCGACCAAGCTGATGCGCTTCCGTCGTCATATTCCGCCGGTGCACGAATGGAAGCTCCCATGGACGCTGCCGGAGGTATCCGCTTTGGGGGCGCGGCGCTGGGCACTGGCACTGCTCGGCGCACTGCTCGGCGGCTACCTCACTGCATACCTGGTACTCTTTCCCGCCCCGCTCTTGACGCGGCACGGAGTCGTGCCTCGTGTGCTCGGGTTATCCCTGCAAGAAGCATCGACCCAGCTTCGCCAGGCGGGTTTGCAGGTCCAAGACGGCGGGACCGAGCCCCATCCAACGGCACCCCAGGGAGTGATCATCTGGCAGGACCCTCCGCCCGGCGTCACCGCGCCCGCGGGGTTGCGGGTGACCCTGGTGTCGAGCGAGGGTCCCCCCAAGATTGCGGTGCCGGACCTTGTGGGGCTGGAGGGCCCGCTGGCGCAGCGCCTGATCACGGCGGCGGGGCTTACGGTGGCGGCCGTCGAGTCCGTGCAGGCTGCCGCCCCACCCGGGGTGGTGATGCTGACGCGGCCCGCGGCGACGACGGTGCTGAGTCCCGGGGCGCCGGTCACGGTCGTCGTCAGCCGCGGCGCCCCGACGATCGCGGTGCCGGACTTGCTCGGCTTGTCGCAGGCGGACGCCCGCACGCGGCTCGAGCTGGACGGTCTGGAGCTGGGTACGGTGACGCGGCGGCGGACGGGCGACGCCAACCCGGGCACGGTCGTGGCGCAAAAACCGGCGGCGGGCACGCTCGCCTCGCCGGCAACGGTCGTCGACATCGTCGTTGCGCGGAGTCCGTGATGACCAACGGGATCCGTATCGTGCCCAGCGTCCTGTCGGCAGACCTGACGCGCCTGGCCGAACAGGTCGCGCAAGTGATCGCCGGGGGAGCCGATTGGCTCCACGTCGACGTGATGGACGGTCGCTTCGTGCCGAACATCACGTTCGGGGCAAACATGATCGAGGCCTTGCGCGGGCTGACCGATAAACCGTTGGACGTACACCTGATGGTGGTCGAGCCGGAGCGGTACATCGAATCGTTCGCCGAGGCGGGGGCATCGATCTTCACGTTTCACCCGGAGGCGACCGTCCACGTTCAGCGCCAGCTCGCCGCGGTTCGCGCGCACGGCATGCTCGCAGGTCTGGCACTCAACCCCGGCTCGCCCTTGGCGCTCGCGGAGGAGGTCGTGGCCGACCTCGATGTGCTGCTAGTGATGACGGTGAATCCGGGCTTCGGCGGGCAGACCTACCTGCCCACCGGGAACGATAAGATCCGGCGCGCGCGAGAGCTCTTGAGCGAGCGCGGCTCGCGGGCATTTCTCGAAGTAGACGGCGGGATCACGGGTCAGACGATCGCGGCGGCGCATGCCGCCGGGGCAGACACGTTCGTCGCGGGCAATGCGATCTTCACGAGCGGCGACCCAGCCGCGGAGGTTCAGGCGTTACGACGGCGATGCCTGGTGACGGTATGACGTCGCCGCGGCAGTGGACGGTCGGGATCGGCGTGGCGATGGCGCTGGTGTTCGGCACCGCCCTCGTGATCAAGATCCGCCCGCAAATCGACCTCGTGGGCGTGGGCTCGACGGCGCCGGAATTCCGCGCCAAGGACCTGTCAACCGGCCGGGCAATGACGCTCGCGGACTATCGCGGCAAGGTCCTGCTCCTGAACGTCTGGGCAACCTGGTGCCAACCGTGCCGAGTCGAGATGCCGTCGCTGGAGCGCCTGCACCGGCGTCTCTCCGGAACCGATTTCCGGGTGGTATCCGTGAGCATCGATGAAGACGGCGACTCCGTGGTGGCCGCGTTCGCGCGCGAGCTGGGACTCACCTTCGCCATCCTGCACGACCAGACCGGGGCCATCAAGCGGGACTACCAGGCCACGGGCGTGCCCGAGAGCTGGGTGATCAACCGCGACGGCGTGATTATCAAGAAGGTGATCGGCGCTTCGGAGTGGGACGGCCCGGTGAACGAAACCCTCGTCCGGCGGCTGCTCGATGAGCCAGCGCGCTAGCATCGCACAGGTCCTCGTCCGCAACTGGCCGATCAAGCTGGCGGCCGGGTTCTTCGCCATCATGCTGTACATCGCGGTGGCGGCCCAGCAACCGCTGTCGCAAGCCTTCGCCATGCGCCTCGTGGTCACCGTGCCTCCCGGTCGGACCGTACGGCAACAGCCGGCGGGCGTGATGGTCGTGCTCACGGGAAAGGGCAGCGAGATTCTCAAGCTGCGTTCGTTCCCCCGCGCGATCCATAAAGCCATCCCGGACACGTTCTCCGCCTCGCTGTGGCGCGTCGAGCTCGGACCGGCCGACATCGAGCTGCCCAAGGGCATCGATGTGCAAGTCGCGGACATCCGGCCGCGCGACGTCGATATCCTGCTCGATTCGGTGACCCATAGAGATGTGCGCATCGTCCCCCGCGTGAAGGTGGAAGCGGAGTCCGGATATGTGGTGCGTGGGCTCTCTATCACGCCGAGCCTGGCGCGCTTGATCGGACCGGAGAAGAGTCTGGTCGGGATCGACTCGGTCACCACCTTGCCTACGGTCATCTCGAGCGTCAACGGCCCGTTTTTCCAGACCGTCCCGATCGACACCGCCCCCCTCGGCCCGGTCCGCATCACGCCAAAGGCGGTTCGTATGGCGGGCGAGGTGACCGCCATTATCGAGCGCTCGATCGGGGGCGTGTCGATCACGACGGCCGCGTCGGGGTTCACCGGCTTCCTGCTCTCCCCCGAGCGCGTGGCAGTCACCGTACGCGGCCCCGAATCGCGAGTAAACACGCTCACCCGGGACAGTGTACGCGTGGTGGCGCACCTCGTCGGCAAGGCGGGACCGGGGGGGTACGCCAGGCTCACCGTCAGCGCGCCGCCGGGAATCGTCGCACGCGCGGTGCCGGACTCCGTGTCGTTGAGGCGCAAGACCGGCCGTGGCTGACGTGGTTCTCGGGATCGAGACGTCGTGCGACGAGACGTCCGCGGCCGTGCTGGTCGGTGACCGTCAACGACCCGAGCTCGCCGGCTTGGTCATCCTGTCACAGGACATCCACCGCGTGTTCGGCGGCGTGGTGCCGGAGCTCGCCAGCCGGGCGCATCTGGCCGCCCTCCCGGCGGTGGTGGATCGCGCCCTCGCCGAGGCGGGGCTCGCCTGGAGCGCCGTGGACGCGGTGGCGGTGACGCAGGGACCGGGGCTCGTCGGTGCGCTGCTCGTGGGTGTGGTGTACGCCAAGGCGCTGGCGTATGCGGGCGGGCGCCGGCTGATCGGGGTCCACCACATGGAGGGACACCTGTTCGCGCCCGCCATCGAGGATCCCGACCTCGCCCCTCCGTTCGTGGCGCTGCTCGTGTCGGGCGGCCACACGATGCTGCTCGACGTCCCCGCGTGGGGCCGCTACCGCCTGCTCGGGGCGACCCGTGACGACGCCGCCGGCGAAGCGTTCGACAAGGTCGCCACCCTGCTCGGGCTGGAATATCCGGGAGGTCCCGCGATCGAGCGGCTGGCGGCCGACGGGGATCCCGCCCGCTTCACGTTCCCCCGCCCGATGAAAGACGACGGGTACGAGTTTTCGTTTTCCGGACTCAAGACGGCCGTCCTCCACGCCGTGCGCGGGAGTGCCGACCTCGAGCGCGACCGGCCGCATCTGGCTCGCGCGTTCCAGGACGCCGTGCTGGATGTGCTCGTGACGAAGCTGGAGCGTGCGGTTCGGGCCACGGGTTATCGCACGGCGCTATTGGGCGGCGGCGTCGCGTGCAGTCGGGCCCTCGCCGAACTCAGCGCCCGGCGACTGAGTGGGCTCGCGCGCGTGGCGGTCGCGAGCCCGCGCTTGAACACCGACAACGCCGCGATGATCGCTCGGGCCGGATGGCATCGGCTGAACAATGGCGAGACGAGCGACTGGACACTCGATGCGAAGGCCGATCTGCCGCTGCCGGGCATGGAGCCCGCCCCCCCTCCCTTCACCCCCCGCACCGCGCGCTCATGACGATCTATCCGCTTTCGTTTCACCTGGGGCCGATCACCATCACCGGCTACGGCATCATGATGATGATCGCGTTTCTCATGGCCGCATGGGCCATCCAGGTCGACCTCCAGCGCCGCGGCATGAACCAGGATTACGCCGCCGACATCGTCTTCGCCGCCGTGGTAGGGGGAATCGTCGGCGCCAAGATCTGGTACGTGCTGCTGACCGGCGAGTGGGACGCCTTGTTCCGGCGCGGGGGCTTCGTCTGGTACGGCGGATTTCTCGGCGGTGTAGCGGGTGTGCTCGCGATGGGGTGGTGGAAACGGGTGCCGGCGCGCTGGACCATGGAGCTCACCGCCGCGCCGCTGGCGCTTGGGTATGCGCTCGGGCGCGTGGGCTGCTTCCTCGTGAATGACGACTATGGAATTCCGTCCAACCTGCCGTGGGCGATGAAGTTCCCCGAGGGTCTCCCGCCCACCACGGTGGAGAACCTGCGACAAATGCACGTCCCGTTCCCGCCGGGCGCGAACCCCGCCGACATCGTCGCCGTCCACCCCACTCAGATCTACGAAACGGCGCTCATGCTGATCGCGTTCGCGTGGCTCTGGCGGTTGCGCGGCCACCGGCACGCCGTGGGCTGGCGCTTCGGCGTTTACCTCGTGCTGGCGGGGACGGAACGGTTCCTCATCGAGATGGTCCGCGCGAAGGACGACCGCTTGCTCGGAGCGTTTACCCTCGCGCAGCTGACGAGCATCTTGCTGATCGTCGCGGGGCTGATCGTGATGGCACGGCTGCGAGCACCGGAGCCGGTGCCGGCGACTACGCCCCCCGTCCTCAGGGGAACGACGGCCGTCGATCCGGCCCGGTCCGGCTGAAGCGGTCGCGCTGGAGCCACACGACGGCGATCAACAGAAGCACGACGAGTAGGAGCTGCAGCGAGAGTGACTGCACCGTCGGGTAGATACCGAGAATCGGAACGCGAGGCGCCCATTCCACGACCGTCGTGCCCACCAACCCCGATTCCTGCAGATCGGCGATCCCCTTTCCCGCGAACACGAAGGCCATGTAGTACAGCATCGCGCTCGTCACCGCGAAGAACGGCTTGAGGGGCACCCGCATCCCGAACCGGTCGATGGCCACATACACGATCAGCAGCGCGGCAGCACCCGCCACGATGCCCGCGACGACCGCGGGGGCGGCAGGCGGGCCGCCGGCGCCCGCCGGGCCTGCAGACGTGATCAGCGCCTTGTAAAACAGGATCGTTTCGAATCCCTCGCGGTACACGGCGAGGAAAGCGACGGAGGCGAGAGCGTATCCGGAACCGCTCGATAACGCGCCCTCGAGGCGCCCCTTCACAAACGAATTCCACTTAGCCACCTCGATCTTCGAAAGCAGCCAATACGAGACGTAGAACAGCACGGCGGTAGCGAGCAGCATCGTGACACCTTCCAGCGCCTCCCGTTGTCCCGGGGTGATTTCGAACAACAGCTCGAGGAGGACCGCGGTGACGATGCTCGCGCCCACGGCGGCCCAGGCCCCCTGCGCCACGTGGCGGCGCTTATCGGTGGCGCCTGCTTTCGCGAGGAAGGCCATCAGCGCCGCCACGATCAGGATCGCCTCGAAGCCCTCGCGCAGGAGCAGGACGAACGATTGCATGAATAGCGTCGGCGTCGAGCCCTGGTCGGCCACGAGTCGCTCGGCGCGCTCCAGGTCGCCGAGTAACCGCGCTCGAGTCCCTTCGAGCTCGGCGTCGCCCGCTGCACGCGCCACGCGGGAACGCAGCATGGCGAACGCGCCTTCCAGATCGGTCGCGAGACCCGGATTCCGGGCCCGGACCGCCGTCTCGACCTGCTCGAACGTCAGATAGGCGTCGAAGGCAACCTTATCGGAGCGGAGCGTGACCGCGGAGTCGACCTGGCGCCGCACCGCTGCGAACGTCGCCGCCTCAGGCGATCCCGGCGCGTTCTGATGCTCGGCGGCCGGAAGAACCCGAAGGAACGCGACGAGGCTCGACACCTGTCGGGGATTGAGCGCCCGGACCACTCCCGGCATCGGCACGCCCGGTTTCCCGTGCAGCACGAGTTGCTCCAAGTCGTGGTCCGTGAGCGGGCCCTGCACCGCCAGATCGCGGAGTGCCGGAAGCCGGACGGAGATGCTGGCCGCGAACGGCCCGTCGCCGCCGCCCGCCGCCCCGTGACAGGTGGCGCACTTGGCGGCGTACACGGTCGCTCCCGCGCGCACGGTCCCATCGTCTGTCCGCAGCGTCGCGATGTACAGGGCGACGGCCCAGCGATCCTCGGGCGAGAGGGACTCCTCAAACTCCGGCATGGCGGTTCCCGCCACACCGATCGTCACCTTCCGGTAGGTATCCACCGGGGACACGTCCGCCATTGATGTACGATCCGCGAGATCGGCGGGCGGCGGTCCTTCGAGGTGTTTCGCTTTAGGCCCATCGCCGTGGCCGCTGGCGCCGTGGCACTGGGTGCACTGCTCCTTGAACACCGCGGCGCCGCGTGCAAGGGAGGGCGGCTGGGTGGGATAGGGATCGAGTGCTGCGCCCGTTGCCGTGGTGATGCGCTTGATCAGGGCGTCAGCGCGCGAGGCGACCGAGTCGGGCGGGACCACACGGTCGATCATCGCCAGCATCGCGAGCATGTCCGCGTCCGCGGTGGCCCGCACCGCAACCGGCAGATAGCCTACGTCGAGACGCGCATGCTCGAGGAACTCCTTGGCCTCCGACACCTCCTCGGCGGCGGTTACGATACCCCCGGCCGGGGCGACGCCGCTCGCGTATTCCTTCGCGGCGAGCGACGCGGCGGCCACGGTTCGTCTTGCTACGGAGAGGGAATCCATCGCTTGCCCGGCGGCGCGAGCTGCCAGGCACGTACTCAACAACAAGCCGAGGAGTGGCTTACGGTAGATGAGAACGATTCTCAAAGCTTGGGGTGTCAAATACTAGAGTGATTCAGTCGGGAATTCAAGCAGATCGATCACTGCCGCTCGAGCACGACCATGGCCACCGCCGCCTGGTGCGTGTGCGAGAGCGACAGGAGAACGCGGCTCACTCCCAGCTCGCGCGCGCGCGCCGCGGCCGTGCCCGTCAACGCCACATCGGGGCGACCATCCGCCGCTCGGGTGACCTCGATCTCGCGCCACCCGATCCCGCGCGCGGCGTCGCTCCCCTGAAGCGCCTTGTAGACGGCTTCCTTGGCGGCGAGGCGCACCGCCACGTGGGTCGCGGGATCGGGTCGGCTCTCGCAGTAGGCCCGTTCCGCTGCCGTCAGCAGGCGTTCGAAGACGCGGGACCCCTTGTCCGAGATGATCGCTGCGACGCGGGATACTTCGACCAGATCGACGCCGACGCCGATCGCCGTCACGTCGTTCAGAACCCGAGGCGCGCCGCGAGCCACGCGGGTGCAGGCAGGTACCCGCCGAGCACGAGCCCGAGCCACAAGAGGATCGCCGCGAGCGGCGTCCACACGGCGACGAGCGGCCAGAGCGGCGGGCGCCAGCCCTCGATCGCCTCGATCTCACCTGCCCAGCGGCGCCCCTCCTCGGCCACCTCCGCTTCCAAGGCGAGCCAGGCGACCTCCAAGCGCCGCGCTGCCGTGCGCAACGCCTCCTGCCAGTCCGCGTGCGCGTCCTTGTCGAGTACCGTCGCGCCCCTGACGCGCGCGGCCGCGGCGTCGAGCGCGTCCAGCGCGGCCACGAGGGTCTCCCCACCGGCGGCGAGCCGGGCACCGATCGCGCGCTTTTCCGTGCCCGCCAGCCGGCGACGCCGCCGCTCACGCCGCGGCATCCGCACCTGGTCGGCGGCGCGCCTGATCTCCACGTCGACGGCGGCCGTCACGCGCTCCCCCGCGCGCCGCGCCGCCGCTTCCCACACCGCGAGCCACGCGCGCCGGCTCACCGCCTCGAGTACGCGGTCGCGCTCCTCGCGGACGGCCGCGGCCCGGGCTTCCCCGCCGAGCTCCATCACGCGGGTCGCAAGCTCTTCGCGGATATCGTCGAGAGGTACCCAGGGCTCCGTCAGCCGGCGCGGCACGAGCACGCGACCGAGCGATGGCGCAAGCTCGGGCACCCGGAGCGGCATCGGGATCTTGACCTGAGGGTTCATCGAGAGAGCAGTGCCGCGCGACCGGTGCGGGCTTCGTACCGTGCGACGAAGTAGGGCAGCGACTCGGGAAGAAACGCTTCCCGAGCGAGCCCGGTGGCCGCGATCGCCTGCTCGATAGCACCCGGCTCCCCCTCGACCTCGAGCAGCACGTCCATGGCGGGGTACCATTCGAGCCGCAGGATCGCCTGACCGAGCCGATACACCTCCACGCGACGGTCGATGCGCAGCGACACTTTGAATCCGATCTGTTCGAGGATCGTCACCACGGCGTCGGGGTCCGCGACGCGCGCCTCCATCTCGGCGCGATGGCGATACTCCCCTCGCCGGGAGTGCTTCCCTTTCCAGGCCAATACCCCGTAGGCCAGGGTGCCATCCGCTGGTTGGAACATCCGCAGGCGCAACACTTCATCGCGTCGCGCCAGCACGCGCTTCCGGTCGAACCGGCGGTCGATCATCTCGCCCCGGAACTCGAGCCCGGCGCCGGCGCCGGTCAACGCGGCTTGCAGCGCGTCGGGATCCTCCACCCGCGCCTTGACCTCGAGCTCGTCCGTCGGGGATGTAGAAGTCGCGCTCACGCGAAAATCGCGTCGAGGACCGCCGCAGTGTCGGTGAGCGTCTCGAACACGTATGTGGCACCGCACGCGCGGAGCGCCGGGACGTCGTAGAACCCGGTCGCCACCGCCACGCTGCGCGCGCCGATCGCTCGCCCGCAAGCGACATCGTCCGGCGTGTCGCCGAGGATGACGACGTCTGCGCCTGCGAACGGCCGTCCCGTAAGCGCCGACGCGCGGGCGGCGGCGACCTGGGGCAGTTCGCCGCGTCGCGCCGAGTCCGAGCCGTACGCACCCACGCGAAACCGCTCCGGGTCGAGTCCCGCCGAGCGGAGCTTCAATGCCGCACCGGGAGCGACGTTCCCCGTGAGGAGGCCCACGAGCGCCCGACCATCCGCCTCATGCGGCTCGAGCGCGGCCAGCAGGGGCTCGATGCCCGCCAGGACCTTGGTCGTCTGAGTCGGATGGTCCAGCTCGGCCCGGAGATGATCCACATAGCTGCGACACACGGCCTGGATCATCGCATCGTCGCTCGCGCTCGGATGGCCCGCCAAGGAGAGCAGCTCCCGCACGATCTGAGGGTCGGTCTTGCCGTCGAACCGGTAGGTAGCGATCGGTCCGGCCGTACCTGCCTCGTCGAGCAGGGCACGGTGAATGGCGCGCCGCCCGGCACCGTCGGTCCAGAGCAGAGTGCCGTCGACGTCGAAGAGGACGAGCTTCATGGAGGAAAGATACGTCTAACCCCTACCAAGAAGTCCCGCAGGCGTTTGGCCACCGGCGTGTCCGCGAACAAATCGTCCGACCCCACGCCGCCCCGGGACAAGGCCGAGTGTACGATGCGACCGGCGCCCGCCCAGAGGGCCACGTGAGAGACCCGTTGCCCGTCGGCGAAGCAGAGGATGTCGCCGGCTTCGTACCGCGCGCCCGCCGCGTCGATCGGCACCTCGCGCCCGGCGAGCGATTGCTGATCGCTGTCGCGGGGCAGCGCCACGCCGCGCGCCGCGTATGTGGCCTGGACCAGGCCCGAGCAATCGACCCCCCACTCGCTACGGCCGCCCCATAGATACGGCGCACCGGAGAACCACCGCGACGCCCATTCGGGCGCGGCGATGAGCCGAGCCTCGGCTCGCAGCTCCGCATCTCGACGCACCAGGCCGGCGCTCAGGCCGCCCATGCGGCCGTCGGCAATCTCGACCCGATCGTCGTGACGGAGGACCACACGGGCGCCCACCACGAGGCGGAACCGCTGATCCTCCAGGCGGAGCTCCGCGCCGAGCGATCGACCGGCTGCCCGCGTGCCCCAATCTTCCGCCCAGTCGCTGGACCCCGTGGCCACATAGCCGGCGTGGGTCCACGCGTGGTAGCCGTCGCCGGCCCGCACGCGTAACCACACGCCGTCCCGACACTCGAGCAACGCCAGCGACTCGCCGTGCAGCGCTTCGCTCACCCGATCGGCGGTGATACGCGGTTCGCGGAGCAGCGGCGCGACCGCCGCCGTCACGACGCCGGCCGGCTGGTCTCGCACGGACGCATCCGGGAGCAGGCGTATGTCGGCGGCCCGCCCCGCCTCCGCAGCCACCCGGCGGAGCGCTGCCAGCGCATCGCGGCTCGTGGTGCATCCCACGAGCCGCCCGGGCTCGACCGCGACGTCCATGACGCCGAGCCGGAAATCGGGAACCCACTTCCGCGCGAGGTCCGAGACGTCGCGGGCGAGGCGATCGCTCACGCCGCGCGCCCGTCCGCCAGCCCGGGAATGTCCCGGGCCCCCCGCGCGAGCCGCACCGCGCGCTCCACCGCGATCGGCACTGCCAGCGCCGCGAGCGCTTCCGTTTGCAGCGGTGTCGCGGGCACGCTGGTGGCCGTGGAGATCGCGAACACCACATCCCCGTCGAACAGCGTGCCGTAGGGAATGATCCGTCGCGCCAGCGCGTCCCCGGCCGCGTGGGCCAGGCCCTGGAGCGCTGTGCGGTCGAGCGTCGCATTGGTCGCCACGACCGCAAGGGTGGTGTTGTGGCCCGAGGCCGGCGTGGGAGCGGGGCGGGCGCCGAACGGCATGCCTCCGTTCCCGAGGTGCCTTAGCGCGTCGACGTATGCACCATCCGCGCCCCGCGCACCCGCCAGAATCCGCCCCGTGCCGTCCATCACGTTCCCGACGGCGTTGACGACGACCAGCGCTCCGACGACGATGTCGCCGCCGGTGGCCGCCCACGTGCCCACACCTCCCTTCATCGCGGCGCGCGGTCCGAGCGCCTTCCCAACGGTCGCTCCGGTGCCGGCGCCGACGCTGCCTTCCGCGACCTCGCGCGAGGCCGCCGAACAGGCCCGATACGCGTCGTCCGCAACGGGCCAGCGATCCGCCTTGCCGCCGGGAGCCAGATCGAAGTCGAAGATCACCGCGGTCGGAACGATGGGCACGATCCCCGCCGGCCCCACGGGCAAGCCGCGGCCGCGTTCCCGCAGCCAGCGCATCACGCCGTCCGCGGCGCCGAGCCCGTATGCCGAACCGCCGGTGAGGAGAATCGCATCCACGCGATCCACGAGGTGGTGGGGGTCGAGCGCGTCCAGCTCACGCGTGCCGGTGGCGCGTCCGCGGATGGCGCAGGCGGCGCGGACGCCAGCGTCGGGCGCGAGCACGACCGTACAACCGGTCGCGCGCGGGACGTCGGTCCAATGACCGACGGTCACACCGGGGACATCGGTGATGCGCGCGGAAACGTCGGACGCCATGGAAGCGCGAAGATACGTCGGCTTGCTCGGCTTGTGGAGGGCACATACGTTAGCGCCATGGCCAATCCCGACCCGCAGGGCTCACCGACGACCATCCTGGTGGTCGACGACGAAGAAGGCATCCGGCAGGCACTCGACCGGTTTCTGACGCGGCTCGGCTACAAGGTGCTGCAGGCCGCGAGCGGCGCGGAGGCGCTCGACCGCCAGTCGGCCGAACAACCGCAGGCCATGTTGTCCGACATCCGCATGCCGAACATGAGCGGGGTGGAGCTCGTGCCCAAGGTGCTGGCGTTCGACTCGGACCTCGCGATCATCATGCTCACCGCGATCGACGAGCCGCGCACCGCCATCGAGTGCCTCAAGCTCGGCGCCTACGATTACTTGATCAAACCGGTGGACCTGGACGAGCTGGAGATGTCGCTCCAGAGCGCGCTGCGCCAGCGTCAGCTCGAGATCGACCGCCGCGAGCTCGAGCAGTGGCTGGCCCGCGAGGTGGCGGTCCGGACCCGCGATCTGGAAGAACGGACGACGGTGGTGGAGGACATCGCCCTCGCGGCCCTCGCGGCCGCGGGCGACTGGCCGGGTGCGGGCGACGCCGTGGCCCGCCTGGCCAAGGAGCTCGGCACCTCGGCCGATGATGTGGCGCGCGAGGTGCGGAAGCGTCGTGGCGCCGAAGGCTAGGCCCGCTGCGAAGCTTTCGCCTTCTCCTCACACGCCTTGCAGCGCGTCACCCCCCGGAAGGAACAGATCAAGCAGATGAACGTGCCGCAATCGGCGCAGGGATAGCCTTCGGACGCCCGCTCTTCGTTCCCGCACGCGCGGCACACCATCCCATCGTGCTCCATCAGCTTCGGTTTCTCCGTCATACCCGCTCCCTCAGAGGTCGAGGCCGTAAGACTTAATCTTATCCTTCCTGGCCCCGAAATGGACAACCCACTCAACGCTGGACTCTCGTTGACAATTCACGGGATTGTCCGGTAATCGACCTCCGCGATCCCGGAGAATATCCGGTTGTTTCTGGTCGCAGCTCTGGATATCCAGAGCCGAAGTCAGCGCAACCAGCGCCGTCACTGCTTGAGACGGAAGTCGATCGGGATCTGAATCAGCACGCGCACCGCCCGGCCGTGCATGCGCGCGGGCCGGAACAGGGCGTTGAGGGCATAGTTCCTGGCGGACTGGTCGAAGCCGGGGTTGGGGCTCTGCAGCACCTTCACGGAGTTTGGCTCGACCCGACCCAAGGTGTCGACGATCGCCTGGACGAGCACCCGGCCGGAGATGCCGGCCTGGCGCAACAGCTCCGGGAACTGGAGCGTCGGGCTCGACAACATCGCGGGCTTCTCGTCCACGAGCGCTTCCATGAAAATCTCTCCGGGGGTATGAGGTGGCTCGATGAAGTGAAACCGCACGAACAGCACGTCCGAATTCCAGCCGGCCGGCAGGGCGCCGAACACCTTGAAGCGCCCCGCCTCTTCGACCGCGCTCTGAGCCTCGAGGTCGAATTCGAAATCGCCCGAACGCCGGACGAATTGCAGGCCCGTCACCGACCCGTCGCGATGCACGAAGAACGATACCTCCGCCTCGAGGGGGCTGCCCTGGAGCGGGCGTTGCCAGCGCCGCAGAACCTGGGCCACGATATTCTGCAGGTACTCGGGAAACGGAAACTCCACTCCCTCGGTGCTCACCGTGGCCACATCGGACCCGGTGGACGGCGTCTCGCCCGGGA
>DASZCN010000100.1:0-11573 GCA_035943095.1 Gemmatimonadales bacterium | reverse complement strand
CTTCGATGTCGTGCAGCACGAACACCTGCCGAGCCCCCTCGGGCAACTGTCCGATCGCCTCCTCGAAATCCATCGACATCTCCAGGGCCGCGGGGCGCCCCGCCACTACGTCCATGGCATGCTCCGAGTCGTCGTAACGGCTCCGCTCCGTACCCACGGTAGACCGCCGGGCGAGGATCACGTTCACCGCCAGACGATGCAGCCACGTGCCGAAGGCTGCCTCGCCCCGGAACGTGGAGAGCTTGGTCCACGCCCGGATGAACACGTCCTGCGCGATGTCGTCGGCGTGGTCGGGGCCGATCATGCGCCGGACCAAGCTGTATATGCGCGGCACGTGCGTCCGGTACAGCCGCTCGAATGCACGGCCGTCGCCCGATGCCGCGAGTGCCGCGTCTGCCGTTTCCGCATCCTTCACCGCCTGATCCGGATCTCTGCGCAGTGTCGCCACCCGGGGGATGGTGAGCTCCATTTGCCCGATTCGATAGGGTGTAGGGCTAAAAGGTTGTAGGATCAGGGGAAAGGCCACAACTAGACGCACAGACGCACAGGGGAGAACAGGGGAGAGGCAACGGTTGGACCTGTTTGCTCATGCTGTTTACCGCTGTGCGTCTGTGCGTCTAGCAGTGGTCTGTCCTGCCCCCCTGTACTCTGATTCTCCTGAGGACTGCCGAGGTTATTTTTGAGCCCTATGCGCGCTTACCTGCGGTGGCTTCCGCTCCTCTTCTTGCTCGGCTGTCTCGACACCTTCTCGCCAGCAGGTGCCGTGCAGTGGTCCCCACCGGACGTGTATCGGACCTGGTGGGCCGCGATCGAGGATTGCGCCGGCATCTGGGCGGACTTCGACCGCGTCGAGTGGTACGAAGTGCCCGGCACGAACTATCCGTGTCCGGCGTACGAGGGCCTCTGTCAGGGGTGGTGGCAGCCGCCCCATTCCATCTACATGGCCAAGGATCAGACGACCAATCGAGTGCTCGCCGAGCATGAAATGCTGCATGACCTGCTCCAGACCGGCGCCCATCCGCCAGTTTTCCAGCAGTGTGGCGTAGCGACTCAAACGGAGTGGTAGGACCGCCCGCGCCATTCGATCCGGCGTGAGCCTCGCAGGGCGGACCGGATCATGATGTACGCCACTGTCGCCGCACCGAGGGGATAGAGCAGGGCATACCGGAGTGGCGCTCCGGACACGCGACACACCATCAGCCAGATCAGGAGTGAGATCCCCGCCGTCCACGCCGCCCAGGCCCAGCCGAAGAGCGCCCATAGCACGGGCGGCGCGATCCAGCAGAGCGCGGGCAGCCACATGACGTAGGGTGCCAGCCGGCGCAGCACGGGGACGGGCGGAAATGCGAGCGGTATGCCGCTTGCGAGGTTCTTCGTCCACCCCTCGAGGATGCCGGCGAGGCTGCGATACATGCGTGTACTCATATACTCTTCCGCGTGTGTCAAGAATATGTCGCGACGGTGTCGTATAAATGTTTGAGCCAACGCCATGTCATCCACCACGCTATTCCTCACCGCCTCATGCGTTCCTACCGCCTCATAGGCCGTACGGGTAGTGAGAATGAACTGCCCGTTGGCGATGCCGTCCCACTCCACGCGCGTGCGGTTCACGCGGCGCAGGTCGCCCACGCGGGCGGCCAGGGCGAAGAAGACATGCGGCTGCACGAGCCGCTCCCAGAACGACACCATCTCCTGGCGAGGGAGCACGCTCAGCAGATCGACATGCTCTTCCTCGAGAGCTCGGACGGCGCGGGGCAGGAGCTCGGCGTGCTGCCGCGCGTCGGCGTCCATGAACAGCAGCAGGTCCCCTCGCGCCGCTCGATAGCCCTGCACCAACGCCCACTGCTTCCCGAACCAACCCGCGGGAAGCTCTGCCCCACGGACGAGCCGGGCTTCAATTAGGCGCTCCACGATGTCCGCTGTGCCGTCCGTCGAACGATCGTCCACGACGATGACCTCGACCGCCCGATAGTCCGTTGCCAAGACCGAACGGACGCATTCCTCGATGTTCACTGCCTCGTTCCTGGCGGGGATGATCACGGATACGAGGGATCCGGCGGTTTGCGGCGCGTACGCGCTCAGTCGAGGGTGACGAGTGGCGTGGCGATAGACGAGCAGCATCAGAAAAAGCGCGTACGCGGCGGGGATCGTCCACATCATTCGAGCTTCTCGCCCTCGACGGCCGCGACCACCACCGCGCCGGTGAGCTCGCCGACCACGTTGGTCATGGTGCGGAACATGTCCGGGATGCGGTCGAGCCCGAGGAGCAGCGTGAGGCCGGCAAGCGGTAGGCCAGTGCTCACGAACGCGGGAGCGAGGCTCACGATGCTCGCGGAGGGCACGCTCGCGACGGTGAGCGACGTGAGAAACACCACCGCCCCCGCTTGCACGCCACCCGTGAAGCCGAGCGGCACGCCGTACAGCCGCGCCACGAACAGCACGGCGACTGCCTGGAACAGCGCGCTCCCCGCGCGACCGATGCTCGCGCCCAACGGCAGGACGAAGCTCGCCACCGTACGCGAGATCTTCAGGTCGTTCTCCGCCGCGTCGAGCATGATGGGAAGAGTCGCGAGCGACGACGTGGTCGAGAACGCCGTCAACATCGATCCACGAATCGCCCGGAGGTAGCGCCCAACACCCAGTCGCGCGACCAGTGCGACGGCCGGCAGGTACACGACGCCGATGAATACGGCGAGTCCCACGATCACCGCGACGACGAACACCGCCATGGTCTTGACGAGCGACCAACCGAACTGCGCCACCGCGCCCGCGACGAGCGCGAAGATGCCTACCGGTGCCAGGAGCAAGACCCAGTGGACGATGCGGATCAGCGCCAGCGTCGCGACGTCGGCGAGCTCCGTCAGCACGGTCCGCTTGTCCTCGGGGAGGGCCGACGCCGCGACCGCGAAGATCGTCACGAAGACGATCAGTGGCAGCAGATTGCCATCCACCGCGGCGCGCACCGGATTCGTCGGAATGAGCTCGACGATGAACCGCGCACCTCCGGGAATTTGCTCCGCCGCGTGGTGGACGAACGACGAATCCGCACGCGCGGCGCTCCGCAACGCCGCTTGCTGATCGGGCGTCACGGCGGTGAGGGGCAGGAACAGTGCTCCGACCAAGAATCCGATGGCGATGGCCGCGATCGTCGTGACACCGAAGAATCCCAGCGTGCGCGCACCGAGCCGGCCCACGCGGCGTAGGTCCCCGAGCCCCGCCACGCCCACGAACAGCACGGTCACGACGAGCGGAATCACGACCATCGAGAGGAGGTTCAAGAACAGCGTACCGAAGGGACGCAGCCACCGCGCGAGCGCGACCAGCGCCGGCCATTGAGTCAGTGTCGCAGCGAGGCCCAGCGCCAACCCTGCCGCGAGTCCGAGCGCCATCCAGACGTGGATTCTTATCGATCCCGCGGTATTATTGCCGGGCATTTAGGGGCTCATCATCATCGGCGCCACTGGCCTCCGCAACCCTGGATAGCCGCCACATCTTGTGATCACGCTCGCCCAAGTGCGCCTGGCGCTGCGCGGGCACCACCCGCGCACGGTCGAGGCGCCCGAAGCGCGTCCCGCCGCCGTCGCCCTCGTGCTACTCGACGGCGTGCCCCCCCCTCCCGGCTCGGGGCTAGAGGTCTTGCTCATCCGCCGCGCCGAGCGGGTGGGAGACCCTTGGTCCGGCCAGATCGCGTTCCCGGGCGGCCGCCACGAGGCTAGCGACCCGGACCTGCTCGCCACGGCCCTGCGAGAGACCCGGGAAGAAACCGGCGTCGACCTGGCGAACGCCGAGCAGTTGGGCGCGCTCGATGACCTGTACCCCCGCACTCCCACCCTGCCGCCGGTAGTGGTCCGTCCGTTCGTGTTCGCACTCGACCGGCGCCCGGCGCTCATCCCGAGCGACGAGGTGCAGCGCGCCTTCTGGCTGCCGCTCGCTCGGCTCGACGAGCCGGGCGTTCGCCGCGAGATCACGCTGACCATGCGCGGCTTGGAGCGGACCTTTCCGGCTTACCTCGTGGACGACGAGGTGATCTGGGGCATGACCGAGCGGATCTTGACCCCGTTCATCGACCTTACAACCCGAGTGTAGTTATTCAAAATCCACATATTTGCTTGACACTATTAGTTTATTAGTGTACACTAACTCCGCTTGGCCGTAGCTACCCAAAGTGTTGCCCCGAAGCATCATACGTACCACCAACAGGTCTGCCCCTGCGGCAGGGAGATTCGGCATGAGTGCCCTCACTCGAGACGCCAACCCCCCGTTGACGAGGTCTGTGGAAGACTACCTCAAGGTGATTTATCACCTCTCGAGCCAGGGCGGATTCGCGACCACGAGCGACATCGCCGCCATGCTCGAGGTGGCTCCGCCGTCTGTCAGCGGCATGGTGAAACGGTTGTCAGACACGGGTCTGATCGAGCACGTCCCCTACCGGGGGGTGCAGCTCACGGCCCAGGGGCGGCGCGAGGCGCTGCGGATGATCCGCCGCCACCGCATCCTCGAGCTCTTTCTGACCCAGCAGCTCGGGTACGACTGGGATGGCGTGCACGCGGAGGCGGAGCGGCTCGAGCATGCCGTCTCGGATGGCCTCATCGATCGGATGGCCAGCGCGTTGGGGCAGCCTCAATACGACCCGCACGGCGACCCCATCCCCACGGCGGCGGGAGAAATCGAGGAAACGGAGCTGGTGCCCCTCGCCGACGCGCCGGTCGGCGCCAAACTCGAGCTCCGCCAGGTGGGGACGCAGGACGCCGCCCGGCTCCGCTATCTGGCGGAGCAAGGACTCACGCCCGGCGTCCTGCTCGTCGTGAGCGCACGGCAGCCGTTCAACGGCCCCACCGCCATCGCGCTCGTGCCTTCGGGCGATCCGCGCACCGTGGGACGGGATCTGGCGCAGCTGCTGTGGTGCCGCGAGGTGCCGGTGGAGGGTCATGGCCGCCCCGCGGCTTGAGCCGGACGCGGGGTGGCGCCGCCCGCGCGTCGCCCCAAGCCTGGCGGAAGTCTACCGCACCGTTCCCGTCCAAGCCGGCGGGTGGTGGCGCAAGGCGCTCGCGTTCGCGGGCCCCGGGTACCTCGTCGCGGTGGGTTACATGGATCCGGGGAACTGGGCAACGGATCTCGCGGGCGGCTCGCGCTTCGGCTACACGCTGCTCTCGGTCATCCTGCTCTCGAACTTTATGGCGATCCTGCTGCAGGGGCTCGCCTCCAAGCTCGGTATCGTCACCGGACGCGACCTGGCGCAAGCGTGCCGCGACCACTACTCGCGGCCGGCGTCGTTCCTACTCTGGATTCTGTGCGAGGTCGCCATCGCCGCCTGCGACCTGGCCGAGGTGATCGGATCCGCGATCGCCCTGAATCTCCTGTTCGGCATCCCGCTGCCGTGGGGCATCGCGATCACCGCTCTCGACGTGCTGCTCGTGCTGTTTCTCCAGCATAAGGGATTCCGCCTGCTCGAGGCGCTGGTCATCGCGCTGATCGCCACGATCGCCGGCTGCTTTCTGTTCGAGATCATCATCTCGCGACCGGATCTCGGAGCGGTGGCGTCGGGCTTCGTGCCGAGCGCATCCATCCTCGCCGAGCGCGACAAGCTGTACATCGCGATCGGCATCCTCGGCGCGACCGTGATGCCGCACAACTTGTATCTCCACTCCTCCGTCGTGCAGACGCGGGCCTACGAGGAGACGCCGGCCGGGAAGCAGATCGCCGTGAAGTTCGCGTTCTTCGATTCGACCGTGGCCCTGAGTTTCGCGTTATTCATCAACGCGGCGATCCTCGTCGTCGCGGCGGCGACCTTCCACCGCGCGGGTCATACCGGCGTCGCCGAGATCCAGGACGCCTATCAGCTCCTCACCCCGCTGCTCGGCGTGACGGGCGCGAGCGCCGTGTTCGCGCTCGCGTTGCTCGCGTCCGGGCAGAATTCGACGCTCACGGGGACGCTCGCGGGACAGATCGTCATGGAGGGGTTCCTGAACATCCGAATCCGTCCGTGGCTGCGCCGCCTCATCACCCGGTTGATCGCGATTGTCCCCGCCGCGCTGACTGCTATCTTCTTCGGTGAGAGCGGGACGGCGCGGCTCCTGATCCTCAGTCAGGTGATCCTCAGTCTCCAGCTGTCCTTTGCCGTCTTCCCGCTCGTTCTGTTCACTTCGGACCGGGTAAAGATGGGCGAATTCGTGAACCCGGCGTGGCTCAAGGCGCTGGCCTACGGCGTGGCCTGCGCGATCGCGGCGTTCAATGCCTGGCTCATGGTCCAGACCGTTCGCAGCTGGGTCGGCTGATGTACAGACGTATCCTCGTCCCCCTCGAGCATTCCCCCGCCGATGAAACGATCCTCGCGCACATCCGCACGCTGGCCAAGCGGCTGGGCTGCGCCATCGTGTTCATCCACGTCGCGGATGGCTGGGTGGCCCGCAACATCAAGGAGCTCGAGCTGCGGGAATCCGAGGAGATGCGAGACGACCGGGCCTATCTGGAGGAGGTCAGCGCCCGCTTCGAAACCGAGGGCTACGATGTAGATGCCGTGCTCGCGGCCGGGGACCCCGCCAAGGAGATCGCCGCGGCGGCGGCGCGGGAGAATTGCGATTTGATCGCGATGGCCACGCACGGACATCGTTTGCTGGAAGATCTCGTTAAGGGCAGTACCGCGACAGCATTACGACATCAGACCACGATTCCGATCCTGATGGTGCGGGCGGACCGGAAGTAACGCCTAGGCGGTCCGGGCCTGCTCGAGGGCGCGGAGGATGCCGTCCAAGCGCCGGTCTCGAGCTCCGCGCAGCTCCGGCACCTTCCCCTTGTAGGCTCGCTCGATGCTGTGAATCAACGTCCGCTGCTGCTCCGGGTCGAGCCGCTGCCACGTGGCGAGCTGGGCCCACCAGCTCTCGAAGCTGGCGAGGAGCTGCTGCAGGAACAGCGTGACACCGCCGTCCCCGGCGGCGAGATGATAGGTGAGCAGAGGCCCGGCCGCGGCCCAGCCGAGCGCCGGCCCGAGCGACACCGCGCGGTCCAGCTGGTCCACGTCGATGACGCCCTGCAAGACGAGATCGATACACTCGCGCCACACCGCCGCGGCGATTCGGCCCGCCACGTATCCTGGGACCGGCTTGTTCAGGACGATGGGGAAGCGGCCCAGCGCCCGCAGATACTCCTGCGTGCGGGCCAGCGTGGCCGCCGACGTGCGGCTGCCGGGTACGACCTCGACGAGCGGGATCAGCTCCGGCGGATTGAGGGGGTGGGCGACGACGCAGCGGTCCTGGCGCTGGCAGCGCGCGAAGACGTCGTTCGGCAACAGTCCGCTCGACGAGCTCGAGAGCAATGCGTCAGGAGCCGCAACCTGCTCGATCGAGTCGAACAGCTTCTGTTTCGCGATGACGTCTTCGGGGATGGCCTCGATCACCCAATCGGCGTCCTTCACGGCCTGCAGTAGGCTCCGAGCCTGCTCGAACTCGAGGAGCCCCCGCTCCACGATCCCCTGGGTCGCGCGCCCGAGCGCTACCAAGGCGCGCGTGCGCCGCGGCACTTCTGCCGCGGCGTGCTCGAGGCCGCGCGCGGTCGCGTCGAACAGCCTCACCGGCCACCCCGCCGAGGCACCCAACGCCGCCCAGCCGCACCCGATGTCCCCACCGCCAATTACCGCGACCTTGCGCGGCATCGACGTCATACCGACGCCTCTTCCCGCTCGATCGGCGTAGGCGCCTTGCGTACCGCCCAGCGGAACACGCGCTCGGACAGGAGCGGGCGCACCGCGGCGATGTCGACTCGGGTGGCGACCTTGACGGGCGTCCCAGCCGGGTCGGCGCGCGTTTGCCCACGGTGGTCGCCGTCCTCCAAGTCCACCACCAGCTTCCGCTCCTCGAAGCCGAGCGCCCCGGGCTTCACCAACTCGGCGATCGGTAGCACGTCGTTCACGATGCAGCCGTCCAGCCCTTCTTCCCGCTTGTGGAACTCGATGTAGAAGCGCAGCGCGTCGTGTATCCACCGTGCCTGTGGGGCGCCGGAGTGCGCGAGACGGGTCAGCTCGTTCGGCACGAGTACCATCTCCCGCGTCACGTCCAGGCCAACCATTTCGGTCGGCAGCCCGGCCCGCAGCACCTCGTCGAGCGCCTCGGGATCGCACCAGGCGTTGAACTCCGAGTAGCGGGTAGTGTTGCCGCGGGCGGCTACGTTGCCGATCATCGCGATGTGACGCCCCACCTTGCCGCGCACCAGCTCGGCGTCGCGGCGCAGGGCGAGCGCGAGGCTCGTGACCGGGCCGAGCGTCACGAGCGTGATGGGCTCTGTCTGGTCCGCCAGGAGGCGATCGAGCGACTTCACGAAATCGAGGATCACGCCGGCGGGCGGAACCTCCGCGTATCCCAGGCCCGACTCGCCGTGCGTCTCGGACGCGACGACGAGCGGCCGCTTGAGCGGCCGGCGCGCACCCACGCCCATGGTGATCCGCTTGCGCGCCCGACGCATGATCTCGACGGTGTTGCGGTACGCGTTCTCCACGACCGTATTGCCGTAGGAGACGGAGACGCCGCGCACGTCCAGCTCGGGCGACGCGAGCGCCAGGAGCAGGGCCATCGTGTCGTCGATACCGGGGTCGGTGTCGATGAGGATCGGGAGCGGCGAGCGGGCAGCGGCGTGGGCGATCACTGCTAAACGCTAGGGAGCCCGAACCTCCTTTGCAATAGTCTCGTGCAGCTCGCGGAACTCCTCCGGCCCGCCGAAGCCGAAGATGCGCTCGACGATCCGGCCATGGCGGTCGAGCAACAGCGAGTACGGGAGCCCCCGATAGTGGTACGCCTCCTTCATGCGGCCGCCGCCCACGAGAATCGGAAAGGGCGGGTGATACTGCGCCGCGAAGGCGAGCATCTTCCCGCGGTCCACGTCGTCCGATATGGCGGCGATCTCGAAATTGGCGTGATCGAACTCGCGGTACAGCCGGGCCATGAGGGGGAACTCCTCCCGACAGGGGTCGCACCACGAGGCCCAGAAGTTGACGAGCGTCACCTTACCCGCGAATCGGGCCAGCGAAACCGTGTCACCGTGCAGGTCGGGGAGCGCGAACGCCGGGGCGAAGACCTCCCGCCCCCCCCCGGCCCCCCCGCCCCCCCCGCCCCCCCCGCCCCCGCTTCCCTCGACTGCCGCGGCGAGCGCCGAGTCCCCATCGAATGTCACGAGCCTGCCGCGGGGATCGAGCGCGACCGCGCTCTCGCGCGGCCCGAGGCGTCGTGTGGCCACGATCGTGCCCGTCGCGGTGTCCACCACGTCCACGCGTAGCCGGGTAGCGGCGGAATCGTCCCCTCCGAGCGCGTACAGCCGGCCGTCCGGCCCGACGACGAGCGCCACGTTCACCAGGGCGTTCTCGAGACGGAGCGTCGTCCCCTTGCCGGGCAGGAACACCGGGTCGGCCTCGTGGCGGAACAGGCCTCGCTTCACCATCCAGGCGAGCTGGCCACCGGCCGTGTATTTGCGGATCTCGTCGCGCACCAGCGGCGCGAAGTACACCGGGGCGGAGCCGCCCTGACCGGTGGCGACGGCGCCCGCATTCACGAGGTGCGTGAGGATCGCCAGCGCCGGCTGGCGGATGACCGCGAGCCCGCCGGTCTCGTGCCCCAGCGTATCGAGCACGCGAATCAGCGGCGCGGTGTCGGCCTCGGGATCGGCGTCCTGCGGGACGTAGTAAGGAGAGCGGGCGGCGAGCACGCGGCCACTCCCCCACGCGGCGTACAGCGATGCGACGTCCGGACTGTCCCACTCGCGCAGCACCGTGCCCGTGGTATCGAGCACCACGCCTTCACCGGTGCGCTCGGTGACGAGCAGCTGCCCGTTGCCGAGGGACGCGACCGCCATCGGCGTGGCGAGGCGCGGATTCGTGAGCTGTCGAACGACGTGCAGCGTCCCGTCGAACCCGAGGATACGGCTCTTGTCGGGATCGGGCGCCCAGGAACGGCCTGCCGCTGAAGCGGCCGGGGAGCGGCCTAGAAAGAGGAGAGTGAAACCGTTGGGGGGAGGCGCCGCTGTGCGGCAGCTGGCCAGCGCCGCCACCAGCACGGCGCCCACCCCCAACGCCCGCCGCATCAGGTCGCGGCGGCGATCGTCTTGATCTCGATCGTGTGCATCCCGCTCACCATCCGATGCATGCCCGTCACTTTCACCTTGCCCTCGACGAACGGCTCGAGCTTCGAGTTCTGCGGATCGCCGGGCTTGGAGCTCACCGGCAGATACATCGTGCCGTCGCTCGCGAGAATGCCGAGCGGCACGCCTGCCTTGGCGCACGCCTGCGCGCAGGCCTTGTGGGCCGCGCCGGACGCGCCGTTGGTCGTGTTGCAGTTCAGGTCGACCACCTGGCCGGTGATCGTCATTTCATTGCCCGCCGTCGCCGCGTGACCCTGCGCCGCGAGCGGCAGCGCACACAGAGCCAGAACGGTCGTGGTGGCGAGGATGCGCTTCAACATCGTCCATCCTCCTTTGTACGGTGGAGTGAAACAGCCAACCGCCTTCGTGTACCATACGTCCCAACCCTGTGTTCCGGATTGGCGTATATTGGCCCGATGCAACAGGCCTATCGTGAATTGCTGGAGACGTTTGGCCGCGGGTGGGAGCGCGGCGCGATAGACGAAATCGCTTCCGTGTTCGCCCCCGATGCCGTGTTCCGCGAGACGCCGTTCAGCCAGCCCAGCACTGGTCTGGAAGCGATCCGCGCCTACTGGCGCGACGTGCCGGCCAATCACGCCGAGGTGACCTTCAAGGCGGGCGAGATCTACAGCGCGGGGCCCTGGTTCGCAACCGAGTTCCGCTGCACCTATCGCCGCCGCCGCACGGGTGAATGGATCGATGCCCGCGGCGCGATCTTCTGCGAGACCAAGGACGGCAAGATCGGCGAGATGCGGATGTATTGGCATCGCCAGCCCTGAGTCTGGTATCCTAGTTCCCCTGCTTGCTCCGCACGTAGTCTAGGGCCTGCTCCATCAGCTCCGCGCTGCGCAGGCCCACGCGCAGCGCCTGCGCGACCGCGGCTTCCTCCTCCAAGCCCCGGTCCAGCATGAGGTACGGCAGGAGGCTCCCGCCCACCCGATTTCCGCTCGAGCAATAAATGAAGGCGGGACGCTTCCCCGCGAGCTCGCGCACCGCGTCCGACAGCTGGCCGAACGTTGCGTGGCTCACCGCGCCATGGCCGACCGGAATGCGGCGATACTCGAGTCCGGCCGCCACCACGCCGTCGGGCGTCCGGAACGGCTGTGGCTCCATCGGCTCGCGGATGTCGATCACGACCACGCACCCGGCCTGCTTCAGGGCGGCGAGGTGCGTGGCCGCGGGTTGACCACCGGTGACGAGGCCGGGGATCGGCTCGCAGGCGTTGGGGACGCCGGCGATGGCGTCGAGCAGTTGGCTCACGGGAATGATCGGCGATAGCTTTCCGCGCATAATCTAGCCTCTCTCGACCGGTATGCCCACGCTCCGCACCCACCTCAAGCCGCATCACAAGCTGTGGCTCAACTGGGACGGCGCGTTTCTGATGGGCCCACGCTACCTGCGGTTCCTCGAAGCCGTGGATCGCACCGGCACGATCCGCGCGGCCGGCCGCGCGG
>DASZCN010000099.1:0-50310 GCA_035943095.1 Gemmatimonadales bacterium | reverse complement strand
GGCGGGGGTGGAGATGGTGATGCCGGGGGACAACACGAAGATGACGATCGAGCTGATCACGCCGATCGCGATGGAGGAGCAGCTGCGGTTCGCGATCCGCGAAGGCGGCCGCACGGTGGGCGCCGGCGTGGTCACGAAGATTCTCAAGTAGTCATCAGTGATCAGTCATCAGTCATCAGTGACTGACGACTGAGAACTGACGACTGAGGACATCATATGGCAGGCAGAATCCGAATCCGCTTGAAAGCCTTCGACCACGCCCTGATCGATCAGGCCGCGGCCGACATCGTGCGCACCGCGGAAAAAACCGGCGCGCAGGTTTCCGGGCCGATCCCGCTGCCCACCAAACGGCAGCTCTGGACCGTGTTGCGGAGCCCGCACATCGACAAGAAGAGCCGCGAGCAGTTCGAGCTCAAGACGCACAAGCGGCTGATCGATATCCTGGATACGCGGTCCCAGACCATCGATGCCCTGACCAAGCTCGATTTGCCAGCGGGCGTGGACGTTGAAATCAAAGTGCAGTAACTGACGACTGATGACTGACAACGGACGACTTGCATGACCGGACTCATCGGCAGGAAACTCGGCATGACGCGCGTCTTCGACGCGGAAGGCACGCACGTGCCCGTCACCGTGATCGCCGCAGGCCCATGCCCCGTGGTCCAGGTGACTGGCTCGCAGGTGCAGCTCGGCTTCGAGCAGAAGAAAGCGACTCGGACCGCAAAGGCGCTCGCCGGGCACGCCAAGAAGGCGGGGCTCGAGGCCGCGCCGCGCGTCCTCCAGAGCTTCCCGCTCGTCCAAGGCGGCGAGGCCCCCCCCGCCCCCCCCCCGAAGGCGGGCGACAGCGTCACCGTAGCGATCTTCGCCGCGGGCGACCTGGTGAAAGTCACCGGTGTCTCGAAGGGGCGTGGATTTCAAGGCGTGGTGCACCGCCACCACTTCGGGGGCGGCCCCGAGACGCACGGCAACACGCGGCACCGGAAGCCCGGGTCCATCGCTCCGGGAACCGACCCGTCGCGCATCATCAAGGGCAAGCGGATGCCGGGACACATGGGGGCCCGCAACTTCACGGAGCTGGGCCTGCGCGTGGTCAAGGTCGACACGGAGCGACACCTGTTGTTCGTCCGCGGCTCGGTGCCGGGGCCGATGAACGGATTGCTCACCGTGCGCAAACAGGGAGGGCGGAGCCGGCATGATTGAGGCCCCCCATTACTCCGCCGCGGGCGCCAAGAAGAAGGCGGTGCGCCTGCCGGCCACGCTGTTCGACGGCACCGTGAACGAGGACGCGCTGCACCGCGCCGTCGTGACCTATCTCGCCAACCAACGCCAGGGCACGCACGACACCAGGACGCGCAGCGAGGTCTCGGGCGGCAACCAGAAGCCTTGGCGCCAGAAGGGCACGGGCCGGGCGCGGCAGGGCTCGACGCGCGCCCCGCATTGGCGGCACGGCGGGATCGTCTTTGGGCCGCACCCACGCGACTATCGCCTGGGCATCCCCAAGAAGATCCGCCAGCTGGCGAAGAAGTCGGCCTTGAACGCGCGGGCCCGCGAAGCGGCGGTCTTCGTGGTGGACGTGCTCGAGTACGAGAAGCCGAAGACCAAAACGCTCGCGGAATTGCTGGACAAGCTCGGCGTGGCGGAGAAGAAGGTCCTCGTGCTCACGGCCGGTGCCGCAAACGCGTTTAACGTGTACCTCTCGGGGCGCAACCTTCCGAAGGTGCATGTGATGCGCTTCGCCGATGTCACGGCGTACGAGATCCTCTGGGCCGACGCCGTGGTGGTCGAGCTGCCGGCGCTCGGTGAGGCGTCGGAAAAGGCGCAAGCGGCCGCCGAAGGAGAGGCGGAGAATGTCTGATCAGCATCAGTTGATCCTGGGGCCGGTGATCACCGAGAAGTCGTCGGCGGCGTATCAGGCGCGCAAGGAGTACGCGTTCCGCGTGCACGCCGAGGCCACGAAGCCGCAGATCCGCTCGGCGATCGAGGCGCTGTTCAAGGTTTCCGTCACGGATGTCCGGACGCTGGTCGTGCGCGCCAGGCGGCGTACGGGTGGACTGCGTGTGGCGCGTGCGGGCCGCCGGCCCGCGTGGAAGAAGGCGATCGTGACCCTCAAAGAGGGCGACGCGATCCCCGTGTTCGAGGGCTGATATGGGTATCCGACAGTTCAAGCCGGTCACGCCGGCGACGCGGTTCCGCTCGGTGTCCGACTTCGAGGAAATCACGAAGGGGACCCCCGAGAAGTCGCTCGTCGAGCCGTTGCGGGGCACGGGCGGCCGTAACAACAAGGGCCACATCACGTCCCGGTATCGGGGGGGCGGCCACAAGCGGCAGTACCGTCGCATCGACTTCCGGCGAGAGAAGTTCGGTGTGCCGGCGAAAGTCGCGGCGGTCGAGTACGACCCGAACCGCACGGCGCGTATCGCGCTGCTGTTCTATGTGGACGGCGAGAAGCGCTACATCCTCGCCCCCAAGGGTCTCGCCGTCGGCGATACGGTGGTTTCCGGCCCGGGCTCGGACATCCGCGTGGGAAACGCCATGCCGCTGTTCGAGATCCCGCTCGGGACCGCGGTGCACAACGTCGAGCTGAAAATGGGTCGCGGTGGCCAGCTGGCCCGGTCGGCGGGAACCGGCGTGCAGGTGGTGGCGAAGGAAGGCAACTATGTCACCCTGCGGCTACGCTCGACCGAGATGCGGATGGTGCGCGGTGAATGTCTCGCCACCGTCGGAGAAGTCTCGAACGCCGAGCACGAGCTCTTGTCGATCGGCAAGGCGGGCAAGAGCCGCTGGCGCGGGCGCATGCCCCGCGTCCGGGGCGTGGCGATGAACCCCGTCGACCACCCGCTCGGGGGCGGCGAGGGCAAGTCGTCCGGCGGCCGCCCACCGACAAATCCCTGGGGCAAGGTCGAAGGCAAGAAGACGCGGCATAAGAAGAAGCCGTCGACGAAACTGATCGTGCGCGGACGCAAGCGCGGGAAGGCGACACAGTAATGGGACGGAGCGTAAAGAAGGGGCCGTACGTCGAGGAGTCGCTCCTCGTGAAGATCACGGCCTTGAACGACAAGAACGAGAAGAAAGTCTTCAAGACCTGGTCGCGGCGTTCGACCATCACGCCGGATTTCGTGGGCCACACGCTCGCGGTGCACAACGGGAACAAGTTCATCCCGGTGTACATCACGGAGAACATGGTGGGCCACAAGCTCGGCGAGTTCGCCGCGACACGGCTGTTCCGCGGTCACTCGGCCAAGGGCTCGGCGCAGGAGCGCGAAGAGGCCGCCGCGGCCGCCGCCGAGCAGGCGGCGCCGCCCAAGGCATAAGGCGATGGAAGCCCGAGCGATCCAGCGAACCGTGCGGCAGTCGGCGCGCAAGATGCGCCTCGTGATCGACCAGATCCGGGGCCGCGCGGTGCCGGAGGCGTACGCCATCCTGCGGTTCTCGAAGAAGCTGGCGGCGAAGCAGATCCATAAGGTGCTCAAGTCGGCGGTCGCGAACGCCGAGCAGCGGGCGCTGCGTGAGAACCAGGCACTCGACGTGGACCGGCTGCGGGTGCAATACGCGGTGGTGAACGAAGGACAGACGCTCAAGCGCTTCACCCCCGCCGCCATGGGCCGGGCGACGCCGATTAAGAAGCGCACCAGTCACGTCGAGATCCACGTGGCGGGCGAAGCAGAAGCCCGGGCGCCCAAGACCGGGCCCGCGAAAGCGGAGGCGAACGCGGAGGCCAAGGCCGCGCCCGCCAAGGCGGAGAAGAAGACGCGCAAGCGCCCGAAAGCGAAACAGGCGGCTTCCAAGTCCAAGACGAAGAAAGAGGGCAAGTAAGTGGGCCAGAAAACGCATCCCTACGGCTTCCGGCTCGGCATCGTCAAGCCGTGGCGCTCGCGCTACTACGCGCGGCACGACTTCCCCGAGCTCCTGAAGGAAGACGATCTGATCCGCCGCTATCTCAAGACGCGGCTCTCCCATGCGGCGATCGCCGACATTCACATCGAGCGGAAGCCGGGGAAGGTCACGGTCACGGTGCACACCGGGCGACCAGGCGTCGTGATCGGCAAGCGCGGGGCGGAGGTCGACAAGCTTCGCGACGAGCTCGCGCAGCTCACGGGCAAGGAAGTGGGGATCAACGTCGAGGAGATCAAGCGCCCCGAGCTCGACGCGCAGCTCGTGGCGGACTCCGTGGCGCATCAGCTGACGCAGCGCATCTCGTTCCGGCGCGCCATGAAGCGCGCGGTGCAGAGCGCGATGCGCATGGGCGCGCAAGGGATCAAGATCAAGACCGCGGGCCGGTTGGGGGGCGCCGAGATCGCCCGCACCGAGGGCTATCACGAGGGGCGCGTGCCGCTACACACGTTGCGCGCCGATATCGATTACGCGATGTCGACGGCCAAGACGACCTATGGCACCATCGGCGTGAAGGTGTGGATCTTCACGCGCGAGATGACCGAGGAGCTGTCGGGACGCACGTACTCGACCGGAGTCTGAGTTCATGCTCGCACCGAAGCGCGTCAAGTTCCGGAAGCGGTTCAAAGGACGCACCAAAGGGATGGCCACCCGCGGCAACACGGTGGCGTTCGGCCACTACGGCCTCATGGCGCTCGAGCCGGGCTGGGTCACGAACCGCCAGATCGAGGCCTCGCGCGTGGCGCTCACCCGCGAGATGAAGCGCGGCGGCAAGGTGTGGATCCGGCTCTTTCCCGACAAGCCGATCACCAAGAAGCCGGCGGAGACCCGCATGGGGAAGGGCAAGGGAAATCCGGAGGGCTGGGTAGCGGTGGTCAAGCCCGGGCGCGTGATGTTCGAGCTCGAGGGCATCGCGGAGGATCTGGCGCGCCAAGCGTTGGCGCTCGCGGCCGCCAAGCTGCCGATCCGGTCGAAGTTCGTGCGGCGGGAGGAGCGCTAAGATGCCGACGAAGAAGCCCGAGGCGCTGCGGGAACTCAAAAGCGAGGATCTCGAGCAGCAACTGGTGGTGCTGTCCGAGGAGCGGTTCCGGCTGGGGTTCCGCCGGGCGACCGAGGCGCTGCCGAACCCGATCGAGCTGCGCAGGATCCGCCGCGAAATCGCGCGGATCAAGACCATTCTGAGAGAAAGGGCTCAGGGATGAGGGGGCGGCGCAAGATCCGGACGGGCGTAGTCGTGAGCGACAAGATGCAGAAGACCGTGACGGTGTCGCTCGTGCGCCGGTTCGCGCACGGGTTCTACGGCAAGCAAATCGTTCGTACCAAGCAGGTCGCGGCGCACGACGACAAGGGCGCCAAGGCGGGCGACACGGTGCGGATCGTCGAGACACGGCCGCTGTCCAAGACCAAACGGTGGCGCGTGGTCGAAATCGTCGAGCGCGCGAAGTAGCGGGAGGGGGAGGGGACCGTGGTACAGCAGGAATCGATTCTCAAGATCGCGGACAACTCGGGCGCGCGGCGGGCGCTCGTGATTCGCGTGCTCGGCGGATCCAAACGCCGCTACGCGGGGCTGGGCGACATCGTGGTCGTCACGATCAAGGACGCCATTCCCACCGGCCAGATCAAGAAAGGCGAGGTGGTGAAAGCGGTGATCGTCCGGACGGCCAAGGAAACCAAGCGCCGCGATGGTTCCTATATCCGATTCGACGAGAACGCGGCGGTGCTCATCACGGACCAGGGCGAGCCTCGGGCGACCCGCATCTTCGGGCCGGTGGGGCGGGAGCTGCGGGAGAAGCGATTCATGAAGATCGTCTCGCTCGCGCCGGAGGTGATCTGATATGAAGCCGCTGGTCTTCAAGAAGAGCCGCCGGGCCGCCGCGGCGGGCCGGGAGCCCGAGCGCCACAAGATGCACATCGCCAAAGGCGATACGGTGCGAGTGATCTCGGGCGAGCATCGCGGCAAGGAGGGCAAAGTCCTCCGTGTGTTCCCCAAGGAATTCCGGGTGGAAGTAGAGGGCGTGAACATCGTGAAGAAGCACAAGCGCGCGGCGACGGCCAACGAGGAGAGCGGCATCATCGAGATGACGGCGCCGATCGCGGCGTCGAAAGTCATGCTGCTCGACCCCAAATCCGGCCAGCCCACCCGGGTGCGGCGGCGCCTCGACAAGGACGGAACGGCGGAGCGGGTCGCGGTGAAGTCGGGCCAGCCGATCCCGCGTGTGAAAGCGAAATAGAGCCTATGGCGGATACCAAGGAAAAAGAGCCGAAGCAGGGTGGCGCGGCCGACGCGGCTGACCCCGGGGCGGCGCCCCGGGGTGAGCCGGCGACTGAGCAGCCCGGGGCGGCGCCGCAGGGGGAAGCCCCGGCTGCCCCACCGCCCAAGCCCAAGGAAAAGCAGAAGGGGAAGCAGCCCAAGAAACCCGCGGAGGCGAAGGCCGCGGCGCCCGCGGAGCCCGAGGGCCCGCCGCCCGAGCCGGCGCCGCGCGCGCGGCTGCTCGACTACTACGAGCGGCAGGTACGGGCGAAGCTGGCCCAGCAGTTCGGCCTGAAGAACCCGCACGAGATCCCGAAGCTCGTGAAGATCGTGCTCAACGTCGGGATGGGTGACGCGACCAAGAACCCCAAAGGGCTCGAGGCGGCCGTCGCCGAGCTCGGCGCCATCTCTGGCCAGCGGCCCGTCGTGACGCGGGCCAAGAGATCGATCGCGAACTTCAACCTGCGCGAGGGCATGGCCGTGGGCTGCGCGGTGACGCTTCGCGGCGGCCGGATGTTCGAGTTCCTGGACCGGTTCATCAGCGTCGCGGTGCCGCGCATGCGCGACTTCCGCGGCCTGCCGACCGACAGCTTCGACGGTCGCGGGAACTACACGATCGGCATCAAGGAGCAGATGATTTTCCCCGAGATCGACTACGACAAGGTCGAGAAGATCCACGGGATGGATATCACCTTCGTGACGAGCGCCGGCCGGGACGACACCGCGCTCGCCCTGCTGCGCGAGCTGGGGATGCCCTTCCGGGGCGAAGCCCCGGTCGCGGTCGGTTAGGAGACTCGGAGTCATGGCAAAGAAGGCATGGATCGAGAAGGTCAAGCGGAAGCCCAAGTTCAAGGTGCGCGGCTACTACCGGTGCCAGCGCTGCGGACGCAGTCGCGGCACGCTCCGGAAGTTCAAGCTGTGCCGCATCTGTTTCCGCGAGCTCGCGCTGCGCGGGGAGATTCCCGGCGTGCGCAAGGCCAGTTGGTAAAGGACGGTACGCGAGATGAGTATGACTGATCCCGTCGCCGATATGCTCACCCGGGTGCGCAACGCCTGCCAGGCGGGCCACCGCCGGGTCGACATGCCGGTGTCGAAGCTGAAGGTCGAGATCGCGCGGCTGCTTCGCGACAACCATTACGTCCAGGACTTCAAGGTACTGGACGACGGGCGTCACGGGCTGCTGCGGCTGTACTTGAAGTATCACAACGACGCCCCGGTGATCCGCGAGCTGCAGCGCGTATCCGCACCGGGCCTCCGGCGCTACGTGAAGGCGCGCGAAATCCCCCGCGTCAAGAACGGCCTCGGCATGGCGATTCTCTCGACGCCGCAAGGCCTCATGACGGACCGCGAGGCCCGCACCGCCCGCGTGGGCGGCGAGTTGCTCGCGGTCGTCTGGTAGGGGGGCTCCATGTCGCGCATCGGTAGGAAGCCGGTTCCGCTCCCACAGGGGGTCACCGCTCGCCTCGAAGGCCTACGCGTGACGGTGAAGGGTCCGAAGGGCGAGATCAGCCGGCTCGTGCATCCGGAGCTGGCGGTGGCCGTGGAGGGCGAGACGATCGTCGTGAAGCGCCCGTCCGACGAGCCCCGGCACAAGGCGCTGCACGGCCTCACCCGGACGCTCATTGCCAACATGGTCGACGGCGTCACCAAGGGGTTCGCCAAAGCGCTCGAGATCCAGGGAGTGGGATACAAGGCGGAGCCCAAGCCGTTCGGGGTACAGCTCGTCGTCGGGTTCTCCCACCCGGTGCCGTATCACGCGCCGACCGGGATCAAGATCTCGGTCGACAACAACGTCGTCGTGAAGATCGAGGGCGTGGACAAGGAGCTCGTGGGGCAAGTGGCGGCGGAAATCCGCGCCATCCGGCCCCCCGAGCCGTACAAAGGCAAAGGGATCCGTTACGCGGGCGAGCAGGTCCGGCGCAAGGCTGGCAAGACCGCTCAGGCGGCGAAATAACCCATGCGCAAGGTTCACAAGATTCGCACGCAGGCGCACCGCCGTCATCGGCGCCATCTCCGGGTGCGGCATAAGGTCGCGGGCAGCCCGGAGCGCCCGCGGCTGGTGGTGTTCCGCTCCTCGAAGCACATCTACGCCCAGGTCGTGGACGACGTGCGCGGCGTGACGCTCGTGGGTGCCGGAGACACCTCTGAGGGCATCCAGGTCGATGGCAAGGGCAAGACGGCGCGGAGCTTCGCCCTGGGCCGCTTGATCGCTGCCAAGGCCAAAGCGAAGGGGATCGCGAAGGTGGTGTTCGACCGCGGTGGCTATCAGTACCACGGGCGCGTGAAGGCCGTGGCCGACGGCGCCCGCAAAGGTGGATTGGAGCTCTAATGGAGAACGAACAACAGCCGAAGCCATCCGGTCCGGCGACGATCGAGCCCGCCGAGACGGCGCACGCCGGGGGCGAGGCCCGTCCGGACGAACGGCCGGCGGGTGGTGGGGGAGTGGGAGGAGGTGGTGGCGGTGCTACCGGTGGTACCGGTGGTAGCGGTGGTGGGGGCGGTGGTGGCGGCGGTGGTGGTGGCCGTGGCCGGGGCGGGGGAGGTGGAGGGCGCGGTGGCCGGGGTGGGGGTCGCGGACGCGGTGGCGAGCGGCGTGACTCGAGCGAGCGCCAGCGTGAGGGCGATGGGCTGGTCGAGAACGTGATTTCGATCAACCGTGTGGCCAAGGTCGTGAAGGGCGGCCGGCGGTTCGGCTTCAACGCGCTCGTCGCGGTGGGCGACGGGCAGGGACGCGTCGGCATCGCGACCGGCAAGGCCAACGAAGTCAGCGAAGCGGTACGCAAGGCGGTCGAGGCCGCCCGGCGGCGCATGATGGAAGTGCCGCTCGCGGGCACCACCATCCCGCACGAGATCATCGGTCACCACGGCGCGGGGCGCGTGCTCCTCAAGCCCGCCGCGTCGGGGACCGGGGTGATCGCCGGGGGCCCCGTGCGCGCCGTGCTCGAGTGCGCCGGCGTTCGCGATATCCTCACGAAGAGCCTCGGCTCCACCAACCCGCACAACATGGTGCGGGCCACGGTGGACGCGCTCCAGCACCTCACCACGGCACGCCGCGTGGCCAAGGAGCGTGGCGTCGAGCTCGAAGCGATTCCGTACAAGGCCCGACAGGAGGCAGCGATCCGTGGCTAGGTTGCCGCCCACGCGGAAATACCGCAAACGCAAGCCGGGTCGCGACCGGCCGCTCCCGCCGCCGGGAAAAGGCGACCTGCGAATTCTCCAGGTCCGCTCCGGGATCGGGCGGCCCGCGTTCGAGCGACGCACGCTGGAAGCGCTGGGCCTCAAGCATCATCAACAAGCGGTGGTGAAGAAGGACCACCCATCGCTGCGGGGTATGCTCCGTCAGGTGCGCCACCTCGTCGAGGTCACGCCCGCGAAGGCGAAGGACTAGGCAATGGCGAAGGGAAAATCGAAGACACCGGCGAAGCCGAAGGCACGGCCGCGCTCCCCGAAAGGCGAGCCACCGCGCCTTACCCTGTCGAGCCTCCATCCCCCACGCGGCTCACACCGCGGACGCATCCGCAAGGGGCGGGGACCGGGGTCGGGGATCGGGAAGACCGCCGGGCGTGGCGGCAAGGGCCAGACCGCCCGTCAGGGCGGCAAGGTGCGCCCCGGCTTCGAGGGCGGCCAGATGCCGCTCATCCGCCGGATTCCCAAGCGCGGGTTCACCAACCCGTTCAAGCAGCCGGCCCAGGTGGTCAACGTGCGACATCTCGGCCAGCTCGCCGAAGGGGTCGAGGTCACGCCCGAGACGCTGTTCGGCGCCGGCCTGGTGCGCCGGCCCGACCGTCCGGTTAAGCTCCTGGGGATGGGCGACGTGCAGCGGGTGTTCAGCGTGAAGGGCGTCACGGTGTCCGCGTCCGCCCGCTCGAAGATCGAGCAGGCGGGCGGCACGATCGCGAGCTGACCCGATGACCGCGCCCCGCATCCCTAATCTGTTCAAGGTTCCGGAGCTGAAGGAGAAGATCCTCTTCACGCTCCTGTGCCTGGTGGTGTACCGCGTCGGAGCGCACATCGCGACCCCCGGCGTCAACGTCCAGGCGCTCGCCGACTTCCTGCACAACCAGGGTCAAGGCACGCTGTTCAGCCTGTACGACCTGTTTGCGGGTGGCAGCTTCGGGCGCGCCACGGTCTTCGCGCTCGGCATCATGCCCTACATCTCGGCGAGCATTGTGTTCCAGCTCGCGGCGCCGGTGTTCCCGGTGGTCGAGAAGATGCAACGCGATGAAGAGGGTCGGAAAAAGCTCACGCAGTGGACCCGCTACTTGACCGTCGTGCTGTGTTTGTTCCAGGCCTACGGATACGCGCTCTTCACGGAGCAGATCCCGGGGGCCGTGGCGCACGCCGGGTTCTTTTTCCGGCTCACGACGGTGCTGACCCTCACGACCGGCGGCGTCTTCGTCATGTGGTTGGGGGAGCAGATCACGGAGCGCGGCATCGGCAACGGCGCCAGCCTCCTGATCTTCTTCTCGATCGTAGAGCGGATCTGGCCGGAGACGATTCGGACGATCGACGCCCTCCAGGCTCACAGCCTCACCTTCCCGGTCCTGCTCCTCGTGCTGGTGATCATGACGCTCGTGGTCGCGGGTACGGTCGCCGTGACGGTGGCCGCGCGGCGCATTCCGATTCAGATCCCGCGCAAGGTCATGGGGCGCGGACGGATCCGCGAGGGACAGAAGACGTTCATCCCGCTGCGACTCAACACCGCGAACGTGATGCCTATCATTTTCGCTCAATCGATCATCATCGTGCCGGGGACGTTCGCGGCGTTCAGCGGCAATCAGACGCTCAAGCACCTCGCCGAGTACTTCAGCGTCACGTCGCCGCTGTACCTGATCACGAGCGCGATCCTGATCATCTTCTTCGCCTATTTCTACACGTCCATCATCTTCAACCCGGTGGACCTGGCCGAGAACCTGAAGAAGCAGGGCGGGTTCATCCCGGGCGTGAAGCCCGGGGCCGCGACGGCTGACTACATCGACGACGTTCTGTCCCGGATCACGTTCCCCGGCGCGATCTTCCTGACGATCATCGCGATGCTGCCGATCGTGGTATCGAACATCTTGAATATGCCGTTCGGCTTCGGGGGCACCGCGCTGCTCATCGTCGTGGGCGTGGCGCTCGATACCGTCCAGCAGGTGCAGCAACACCTGCTGCTGCGACACTACGACGGCTTCATGAAGGAAGGGCGCGTCAAGTTCCGCGGTCGCCGGCAGTACATGTAGGGATGCTGTGTTCATCCTCCTGCTAGGCGCACCGGGATCGGGCAAGGGCACCCAGGGAAAAATCCTCGCAGAGCGGCTCGGCCTCCCGAAGATCACGACCGGGGATATCCTGCGCGCGGCGGTGAAAGCCGAAACCCCGCTCGGGCTCGAAGCCAAGAAGTTCATGGATGGCGGCAAGCTCGTGCCCGACACCGTCATCCTCTCCCTGATCAAGGAAGAGCTCGCCAAGCCGGAGGCCGCCCAGGGCGCCGTCTTCGACGGTTTCCCCCGCACGGCGCCCCAGGCGGCGCTCGTCGATACCACGTTGGGCGAGCGCCAGCAACGGCTGAATCACATCGTGCTCTTGGACGTGCCCGAGGAGGAGCTGATCCGGCGCTTGAACGGCCGGTCGAGGCAGGAGGGCCGCTCGGACGATACGCCCGACGCCATCAAGACGCGGCTCCAGGTGTACCAGCGGGATACGGCTCCGCTCGTCGCGCACTTTGCCGAGCGGGGCATCGTGCACCGCGTGCCCGGCGTCGGAACCGTGGACGCGATCGCGACGGAGATCAAGCGCGTCATCGGACGATGATCACGATCAAGTCACCCCGTGAGATCGAGACCATGGCCAAGGCGGGCCGCATTGTGGCGGAAACGCTCGCCGTAGTGGCGCGGCACGTCCGGCCTGGCGTGTCCACCGAGGAGCTCGACCGCGTGGCGGAGGACTTCATCCGCTCACACCCGGGCGCGCGTCCCTCCTTCAAGGGGTTGTACGACTTTCCCGCGACGCTCTGCACGTCGATCAACCAGGAGGTGGTACACGGCATTCCCTCGCCGCGCCGCGTCCTCAGGGAAGGCGACTTGCTGAGCGTCGACGTGGGCGTCTGGCTCGACGGGCTGCACGCGGATGCGGCCGCCACCTTCCCGGTCGGCACGGTGAGTCCCGAGGCGGAGCGGTTGCTCACGATCACGCGTCAGGCGCTGGCCGCGGGCGTGGCTCAGGCCCGCGCTGGCAACCACGTTGGGGACATCGGCCACGCGGTCCAGGAGGTGGCGGAAGGCGCAGGGTATTCGGTGGTGCGTGAGCTCGTGGGACACGGGATCGGATCGGCGTTCCACGAAGACCCGCAGGTCCCCAACTACGGCAAGCCCAAACGGGGCCCGAGACTCGTCCCCGGCATGACCATCGCGATCGAACCGATGGTGAACCTCGGGGGCGCGGAGATCCGTACGCTCGACGACAAGTGGACCGTGGTGACGGAAGACGGCTCGCTCTCGGCCCATTTCGAGCACACCGTCGCCGTGGGCGAGAACGACAACCCGCCGAGGATACTCACGAAGACGGGGTGACGTCCCGCACCTCTCCAGCCAGTCGTTCGGCTTCTTCGAGCAGTGCTTTCCCGAGTCCGGGATCCGACAGCCCCGCGATATTGACCCGAACGTTTTCCAATGCCCCGGCGAGTGCCGCGCGCGCGAGCTCTTCACCCACGCTCGCGTCCGAACGGGCGTTCTTGTTGCCGACGGCGCGAATCGCCTGCGCGAGTTTGATCACCGCTCGGGCGACGCGCGCGGTCTCGAGGGGTGTCCGTGCGGCGCCCAGGAGCGCCTGGTCGATGCGCTTCAAGCGGCCCGGATCCGTCTTGGGCGTCTGGTAGGCGAGACGCACGACTCCATACGCGGCTGCGTCGGCCTGAACGAGGCCCCGGAGCATGCTCATCGCCTCGGTGGCCGCCTCGAGCACGCGCTTGGCTTCCTCCTCGACACTGGCATACGCCTTCCGGCCGATCGTCAGGCGGGCCACCATGGCGACGAGGGCTGCGCCCATCGCCCCCGCGAACGCTGCGGCGCTGCCGCCCCCCGGCGCCGGCTCCGCACTCGACAGCTCGTCGAACCACGCGTCCACGGTCGGACCTTCGGCGGCGCGGATCTTGGCCTCGAGCAGATGCTCCTCGGGATCGGGCAGCTTGAGGGCGGCCGCTCCCGCGCCCAGCAGCCCGCGCTCGGGGATCAACCCCACCACCTCGCTCTTTAGGATTTCGACTCCCCGCGCCCGCGCGGCTCGCTCCACGGCGGCGAACACCGTGGCGGGCGGCGTCGTGTCGATATCGAGCAGGTTCATGGAGACCTGCGCTTTGCCCTCCACCTCGAACCCGGAGGCTTGCACCGCCGGAAGACCGCCGCTCGACGTGCGAATCCCCTTGGCGATGTCCTTCGCGATCGAAACGTCGGACGAGTCGAGATAGATATTGAACGCCACGAGGAACGGGCGCGCACCCACGGCGGTCGCACCCGCCGTCGGATGAATCCGCCGAGGACCGAAGTCCGGATCGGCGGCCGGGTCCGTCCCGATGCGCCCTTTGAGTCCCTCGAATTCGCCCTTGCGAATGTCCGGCAAGCGTTCCCGCTCGGGCCGGGCCGCGGCCCGCGCGTACAGATAGATCGGCACGCCGAGCTCGCGGGCGGCGCGCTCGGCGAGCCGCCGCGCCAGGGCCACGCAATCGTCCATCGTCACAGCGTGGACCGGTATGAACGGGACGACGTCCGTCGCCCCCATGCGCGGGTGCTCCCCGCGCTGCTTGGTCAGGTCGATCCGCTCGGTCGCGACACGCATGGCGCCCAGTGCCGCCTCGACGGCTGCATCGGGTGGCGCGACGAAAGTATAGACCGACCGGTTGTGCGCCGCGTCGGCCTGGACGTCGAGGAGCCGGACACCGGCGACGCGGGTGATCGCGCTCCGGAGCGCGTGGAGCGTCGTCGCGTCGCGACCCTCCGAGAAGTTGGGGACGCACTCCACGAGCGGTGCCGCCATCAGGTGCTTTCCAGGAGATCCATCAGCCAGCGATGCAGCGCCCGATTGCCGGCGACCACCGAGCCGTGTCGCAATACGTCGGGCGAGCCTTCGAGCGTCGTCACGGTGCCCCCCGCCTCTCGTACGAGCACGACACCCGCCGCAACGTCCCAGGGGGCGAGCGTCAACTCCCAAAAACAATCGAGCCTGCCCGCCGCTACGTCCGCCAGGTCGAGCGCGGCCGAACCGGCGCGTCGGATGCCGCTCGCCGCGCCCATCACGGCGGCGAACTGATCGAGGTAGCGGCGCAGCTCCGGCAGCTCTTTGAAGGGGAATCCCGTCCCGACCAGGGCATGCCGTGGCTCGGTGAGCGGGGAGACCGAGAGCCGCCGCTCACCCTGCCACGCCCCGAGTCCGGTCGCACCCCAATAGCTCACATCTCTCACGATATCCTGGATCGCCCCGACCCGCAGTGCACCGTCCACCAGCGCGCCGATCGACACCGCGTACTGGGGATAGCCGTGCAGAAAGTTGGTCGTGCCGTCGAGCGGGTCGACGATCCAGACCACGTCGCCCCCCCCCATGCGCGCCGCGTCGGGGGACAGCTCCTCGCCGACGACGGTCGAGCCGGGGACGTCGCGCGTCAGCGCCTCGGAGATCAGCGCCTCCGCGCGCCGGTCGGCGTCCGTGACGAAATCATGTCGGCCTTTTTCGACCCAGTCACGCTCCGCGGCCGGGACGAGCCCCCGGAGCAGCGCGGCCGCCCGCGCGGCCGTGCGCCGCGCGACATCGACTAAGTCTTTGAGTTCTCGCACCTTGCGTCGCCGACCTCCGCCGTCGTACGTTGTGGCCCCATGGCGCGCGTCTTCTCCGGCATTCAGCCCTCGGGCGAGCTGCACATCGGCAATTACCTTGGCGCGGTCCAGAACTGGGTCAAGCTGCAGCACCAGCACGAGTGCCTGTTCTGCGTGGTCGACCTGCACGCGATTACGCAAGCCTACGAATCCGCCACGCTCGCCCAGCGCACCGTCGAAATGGCGATCGGGTTGTTCGCCTCCGGGATCGACCCTGCGCGCGCGATCGTGTTCGTCCAGTCGCACGTCTCCGAGCACACGGAGCTCAACTGGCTGCTCAACACCGTCACCCCTCTGGGCGAGCTCGAGCGGCAGACGCAGTTCAAGGACAAGTCGCAGCGTCAGGAGAGCGTGCCGGCGGGGCTCCTGAACTATCCCGTGCTCCAGGCGGCCGATGTGCTCCTGTACGAGGCGACCCTCGTGCCGGTCGGCGAGGACCAGCTCCAGCACCTCGAGCTGATGCGGGAGATCGCGCGTCGCTGGAACGGGCGCTTCTCGAACGGGTTCGCGTTCCCGGAGCCGCAGGCGCTGCTGTCGACCGCCAAGCGCGTGCTCGGACTCGACGGCCAGGCCAAGATGTCCAAGAGCCTCGGCAACACGATCGGCCTGTTCGACCCACCCGAGACCATCTGGGAGAAGCTCAAGCCCGCGGCGACCGATCCGGCCCGCGTCACGCGCAAGGACCCCGGGAACCCCGACATCTGCAATATCTTCACGATTCACCAGGGCTTCTCGCCACCTGACACCCTCACGCGGGTGGCGCATAACTGCCGGACCGCGGGCTGGGGTTGCCTCGACTGCAAGCGAGTGCTGGCGGACAATATGATAGCGGCGCTCACCCCCATCCGCGAGCGGGGAGCGGCGCTTCGGGCGGAGCCGCGCAGCGTGACGGCTCTGTTGCGCGCCGGCGCGGACCGCGCACGCGCGATCGCGCGACGAACCATGGCTCAAGTCCGCCGCCGGATGGGCTTCCTCGACCTGGAGGCATGATGCCCGGATTGGCCGATGCCATCCACCTGCCGGTGCTGCTCCAGCTGGGGCTCGCGGTGCTCCTGGGCGGCGCGATCGGGCTCGAGCGGGAGCTGGCCGGGAAGCCCGCCGGCCTCCGGACGAACATCCTCATCTGCGTCGGCGCCACGCTGTTCACCTTGATGTCCATCCAGCTCGCGTTCGATGGTCCAGGCCACGGAGACCCGACACGGGTCGCGGCCCAGATCGTTACCGGGGTCGGGTTCATCGGGGCGGGCACCATCCTGCACGCTCGCGGCGCCGTGACGGGCCTGACGAGCGCGGCCACCATCTGGGTGGTGGCGGCGATCGGCATCGCCGTTGGCCGCAGTGCATACGTTGACGCCCTGGGGACGACGGCGCTCGTCATGGTCGTGTTGTACGGACTCGGCTACGTCGAGCGCTTCGCCGGTCGGCACTCGACCCGCTCCCACTTGTTGATTCATGCGCGCCCCGAGCCTAACGCGCTCGAGGAGCTCGAGATACTGGTCCGCCGCGCGGGCGTCGAGGTCGAGCGGACCGAATCTCGCCGCGAGAACGTCGACCTCGTCGTGGAGCTCGACCTGCGAGGACCGCGTCGCCTGCACGAGCAGGCGATGATATCGATCCTGCATCATCCCCTCGTCCGCACGGTGTCCACGGGAGAGTGAGTCGTCGCCTCGTCGTCGACCTCGCGTCGCCGCGTGCCGCCTGGCGGATCCCGCCGACCGCGGTGCGGGCGATTCGCGGGGCCTTGGGGTCCGGCTGGGACGTAATCGAGGTGCAGGCGCCGGCCGCGTCCGACGGCGACGGCGGCTCGGGTACGCCTGAGGCCGCGGCGGCGGCTCGTGGCGCCGAGATCTACCTCGGGTACGGCGTACCGGCCGGCGTGGTGGCGGCGGCCCGCGGGACGCTCAAGTGGGCACACAGCGGGACGGCGGGGATCGGCGCGAGCCTGCCGCATCTCGCCGGAACCGGCGTGGTGCTCACCAACTCCGCGGCCGTCCACGCGGAGCCGATTGCGGATTGGGCGATTGCGGCGATCGGCTATTTCGCGCGTGGCCTGGACCGGATGCGCGAGTTTCAGGTTGAGGGACGGTGGGCGCGGCCCGAGTTCACGGACCTCCACGTTCGCGTGAGAGAGTACGCCGAGCTCCGGCTCGGGGTGTTCGGCCTGGGCGGGATCGGCTCCGCCATCGCGCGGCGCGGCGTGGCGCTCGGCATGTCCGTGAGCGGCATCCGGCGGCGGCCGGAGCGTGGCGGGCCGCCGGGCGTCGCGTGGGTAGGCGGCTTGCGCGACCTGCCGCGCCTCGCGGCCGATTGCGATTGTCTCGTCATCGCGGCGCCCCAGACCGACCAGACGCGGGCCGCCGTCGATCGAGCGGTGCTCGGGCGGCTGCCTCCGGACGCGATCGTCGTCAACGTCTCCCGCGGGACGCTGCTCGACGAGGCGGCCTTGCTCGAGCTGCTCGATGCGTCGCGGCTCGTAGGAGCGGCGCTCGACGTGTTCGCGGTCGAGCCGTTGCCCGACGGGCACCCGTTTTGGCGCCACCCGCGCGTGCTCGTGAGCCCGCACGTGGCGGCGGTGACGGCGCGCTTCTGGGACCGCGAAACGGGGCTGATCGTGGAGAACATCAAGCGCTATCTTGCAGGGTCCCCGCTCGCGAACACGGTCGACCCGGAGGCCGGATACTAAGTGGAAGAGAAGCCGAAGAGCCCTCGGGCGAGCGCCAGCGTGACCCAGCCGCGCGGCATCGAGCAGATCATCAAGGCCGCCATCGATCGCGGCGCCTCCGACCTGCACATCAAGGCGGGTGACGTGTTTCGGGCCCGCATCGACGGGAAGCTCGTCCCCTTGACCAAGCAGCGCCTGACTCCCGACCAGACGAGGGCGATTGCGCAGCACCTGCTCCCGAGCGACGAGGATCGAGCCCGCATCGACCGCGTTCGCGACTACGACTGCTCCTGGGGCATGCCCGGCGTCGGGCGGTTTCGCGTGAACATCCTGCGCCAGCGCTCGTCGTTCATGATCGTGATGCGGGTGATCCCGTTCGACGTGCCCACGTTCGACACGCTCGGTCTGCCGTCCATTCTGTCCACGGTGGCCGGTGCCGAGCGCGGCATGATCCTCGTCACGGGAGTCACGGGCTCCGGCAAGAGCTCCACCATGGCCGCGATCGTGAACCACATCAATCAGACGCAGAACAAGCACATCGTCACCCTCGAGAACCCGATTGAATTTCTGCACCGCGACCTGAGCTGCTCGGTGACGCAACGGGAGATCGGCGTGGACACGGACGACTTCCGGGCCGGCCTGCGTGCGGCGCTCCGCCAGGATCCCGACGTCGTGCTGATCGGCGAGATGCGCGACGCGGAGACGATCGACACCGCCTTGAAGGCGGCCGAAACCGGGCACCTCGTGATTTCGACGTTGCACACGCCCGACGTCGTGACCACCGTGAGTCGTGTGGTATCGATGTTTCCGCAGGAGGAGCAGGAGGTCGCGCGGTTACGGCTGGCGGAAGCGCTGCAGGCGGTGATCTCGCAGCGGCTCCTTCCCCGCACGGACGGCCATGGACGGGTGGCGGCGGTGGAGATCCTCATCTGCACCGGTACCGTACGGGACTTGATCCGGGATGCGGAGCGTATCACGGCGCTGCGCGACTACATACGCGACGCGCGGGACCAGTACGGCATGCAGACGTTCGACCAGCACCTCATGGACTTGGTGGCGGAGGATGTGGTGACCTACGAGACCGCGGTCGCGGCGGCGACGAATCCCGCGGACATCGAGCTGCAGATGCGAACGCTGCGCCGCCGCTCCCGCGTGGCGGCGCCCACAGAGCCGACGCCCGACCGCCCCGACGGCTTCTCGGAAGACCTGTCGAGCCTGCTGCCCGGCCAGTGACGCGGGGGGAGCGGGGGGAGCGGCAGCTCGCGGGGGTTCTTGCCCCCATTACCACCCCGTTCGACAGCGCCACCGGCGAGGTCGCCCCGGTGCACCTCCGTCACAACGTCACCCGGCTACTCGAGGCGGGCCTCGACGGCGTCGTGGTGGCGGGCTCGACCGGCGAATCGGCGCTGCTCGATCCTGAGGAGCAGCGCCGCATGGTCGGCTGGGTACGGGAGGTGTTGCCGGACCGCCGTTGGCTCCTCGCCGGCACGGGTGGGGAGTCCACGCGGCAGGCCGTGGCGCTCACGCGCGCGGCGGCGGCCGAGGGCGCGGATGCCGTGTTGGTGCGTCCCCCGGCCTACTTCTCGGCGGGCCTCACCCCTGCGAGTCTTGCGGACTACTATCGCGCCGTCGCCGACGCGAGCCCGGTACCGGTCCTCGTGTACAACATCCCGAAGTACACGCACCTGGCCATTGCCGCTGGTCTGCTGCAACAGCTCGTGGAGCACCGGAACATCGTGGGCGTGAAGGATTCCTCTGGCGACGCCAAGAATCTCGCCGCGTATCGCGCTGCGGCGCCGAGCTGGTCGGTGTTCGTGGGCTCCGGCTCGCTCCTGTTCCAGGCCCTCGAGCTCAAGTGTGACGGCGGGATCCTCGCTGTCGCGTGCTTCGCCGCGGCGCTCGCCGCCCAGGTCTATGCCACTTTTCGGGCCGGAAACGTGGCCGGGGCCGGGCAGCTGCAGGAGCGGCTCGGCCCGCTCGACAAGGAGATCGTAGGCAAGCTCGGACCCGCGGGTGTGAAGGCGGCAATGGACTCCGTCGGGTTGTATGGCGGACCCGTGCGCGCCCCGCTCGCTCCGGTGGGAGCATCCGACCGGGAACGGGTGACGAAGCTCGTCGCCGCGTGACCGATTATCGGACCCTCCTTGCCGACATCGGTGTCCCGCGGCTCGTCGGTACGCCATCGCACGGGCGGGTACGGGAGCGGTTGAAATCGGAGCTCCAAGCCCGCGGGTTCGTCGTCATGGAGCACCACTTCAGCGGCCACTCGCTGCTTCATCGTTTCGGGCGCACGCCGCTCGACGGCGTGAACCTGATTGCCGTGCGTGCCCAGGCCAGAATCGCCACGTGGCTCACCGCCCACTACGATTCCAAAGGCCAGCCCCTTTCCATGGCGTTCCGGCTAGTGGCCGCCGGACTCGTGGCCTTGGGTGCCGTGGAGCTGGCCAGCATCTCGCTCCGAGCGCTCTTCGGCGCACTCGTGCTCGGTGCCGGCGATGCCCTCCTCGGCGGGGCGGCGCTCGTCGGGGCGGTGCTCCTCGCTGTCAACCGCGTGACCGACAAGTCCGCCGGCGCGGTGGACAACGCCACCGGGGTGCTCACGGTCCTCGCCGTCGTGGATGGGCTGCCACCGGGTGCGGCGCTGGGCGTCATCTTCACGGACGCCGAGGAATACGGCCTCGTCGGCGCACGAGCGATCGTGCGGGAGCGGGCCCATCTGTTTGGAGACACGGCAGTCGTGAACTTCGACGGGATCGATGATCGAGGCCGCCCCGTGGCGTTCGTGCATCGGCCCGGCCCTACGGTGGACGCGCTCGTCCGCGCCACGGACGCTCGTCACTGGCGCCGGTTGCCTGTGCTCGTCGATGGCATTGCCTTCGGCACGGCAGCCCGGGAGTGCGTAACGATCATGCGCGGAGACTGCGCGACGGCGCGGATCGTCCACTCGTCGCGCGATACCGTCGAGCGGTTGACCCTCGAGGGCGTACATCAGGTGGCCCGGGGAGTCGCCGTCGCGCTGGCCCACCCTTGAGGGTGGGCATCCGCGCGTTGACGCCCGCCCCCCCGTGGTCTAGTTTCCCTCAGAGGATACTCCAACGCCCCGTCCCCGGGGCGTTTTTGCTGGGGGCATATGTTCGGACCGAAGACACATTGCGTGGTGGTTGTCGGCGCCCAATGGGGCGACGAGGGCAAGGGGAAGATCGTCGACGTTCTAGCCGAGCGCGCCGATCTCGTCGTGCGCTACCAGGGCGGGGCGAACGCCGGCCACACCGTGCACACGGCGGCCGGCGAATTCGTGCTCCACCAGATCCCGTCGGGGATCATTCAGGGTGCGGTCTGCCTCGTCGGGAACGGCGTCGCGCTCGATCCGGAGACCCTCTTCACCGAGCTCGACGCGCTGAGCGAGCGCGGCATCCGCACCGAGCACAAGCTGTACGTCTCGGACCGGGCGCACCTCACGCTGCCCTACCACAAGTTGCTCGACCGGGCCCGCGAGGCCCGCGAAAAGATCGGGACCACGGGCCGGGGCATCGGCCCGACCTACGAGGACAAGTATGGCCGCCGCGGCATCCGCGTCGGGGACCTCCGGAATGTGAGCCGGGCCCGGGAGCTCGTCTGCACGCGGGTGCAGGCGGCGAATGATTTTCTCGAGCTCCTGGGATCGAGTGAGCGCGCGGATGCGGCAGCGCACGTGAAGCTGTTGGAGCGGCTGGCCCCGCGCGTCCTTCCCCTCGCGGTGGATGCCGGAAGGGTCGTTTGGGAGGCGCTCGAGCGCGGCGAGTCCGTATTGCTCGAGGGCGCGCAGGGTGCCCTGCTCGACGTGGATCACGGTACGTACCCGTACGTCACGTCTTCCAATACGACGGCTGGCGGAGCGGCGGTCGGAGCCGGTATCGGACCTACCGCGATCGATGCCGTGTTGGGTGTCGTCAAGGCGTACACCACCCGTGTTGGCAATGGACCCCTGCCTACTGAAGCGGAACCGGCCGTGGCGGATCGCATCCGCGAGCTGGGCGATGAATTTGGCGCGACGACGGGACGGCCGCGCCGCTGTGGCTGGTTCGACGCCGTGGTGGTGCGCTACGCCGTCCGGGTAAACGGACTCACCGGCCTCGCCGTGACCAAGCTCGACGTGCTCGATTCCTTCTCGGAGATTCCGGTGTGCGTCGGCTACCGGTTCGAGGGGGAGTCGCTCGACTCCATGCCGGCGGATGTGGAGCGCCTGGCGGGTGTGGCGCCGGTGTACGAGACATTACCTGGCTGGCAAAAATCCCTGGGCCACGTGCGCCGCCTGGCCGACCTTCCACCGCCAGCCCGCGCGTACCTCGACCGGCTCCAGGACCTGGCCCACGCGCCGATCCAGTACGTCAGTGTCGGGACGCACCGTGAGCAGATCATTGAAGTGACGTGACACTGGCGCCTTGATGCTCGACCTCGCGGTCATTGGTGCCGGGCCCTGCGGGCTCGCGGTCGGTGTGGCGGCGAAGCGCGCCGGCCTCACGTGTACCCTGTACGACCGGGGGCCCGTCGTCGCGAGCCTGCTGCGCTATCCGCTGTACATGACGTTCTTCTCGACGCCGGAAAAGCTCGAGATCGGCGTGCCATTTGTCACCGCCGGCGACAAGCCGACGCGCCGTGAGGCGCTGTCCTACTATCGCAAGGTGTCGGAGCACTTCGAGCTGGACGTGCGCCAATACCATACCGTGCGTCGCGTGGCGCGTCGGGAGAGCGCGTTCGAGGTCGAGGCGGAGCATCCCGGCATGCCCGGTCCCGAGACCATTGGCGCCCGTCACGTGGTGTTCGCCACCGGCTATTTCGAATCACCGAACCGGCTCGGCGTGCCCGGCGAAGACCTGCCCAACGTGTCACACTTCTTTACCGAAGCGCATCCGTACTGGCAGGAGCGGGTCGTCGTCGTGGGCGGCGGCAACAGCGCCGTCGAGACGGCGCTCGAGCTGTGCCGGGTCGGCGCGGAAGTCACGATGGTGCATTTCCTCGGGGACTTCGATCGTGGCGTGAAGCCGTGGGTGCTGCCGGACATTACGAACCGCGTGAAGGACGGCAGCGTTCGCGTCCGTTGGTGCAGCCGTGTCGTCGAGATCGGGAAGTCCCACGTGATGGTGCGCCGCGAACCCGCTGGGGAACCGGAAACCATTCCCGCGGATTTCGTCCTGGCCCTCACGGGCTACACCGCGGATCTCACGCTGCTGCGCTCCGTAGGCGTTGTGGTCGACGAATCGAGCGGTGTGCCCCGCCATTCGTCCGCCACGATGGAAACGAACGTCCCGGGCGTGTACATCGCCGGCGTCCTGGCCTCGGGGTTCGACGCAAACAAGATCTTCATCGAGAACGGGCGCGAGCACGGCGGGCGGATCTGCGAGCACATCAAAAGCAAACCCCCCAGAGTTGCCCCTGGGGGGTGATCGCCTGCTCCACATCGTGCGCCCTAGAACCCGATGCGAGCGAGACGAAACTCTTGCTCGGGGGGCCAATGAGAAGCCCCGCGCTCGAATCAGGGCGTGGGGCCGGTATCGACCTCCGGCAGCCGGGCTGTCTCGGAGACCCGAGACCCTTGGCTTTGCGCCCCGCCGTCACCGACGGTTTGCCCTGAAAACAGAGATAGCCGCACGGGTATCAAGCAAAAGCGGTGCCCTCGCGTTATCTTGCACCGCCGCTGCACATAGCCTTCATAAGCTCGTTTCCTTGTATCGCATAGTGCAACGTTTAATGCAAAACACGAGATGTCACAGCTCGTTCTGATCGCTCCGGCTGCCTTCAAGGGCACCTTCGGCCCACGCCAGGTCGCCGATGCGCTTGCGGCGGGCGTCAGGCGCGCGTTGCCCGACGCGACGGTCCTGCAGTGCCCCATTTCCGATGGCGGCGATGGTCTCCTCGATACGGTCCTCCCGCCCGGGTCGCTCCGCGAGCGTCTGGACGTCACGGGTCCCCTCGGCGAGCCCGTCTCGGGGGAGCTCGGCTGGATTGACCCGGAGACCGCGATCTTCGAAAGCGCGACGGCGTGTGGGATCGCCCTTCTCAAGCCGGACCAACTGGACCCGCTTCGCGCCACGACGCGTGGCGTCGGCGAGCTCATTTGGGAGGCCGTCGAGCGGGGCGCCAAGACGGTTGTGGTGGGCCTGGGTGGCTCCGCGACCGTAGACGGAGGTACGGGCGCGGCTCGTGGGCTGGGCTGGTCCCTCGTGGACGCGACTGGCGCGCAGCTCCCTGAAGGAGGGGGCTCGCTGGCAAAACTCACCGAGGTCGAGGGCGGATGGAGCATCACGGCACGGGTGGAGGCCCTGGCGGACGTCACCACGCCACTCGTGGGCCCGAAGGGCGCCGCGCCGGTCTTCGGGCCGCAGAAGGGGGCTGGGCCAGAAGGCGTCAAGCTGTTGTCGCGGGGGCTCGACCGGCTCGCCGAGGTGATGGCTCGGCATGGACGCAACGATCTGGTGGCGCTCCCCGGAGGCGGTGCCGCGGGCGGTCTCGGCGCCGGGCTCGCGTTCTTCGCAAAGGCGCAGCTCACCGGTGGGGCCGACTGGGTGCTTGCGCGCGTGGGGTTCGACGCCGCGCTCGCCAAGGCCCAGCTCGTGATCACGGGGGAAGGGTCGTTCGATCGCACGTCCCTCGTCGGCAAAGCCTCCGGAGAGGTGGTGCGTCGCGCGCAGGCCGCCCGAAAGCGAGTTGCCATCGTGGCGGGGAAGGTCGAAGGACTGGTTGGCCTGCACGCCCTCGATGGTGACGGCCAGGTGCTCGACGCGGCGGGGATCGCGGCGCTGGCGCAACGAGCGGTGCGCGAGGCGTTCGGGTTGCCCGCCACCTAGGGGCTGGCCTATCTTCCGCCCCTTATGCCGGCCGCCACGAACGAAAAACTGATGGAGAAGCTCGTGTCGCTCGCGAAGCGACGCGGGTTCGTGTTTCAATCCTCGGAGATCTACGGCGGCCTGGGCTCGGTGTGGGACTACGGGCCGTTGGGCGTCGAGCTCAAGAAGAACATCAAGGAGCGCTGGTGGCGCTCCATGGTGCACGAGCGCGAAGACATCGAAGGTCTGGACGCCGCGATCCTGATGCATCCGAAGGTGTGGGAAGCTTCGGGACACGTGGCGGGGTTCACCGACCCGCTCGTCGACTGCAAGCACTGCAAGAACCGCTTCCGCGCCGACGATCCGCGCATCAAGGGCACGCCGGGTGAGCCGACCGCGCAATGTCCCGTGTGCGGGAGCAAAGGCACGCTCACGGCGCCGCGCACGTTCAACCTGATGTTCAAGACGTTCATGGGTCCCGTGGAAGAAGCGGCGGCGGTGGTCTACCTGCGCCCGGAGACCGCCCAAGGGATCTACGTCAACTACTTGAACGTGCTGCAGTCGTCGCGGCAGAAAGTCCCGTTCGGCATCGCTCAGATCGGCAAAGCGTTCCGCAACGAGATCACGCCGGGGAATTTCATCTTCCGCACTCGCGAATTCGAACAGATGGAGATGCAGTTCTTCGTAAAGCCAGGGACCGACCAGGAATGGTTCGAGTTCTGGCGGCAGGAGCGGATGAAATGGCTCGTGGGGCTGGGGGTGCGCCCCGAGAAGCTGCGGTTTCATCAGCACACGAAGGACGAGCTCGCGCACTACGCCAAGGACGCCTACGACATCCAGTACGAGTTTCCGTTCGGATGGCAGGAGTTCGAGGGTGTTCACAACCGCACGAACTTCGACCTGTCGCGGCATCAGGAGTTCTCGGGAAAGAAGCTCGAGTATTTGGACCCGGCCACGAACGAGCGCTTCATCCCCTTTGTGGTCGAGACATCGGCGGGCGCCGACCGTACGGCGCTCGTCGTCATGGTGGACGCCTACCGCGAGGAAGACGTGGAGGGCGAAAAGCGCGTCGTGCTGGGACTCCATCCCGCGCTCGCGCCGCTCAAGGCGGCGGTGTTTCCGCTCGTGAATAAGGACGGCATGCCCGAGCTGGCCCGGCGCGTATTCGACGACCTCCGCAGGCACTACAATGTCTTCTACGACGACGGCGGCTCGATCGGAAGACGCTACCGGCGTCAGGACGAAGCCGGCACGCCGTTCGGCATCACCATCGACGGCCAGTCTACGCAGGACGGCACGGTGACCGTACGGGATCGAGACACGTTGAAGCAGGATCGCCTGCCCGCAGATCGCTTGGTCGGGTATCTCGCGGAGAAGCTCAAGGGGTAACGCCGCTCCATGGGCAAGCGAGTGGTAGTCGCCACCCGAGATCTCCTGTTTCGCTCCAAACTCGGTGCTGTGATCGCGGAAGCCGGCGGGGAGATTTCGCGCGACGAGACGGCGTGTGACCTCGCCGTCATCGAGCTCGGGGATCCCGAGGCCATCGAACGCGTCGCGGGGCTCGTGCGGCGGGGGATTCCGGTGCTCGCCTACGGGGCGCACGTCCAGCCAGCGCTGCTCCGCGCGGCCCGGGAGGCCGGCGCTCTCGCCGTGCCGAATTCGCAGGTGGAGGCGCGTCTCTGGGCTCTCCTAACGTCATAGAGGCGCAGCGCGCTGCGCCCCTTTGACCTCCCGCCTTCTTGTTTGCGGAGCTCGGCTCCGCCTCTATCTTTCCGATCCATGATCCATTCGACCACGGTTGCTTTGCCGCCCCAGGAGGTGTTGGAGCGCGCCAAACGCTTCTTTGCCGAGCGCGTACCTAACGCCGCGGCATTCGTGGAGAAAGAGGGCCCCCAGTTCCTGGTGCTGCGCGGGCAGGGCGGCGAGGAGATCGCCATGCACGTCTGGACCGATGCGACGGGGAAGACCTTGGTGCGCGCGTCCACGCTCTTCTTTGACCAGGCGCTCGACCGTTTCTTCTCCACGCTCCCGCTCGAGACGCCCCTCGAGGTGGCATGACCGCCGTCGACCAGCGATTCGCGGTTCGAGTCATGGTGACGGACGTTTGGGATCAGGTGTACCTGGCGGTCGAGCCTACGACCACGGTGGTCCAGCTCAAGCTCCAGGCCCTCACCCAGGCGCTGAAGCGCACACACGTTCAGCCCGGTGACTACGTCGTGAAATTCAGGGGCGCCCTCGTGTCCGACGAAACCACGACCCTCGGCGCGCTGGGCGCGACGACAAACTCGGCTTTCATCGTGCTGCCGGCGCGACGGCAGGTGGTTCGGTGACCGTGTCACGCCCACCACTCGGTGGCACGCCGAGTCGGGCGCTCACCACCTTCGCCGTCGGGTTCCTCCTACTCGACGCCATCCTGTTGATCTACAGCGGCGCGACCCTGGGCCGCATGAGACTGGTCGTGTGGGGTGCTGTCTTCGTCGTCGTCGCCGGGCTCGTGGTGATCGGGTGGCGACGGTATCGCCGCCTCATGGCAGACCTGGAGCAGGCGCGGCAAGAGATGCGCGCGGAGATCGAGTCGATTCGGGCGCTCCTGCACGAGAAGCATTTTCACAATTGAGTGACGAGCCTCCTCCCTGTAGTCTGGCACCCGGCGTGCCGTCTCCATAATCCCGGTCCAGGTCATCCCGAGCGCCCCGAGCGGATCGACGCGGTCCTCGCGGCGCTGCACGCGCCGGACATGAGCGGCACGGTCGCGTTGTCGGAGGGCCTGCCGGCGACCCGTGAGCAACTGGAGCGGGTTCACCCGGCGCCCTACCTGGACGCACTCGAGCGGCTGGCCCGCTCGGGTGGCGGCGCCCTCGACGCCGACACCGTCATGAGCGATCGGAGCTGGGACGCGGCGCTTGCGTCCGCCGGTGCCGCGGTGGGCGCGGTGGAGCTCGGTATCGAGCGGGGCGCTTCGTTCGGCGCCACCAGGCCGCCAGGGCATCACGCCCTGGCGACGCGCGCGATGGGGTTCTGTCTCTGCAACAACGTGGTCGTCGCGGCGCGCCACGCCCAGCAGCTGGGCAAGACGCGCGTACTCGTGGTGGACTGGGACGTGCACCACGGCAACGGCACGCAGGCCCTGGTGGAGCGCGATCCGACCATCCGCTACGTGTCCATGCACCAGTACCCCTGGTATCCTGGGACCGGGACGGAGGACGAGCGGGGCGTCGGAAACGTGTTCAATGTGCCGCGCCCCGCGGGTCTCCCGCGCGAGCGCTATGTGCAGGATCTGCTCGCCGCTCTAGACGCAGCGCTCGACGGGTGGCAGCCCGATTTGCTGCTCGTCTCGGCGGGGTTCGATTCGCTGGCGGGCGATCCGCTGGGCGGCTTCACCCTCGAGCCCGACGACATCGCCACCTGGACCACGGCGTTTCGTCAGCGCGTCGCGCCCGCGCCGGTCGTGGGCATACTCGAAGGTGGATACCGGCTCGACCTCTTGGCTGCCGGGGTACGCGCGCACGTCCGCGCGCTCGCCGCCTGAATCGGATAGTTTTCGGAATGGCCCTGAAGCTCACCGCCGAGGTGATCACGCTGAAGACGAAGCACCGCTTCGTCATCGCCCGGGGCGGCGACGACGACACCCGCGTCGTCTGGGTGCGTCTCGCCGACGGGGACGGAGCGGAAGGGTGGGGCGAGGCGGATCCATCGCGCTATTACGGCGAGACGGCGGATACGGTCCTCGCCGTCCTGCGACAGCTCGAGCCCCATCTCCCCGCAGATCCGTTCGATCTCGAGGCGGCGGAAGCCACCTTCGCCCGTCTGGTGCCTCGGAACGGCGCGGCGCGCGTCGCGCTGTCCGCGGCACTCCACGACCTGGTCGGCAAACGGCTCGGCCAGCCGGTGTGGCGCCTGTGGGGCCTCGATCCCGCGCGCGCGCCGCGCTCCTCCTTTACGATCGGCCTCGACACGCCCGAGAAGATCCGCGAGAAGGTGCGTGAGGCGTCCTCCTATCCGATTTTGAAGATCAAGCTCGGCACCGATCGGGATGAGGCGATCCTGCGGACGGTTCGCGACGCCACCGACAAGCCGCTCCGCGTGGACGCGAACGCAGGATGGACCCGCGAGCGGGCGCTCGCGATGCTCCCCGTGCTGAAGGAATACGGGGTCGAGTTCGTCGAGCAGCCCCTGCCGCCCGACGACCTCGAGGGGATCGCCGCGGTGCAGGCAAGGGGCATCCTCCCGGTCGTCGTGGACGAGAGCTGCATCGTCGCGAGCGATATCCCGCGGCTCGCGGGTGCGGTAGATGGCGTGAACATCAAGCTCGCGAAATGCGGCTCCTTGCGCGAAGCACTGCGCATGATCGCGACCGCCCGCGCGCATGGCATGCTCGTCATGGTCGGCTGCATGATCGAATCGTCGCTCGGCATCACCGCCGCGGCGCATTTCACGCCACTCGTGGACGCGGCGGACCTGGATGGCGCGGCGTTGACGGTCAACGATCCATTCACGGGCGCGACGATCGACGGCGGACAGATCCGGCTTCCCACAGGACCCGGATTGGGCGTGCGACGACGGTGAACGTGCCCGAGACGGCTAAGCGCCGCAGTGTAGGGGCGCAGCATGCTGCGCCCCTACGGGAAGATTGGCCCGGGCCCCACCTTCAGCCGCGCTACGCCGAGGTCGTCCTTCCGGTCCCCGTTCCGCGCACCTACACGTACGAAATCCCGGCCGAGCTGGAGCCTCGCGTGCAGGCTGGGGCGCGCGTCATCGTACCGGTACAGCGACGTCAGGTCGTAGGCGTCGTGGCGTCGGTCGATGTGGCTGCGCCGGCCGTGGCGGCGAAGCCGATCCTGGCCGCGCCCGACGCGGACCCCGCCATCGCACCACCCCTTCTGGCGCTCGGTCTTTGGATGAGTCGCTATTACGGGACGCCGTACGGACTCGCCCTGCGGGCGCTGCTCCCGGGGGCGCTCTGGCACGTGGAACGGCCTCTCGGCCCCACGATCAAGGCGGATCGCGTCGTCACGCTCGCCGCAGCGCTTCCCTCGCTGCTCGAGCGGGAACGGGCCTTCAAGCGCTCACCGAAGCGCCGGGTAGCGTATGAGGCGCTCGAGGCGATCGGCGGCTCGGCCCCCGTGCACCACCTGGTGACGCGGCTCGGCCTGTCCGGCGCGGCGGTCGACGGCCTGGTGAAGCAGGGACTGGCGCATTACACCGACGTGCCCCGGCCGCGCGATCCGTTCGCCGGGCTCTCGTCCCCGCCGCCGCCCGAGGTCACGGCCGACCAGCGCCGTATCGTCGACGGCATCCTGGCGACCGCGCCCGGCACGCCTGTGCTCATCCAGGGCGTCACGGGATCGGGAAAGACGCTCGTGTACCTGGAGGTGCTCCGGGCCGTCGTGGCGGCCGGGCAGGGCGCCATCCTACTCGTGCCGGAGATCGCGCTCACGCCCCAGACCGTCGCCCGCGTGCGGGGGGTGTTCGGGGATCAGGTCGCCGTGCTGCACTCGGGGTTATCCGACGGCGAGCGCGCGGATGCCTGGCGCGCCTTACACCGGGGGGAGCGGCGCGTGGCTGTGGGGCCGCGCTCCGCGGTGTTCGCACCGGTGCAGCGCCTCGGCGCGATCGTCATCGACGAGGAGCACGAGTCGAGCTACAAGCAGGGGAGCGCGCCGCGTTATCACGCCCGCGATGTGGCGCTGGAGCGGGCCCGGCTCGAGGGAGACGCGCGCGTGATCCTCGGCAGCGCCACACCCTCGCTCGAGACCCTGCGACTGGCGGCGGCTGGGGAGGTGACCCGCTTCGAGCTGCCAGAGCGCATCGGCGCCCGGCCGCTTCCGCCCGTCGAGGTGATCGATCTCCGCAGCGCGGCCCGTGTGCCCGAGGCGCGGAGTGTGCCCTGGAGCGAAGCGCTCGACCAGGCCGTCCGCGGCGCGCTGGAGCGCAAGGAGCAGGTCATTCTGCTGCTGAATCGGCGAGGCTACGCGACCTACCTGCAGTGTCCCGCGTGCGGGGACGTGCGCACCTGCCCGCGTTGCGCGATCGCGCTCACGGTCCACCAGACGCCGCCGACGCTGCGCTGTCACTACTGCGGCCACGAAGAGCCGGTCTCCACGGCCTGCGGCGTGTGCGGCAAGGAGACCCAGCGGATGCGTGGTCTGGGCACGCAGCAGCTGGAGCACTTCGTCGGTCTGCGATTCCCCGACGCTCGCATCGCCCGAATGGACCTCGACACGACGAGCACCAAGTGGGCCCATCACCGCGTGCTCGAGCGCATGGCCCAGGGTCAGATCGATATCTTGCTCGGCACTCAGATGATCGCGAAGGGCCTCGATTTCCCCAACGTGACGGTGGTCGGCGTCGTAGATGCCGACACCGGGCTTCATCTGCCCGATTTTCGCGCGGCCGAGCGAACCTTTCAGCTCGTGGCGCAGGTCGCGGGGCGGGCTGGGCGCGGACCCAAGGGCGGCCAGGTGTACGTCCAGACCCGGGCGCCCGATCACCACGCGCTCCGCGCGGCGGCGCTCCACTCCGTGGCAGCCTTCGCGGCCGCCGAGCTCCCGCTCCGCGCGGCTCCGAATCCGGTGTACCCGCCGCACATCGGGCTCGCGCGGTTCATCGCCACCCACTCGAATGCCGATCGCGCCCGGCAGGCGGCTGAGCGAGTGGCGTCCTGGCTCGGGCGAATGAGTCGCGAGCGCTTACGAGATGCCCTCACCGTGCTCGGGCCGGCCCCATGCCCGGTCGAGCGGATCAAGGGGCGTTGGCGGTGGCATGTGCTCGTGAAGGCATCGGAGCCGCGCGCCATCGGCCGTGTCGTGCGGGCGCTCGGGCGGCGCGCGCGGGGCGTCGTCGTCGATCGCGACCCCGCGTCGCTATTGTGATCGTCCGCGCCGTTCCGCATTCCGAATTCCCCATTCCGTATTAGGTTTCTCGCTCTGTGACGACGCGTCCCCGGTTCCAGTATCGCGCGCCCGATTTCCAGGTGGCGCCGTTCGTGGGCGCGCCCGACGCTCGCTTCGAGCCCGCGCCGGCCGACGGTGTCCTTCCGGAGCGGTTCTTTTCGACGACGAATCTTCCGACCTACGTGCGGGCCGGAGGCGCCTGGCGCCGGCCCCGGCTGCCGCGGATGGACTGCGTGATCGTGCTCCATCCGGCGGGCGATCTGGTCGTGACCGAGCCACGCCGCGTGCGCAAAGGCCAGCTCGTCGCGGTCGGGCTCGAGGAGGACGGCACCGAAGGGATCTTCGTCCATACCGAGGGCTTCCTCGGCGGGGCGCACAGCGCGAACGAGTTCGGTTTCATGCAGACCGAGGTGTCGCGCGAGAAGCCCGTCGATTACGGAGTCCTGGCCCAGCTCTTGGGCGAGGAAAAGCACCGCGGGGGCAAGATCCTGTGGGTCGTCGGCCCCGCCCTGGTGCACGCGCGCGCGCGCGAAGACATGATCTGGTTCGCGCAGAACGGCTACGTGCAGGTGTTCTTCGGGGGAAACGCCGTGGCGGTCCACGATCTCGAGGCCGCCATCTTCGGCACGACGCTCGGGATGACGAGCTCGGGGCAGGGAGTCGAAGGCGGCCACGCCCTGCATATGCGCGCCATCAACCAGGTCCGACGGGCCGGGGGCATTACGGCGGCGGTGCGCGCGGGTCTCGTGACCTCGGGGATCATGCACGCCCTGGTGACGCAAGGTGTGCCGTTCGTGCTCGCGGGCTCGATTCGGGACGACGGGCCGCTGCCGGAAGTGCTCTCCGACACGCTGGCCGCCCAGGACGCGATGCGGCAATTCACCGCGCAGGCCACGTTCGCCGTGTTCGTGGCAACCGCGCTGCACGCGATCGCGGTCGGGAACATGCTGCCGGCCTTCGTGGACGCTCCGACGCCCGACGATCTCCGGCCGCTCACGACCATCTGCGTCGACCAGACGGAATTCGTCGTGAACAAGCTGCGGGACCGGGGGACCCACCAGGCGTACGGGGTGGTCACGAATGCGCAGGATTTCATGCACGTCCTGCGGTTCTATGTGGAACGATGGGAGCAGGCGCAGGCCCCGGCGACCGCTCTCCCCTAGCGCCGGGCCGTGGGCCCGGGTGGGCGAAGCTCGCCGAGGCCCTGGCCCAGCGCGTCTCCCCGGCCGAGATCGAAACGATTTATCTGTTTCGGCCGTGGAAACGGGAGGGGCGGGAGTGGGGCACCGCGGTGGTGGCGTGCCGGGCCCCGGACTCGGGCGACCGGTTGCGCGTCTATACGGCGCGCTACATGCTCATCGTGCGCGGGAAGGAGCGCGGCCAGTCCCGGATCGAGATCGAGGAGACGGGCCTCTCCCCCGCGGAGGTCATCGACCGCGTGATGCACGCGGCCGCCGAGCGGCTGGGGGATCCAGAGCCTCCCGTCGCGATGGGCCGGTCGGTGTGGTATGAAGGTTGATGGCGGCAAGTTGCTCGACCAGTTCCGCCGGTACTTGGGGGATCACAACTTGCCGGCGACGCAGCAGCGCCTCGCCGTGGCCGAGGCGGTGTTCTTCGCCGGAGAGCACCTCTCGGCGGAAGACGTCGGCCGGCGGGTCGCGAAGCGAGGCGCGGTCGGCACCGCGACGATCTACCGGACGTTGGACCTGCTGGTCCGGGCGGGCCTGGCCAAGGAGCACGATTTCGGCGAGGGCTTCAGGCGGTACGAGCCGCTCACGGCCGGGCAGGCGCACGAGCATTGTATTTGCTCCGCGTGCGGCCGGGTGACCGAGTTCTCGAACGACCGGCTGGAGCGCATGATCGCCTTGCTGGCGGAGGAAGTCGAGTTCCGGCCCGATCACCACCGGTTGGAGATCTACGGCGTGTGCCGGAGCTGCCAGCAATTGAACCCTTTAGCGCGCGCGAGGTGACGGGTTGATCGATTCACGAATGTTCGTGCCCACCAAGGCCTTTCTCACCAAGGGCGTGGGTCGGCACAAGGAAAAACTCACCAGTTTCGAGATGGCCCTGCGGGATGCCCATCTTGCCAACTTCAACCTCGTACGGGTCAGCTCCATTTTCCCGCCACACTGCGAGCTCGTGGACCGGGAAGAAGGCATGTCGCTCATGAAGCCCGGTCAGGTCGTGTTCGCGGTGATCGCCGAGTCGTCCACGAACGAGCCGAGCCGCCTCGTCGCGGCGTCGATCGGCGTCGCGATGCCGGCGGACGCATCCCATCACGGCTACATCTCCGAGCATCACAGTTACGGACAGAACGAGGTGACGTCGGGTGAGTACGCCGAGGACCTCGCGGCCTCGATGCTCGCGACCGTGCTCGGCGTGCCGTTCGATTCGGACAAGGCGTGGGATGAGCGGCGCGAGCAGTGGCTCCTGTCGGGGGAGATCGTTCGCACCATGAACATCACCTCGACCGCCGAGTGCGGCGACGACGGGCGCTGGACCACGGTCGTCTCCGCGGTCTGTTTCTGCGGGTGACGCCTTCATTCACCATTGCGTTCCTCGCCGGGCTGCTGAGCTTCCTCTCGCCGTGCGTGTTGCCCCTCATCCCGAGCTACGTCGGGTTTCTCACCGGACTGACGTTCGAGGAGCTCGAAGTGCGGCGGGGCACTGCCTTGCTCCATGCGCTCTGGTTCGTCGCCGGCTTTTCGCTCGTGTTCGTCGCCCTCGGCGCGACGGCGTCGGCGCTGGGTGTGGTCCTGCTGCACTCGCAGGTGTGGATCGGCCGCGTGGGTGGCGTGATCGTCATCCTGTTCGGACTCTACCTAATCGGCGTATTGCGCCCCGCCTTCCTCATGCGGGAGCGCCGGATCGAGCTCGCCCGTAAGCCGCTCGGGTACGCCGGGTCGGCAGTGGTCGGGATCACGTTCGGCGCCGCCTGGACACCATGCATCGGTCCGATCCTCGGCGCGATTCTGACCATGGCCGCCGCGCAGGCGAGTCTCACCCACGGCGCCGGTCTCCTTGCGGCGTATGCTCTCGGTCTCGCGGTGCCGTTCCTCTTGGCCGCGGTCGCGTTGGACCGGTTTCTCGTCTGGTTCCAGAAGTTCCGCCCGTACATCGTGTGGGTGGAGCGCGTCGCGGGCGTGCTGCTGATCGTCCTCGGTCTCCTGCTCGTCACCGACCGTTTCACGCTGCTCGCGAGCTGGCTCCAGGGGCTGACGCCAGAGTTCGTGAAGAGCCGGCTCTAGCCCGGAACGTGCGCTGTCGCAGGGCCTTAGACCGGCCGACGTGTTATAATGGAACTGTGACGGCCCATTCGCCCTATATTGTCCTCTCGATTCCTGAAACGGGGGCATGTCCATGAAACGGAACTACTTGCTACCCATCGCCACCATGTCCATCGTCGGCCTGTTCGCCTGCGCGAAGGGCGAGCAGACGAGCCAGTCCGCGGACTCGACGGCCCGTAACCTGACCTTGGCGCCGACCGAATCCACGGCTGCCATGAAAGACGTGCCGTCAGCGGCGACCCGGGCGGCGAAGCCGGCTCCGGATGCGAAAAAGGCGCCGGCGCCCAAGCCCGCGCCCGCGAAGCCCGCTGCACCCGCGCCCCTGATGCTGTCGGCCGGCGCGCGCGTTCCGCTCACGGCGAATGACTCGATCAGCACCCGCACGGCACACGCGGGGGATCCCTTCACCGCTACGGTGGGTCAGGACGTGAAGGATGCCACCGGCCGCGTGGTCATTCCGGCTGGCTCGTCGGTGTCGGGGACCATTACGGCCGCGGAGCCGGCGCCCAACCCCAATTCGACCGGTAGGATCGAGCTGTCGGTGACGAGCGTGAGCGTGCGGGGGAAGAGCTATCCGATCAGCGCCTCCGTGGTCTCGAAGGATACGGTGATGCAGGGCCGTGGCGTGACCAAGGCGGACGCGGCCAAGGTCGCGGGCGGTGCCGTGGCCGGCGCCATCCTCGGCAAGATCGTCGGCAAGAATACGAAGGGCGCCGTAATCGGCGGTGCCGCAGGAGCGGCCGCCGGTGCGGCTGCGGCCCGCGCATCGCGTGACATCGACGTCGTGATTCCGAAGGGCGGCGCCATCACGATCAAGCTGGACAAGCCGCTGACGGTTTGACTGGGGCGCAGGCCCGCTCTGTCAGTAGGCCGCCGCGCCGCCGCCGCGCCGTGGGTCCGCCACGCCGACCCAGCCGGCGGCGGCGCGTGCGATGGAGTTCACTTCCGTCTTGTAGCTCCACGAGCTGACCTGGTGACCCATCGCTTCGAGCGAGTCGATCGACGATTGCACGAAGCCGTCAGGTTCGACGTGTAGCACATCCGGGACCGCCTGGTGGTGAATCCGCGGGGCGGTCACCGCGCTCGCGAGCGGCATGTCCTGATCGATCATATTGGTGATCACCTGATAGACCGCGGTCGGGATGCGCGACCCACCGGGTGAGCCGAGCACCAGAAACAGGCTGCCCCCCGGATCGACGACCATCGCCGGCGTCATCGCGGACAGCATCCGCTTACCCGGCGCGATGGCGTTCGCTTCGCCTTGCACGAGACCGAACAGGTTCGGCCTGCCGGGCGCCGTCATGAAGTCGTCCATCTCGTCATTGAGCAGGAATCCGGCGCCGGTCACCGTGACCGCGCTCCCAAAGTCATTGTTGAGCGTCGTTGTGCACGAGACTGCGTTTCCCTCCGCGTCCACGATCGAGAAGTGCGTGGTTTGCGGGTTCTGCGAACGCCCGCCGCCGCTGCCCGCGACGGTCGGCGTCGCGTGCTGGGGGTCGATCGCTCCCCGCAGCGTGGCCGCGTAGGATTTCGAGAGCAGGCGCTCGAGCGGCATGCGCACGAAGTCCGGGTCACCGAGCAGGGTGTTGCGGTCCGCATAGGCCCGGCGCATGGCTTCGGTCTGGAGGTGCATGAGGGTAGCGCTCCCGAAGGGCGGGAGCGGCGCGTATCCCTCCATCACGTTCAGAATCTCCGCGAGCGTGACTCCGCCGCCCGATGGGGGCGGCATGGTGTAGACCGCGTAGCCATGATAATCGATCTCGATCGGTGCGCGCCATTTCACCTGATAGTGCGCGAGGTCCTCTCGCGTGATCAGCCCACCCCCGCGAGACATCTCCTGCACGATCAAATCCGCGATGCTGCCGTGGTAGAACGCCCGCGCGCCGCTGTCGGCGATCAGCTGGAGTGTTCGGGCGAGGTCGGCCTGGACGAACCGCGTGCCGGGGGGTGGCGCTTCGCCATTCGGGAGGAATTGGACTCGCGAGGCTGGGAAGCGGGCGAGCCGCTCCGCCTCCCGCGCGATCTGACGGCTCCGCACACCGTCGAGCGGGTGTCCGTCTCGCGCGAGCTCGACCGCGGGCGCGACCAGCTCCTTCCACGGGAGATGGCCGAACTTGCGATGCGCCTCGTACATCCCGGCGACCGTGCTCGGTACACCGACGGAGCGATGGCCGGTGAGCGACGCCTCGGTCGGGACGCCGGCCGAGTCGATGTACATGTCGCGGGTCGCGGCCGCCGGCGCGGTTTCGCGGAAATCGAGGGCCCGCACGGTGTCGTCGTGCAGGCGGATCATCATGAAGCCACCGCCGCCGATGTTGCCGGCCACGGGGTGCACCACGGCGAGGGCGAACGCGACCGCGACCGCCGCGTCGACGGCGTTGCCGCCGCGACGCAGGATGTCGAGGCCCACGTCGCTCGCGAGCTGGTGCGAGCTCACCACGACCGCGTGGGTGCCCTCGACCGGCCTGACGCGCTCGCCGAGCGGCCACCCGGCGGCGATGAGTGGGCCTGGTGTGGGTGGCGGTGGGGCGGGTGCGGCGATCGGTGGCGGGAGCGGGGGCAGTTCGGGGATGCTGGCCGGGATGGTCGCCGGCGGCTTGATCCCGCGGGCGCATGCCACGAGGAGTAACAGGCCGAGAGCGAGCGGGCGGCGCATGCCGAATTGTGCACGTTGACCCGAGCGCTGGTCAACGGGAAGCGGAGTCGGGGGGTCCTCACCGAGTCGTAACGGTATGCTGACACTAACCGCCGGCCGCCACCACATCTTAGAGAGGACGATCAATGACCGCCGCTGCGCCTGCGTCTCAGCACCCGTCGTGGAGGTCGCCACCCGAATGGCTCAGGTGGGGGTTGTTGCCCCTCCTGGCTCGGTTGGCGATCACGGCGGAGTTCATCATCGCGTTGCTGGGGAAGGCCCTCGGGTGGTCCGGTCAGGTCGCGTATATGGCGTCACAGGGGATGACAATGATCGCGCCGCTCCTGGGCGCGGCGCTGGTGATCGAGGCGGCGGGCTCGCTCTGCTTGATCACCGGCTGGAAGGCCCGGCCCGCCGCGGCGATCATGTTCGTCTACCTCGGCATCGTCAGCGTGCGGCTGCATGGGTTCTGGCACATGATGGGTATGGCGGCCGGTGCCAACGAGACTCACTTCTTCAAGAACGTGGGCATGATGGGGGGGTTACTGATGATCGCCGTCTACGGCCCGGGCCGCTGGGCGCTGGGACGTTCGTCGCCCCCTGCGTAGCCCGCCCCACCTGGTCCATTCTCGTCCGCCGCCTAATTCGGGTCTGGTGCACTTGGAGCGCCGCGCGGGACGTGCGTTGCCACATCGGGGTCGGAGGGCTAAGCTGTCGAATCATGGTTAGGCATCAGTGTCGGCTTTCAAGGAGAGGCCAGTGCGGACATGGCAGGATCTCACCGAAGCTTTCACATCTGGCAGCGTGCGCACGGCCTCTGACGAGACGCTCCTCGAATACCTTGAACTCTGCTCCGCCCTAGCGATGCACAATGACAGGCTCGACGCCTTGTCCATCAACCGTGTTATCACAATCAACGCGCTCTTGACCCAGAGCTTCTTGCGCCGAGAGAACCAGGCTACGGGCAAGCTTACTTGGATTGTGATTGTCCTCGCTGTACTCAACGTCATCGGCATCGGCGTTCAGATCTGGCTCGCGACTAGACACTGATGCCTAACATGCGCTTGAAGTTGACGGCGCGCGTAGATTAAGGAATGAATCTTTTCTCAGCGCGCCGCAGCTTAAGCGCGATCCGTTAGGCTGCTCCTCGCGCTCCTGGCCACCTCTTGAGTTGAAACGCATTCGAATCCTGTGCCCTCCGCTACACCCCCCAACTGCTAGCGCTCTCTCGTCATCGGGCAGTTACGTGGATCGGAGCACTCCATCGAAATCGACCCCACTCCATCACCATTCTGGGCGGCGATCCATCGATGCGAATGGTGAAAAGCTCGACGTTCCGGGGCACGGAATCCACCGTCATCGGCCGACGCGCGACGTCCCTGCCGGCATCGTATTCCGTGCCCCACTGACCGGACTGGCCGTTGATGACGAGCGACACGCCGTTCCGGCTCGGCAGCGTCCAGAGGGTGTAGGTGCCGGGACGCAAGGCGACGCCGGCAAGCTCCATAGGCGCCGAGGTCGACAACTGAGTCGCCGCGTTTGCCCCGGTGCGCCAGACTTCATCGTACGGAAGCAGGCCGCCAACGAGCGTTCTCCCGCGCCGCGAGGGCCGGCCGTAGTCGATGATCAGTGAGGCTCGACCAACCGTGGCGCGCACGATGTCACGCGGACTGAGCGACGTCGCGAGGCCGGTGCGCTTTTCGTCGGCCGCGAACCGCGCCGCGATCGTGTCGATGTCGGGCACGTTCGTGATGCGGCGGACTTCTTGCTTATAGGTCGTGCCCTGGCCCGAGTACGACACCAGGCGGCCGCTCGCATCCACGCGCGCCGTCCCCACGCCGGCCAGGCCGGTACTGCTGATCGCATACGACCCATCGGGATTGCGCGCGATGTCGGCATAGCCCACGTGACCCTCGTCCCACCCTTCGAAGAAATACTGGCCAATCCGGGCGCGGCTCGAGTCAGGCTGGCGGCGCGCCGCGTCCAGCAGCAGCTCCCAGGTGGCGTACACGAACGCGTTCCAGGGGACGGTTTCGGCGTAGTCCTTCCGGTACGCCCAGGAGCGCGTTCCCGCAGACGTGCGGCGCGTGAACGACGTCGCGCGATCGGTGAACGCCGCCGTGTGGTGGATCCGCTGGCTGTCAGGCGGCGCATTCGGGATGTAGGTGTCCAAGGACCAGCTCTTGATGGCACCGTCTGGCCCCAGCTCGGCCTCCCAGTGCCGGCGGGTTACGGTCGGGGAGCGTCCAATCGCATCGCCCGTGATGCGGTTGCCGGTCCGCGTGACGCGCTCCACCGAGGTGGTGTCATCGCCAAGGACGGCGACGAACCCGTACATCGCGGTTCGTGCGCACGAGCCGAGGATCATCAGAAGTGCAGCTGCTACAGTCTCGCGGTAACGCATTCCATATTATGCCTCACCCGCGCGGATTGCGGGATGGGTGCTGGACGGCCATCGAAGGCCTCGCCTTCTCTGCTCCGCGAAGCGACATCCGAAGCAGCCTCTCAACGACCTCGCGAAGCTCTGGGTCCCTTCCCCGGTCTCGCATCATCCAGGCTCTGAGTGGTCGAAGTGCAGGTGTGTGTTGACGACGACGTCGATGCCGGCGAGGTCGAAGTTCTGCTTGCTCAGTGGACGGAGGCGGGGATCGAGGTCGGCCACCGCCGGGTGGAGCTCCGTCATGCCGGTGTCGACCAGCACCCGCGCATCGGGATGGTCGATGACGTGCACGTAGACCGGCATCCGCTCGCCCTCGGCGAGCAGGTCGGCAACGCGGACTGGCGTGATGGTGATTGTGGCGGGGGCGTTCATGATGTACCGACCGCGCGGTACTTCATCGCGTGCACGTGCTCCACAAACTGATCGACCGCGATCTCCGTCCCCTGCTGAAAACCCGAGGCCTTGTTCTTCTCACAATCCGCTTCATCACGATGCAGCGCGGTGAAGACATAGCGCGTGCCGGTTCCCACGGCTTCCATCGTGACGATGGCGGTGATCGGAATGTCGTCAAAGACAGCCGGACGATAGCCGGGGAACAACATCGAGGTCCAAACGAGTCGCGCCATCGGAATCACTTCCAGGAAACAGCCGAGGTTGGGCAATTCCTGACCGTCTGCCGTTGCGATGTCGATGCTGAAGATGCCGCCCGGTCGCACGTCCATTTCGGTTCGCGACACACGCCCCCAAGGCTTGGGCATGTACCACTCCTTGAGATGCTCCGGCTTCGTCAACGCTTCCCAGACGAGGCGCGTCGGAGCGTCGATGAACCGTTCGATAGCGAAATCAAGTCTCGGATTGAACGTGAATTGCTCGCTCATGATTGTGATTCCTTCTTCTTGAGTTGTTTGACGTATTGGTCGAACCGGTCCAATCGCGCTTCCCACAACTGACGCCGCTGGGCCAGCCAGTCTTCAACGACCTTGAACCGTTCGGGTGCGATCTCATACGTCCGCACTCGTCCACGCTTCTTCGACCTCACCAGTCGGCTCTGCTCCAGAACAGAGAGGTGCTGCACGAACGAGGGGAGTTGCATGTCGAACGGTGCCGCCAATTCGCTGACGGTGGCTGGTCCGACAGACAAGTGCTCCAGGACTTTCCGCCGAGTCGGATTGGACAAGGCGTGAAACACTTCGTCAGCGACTGCGGGTTGAGCCATGTCCGACACCATCCGATGGCTTGGGCTACGCGATCTGACTGAGGGATTCTACGGCCGTGGCATACTTTTGTAAATACCTAAGTATTGGTTGTCTTGGAAGCGCCAACCCCTCACCTCGGAGACACAAGTGAGGAAGCGCAAACGGTATGAGCCGAGAAGGTAGCCAAAGCCCGGAGTCTTCCTTGCAGGGCGCGCGCTGCTGCGCGACCGTTACAAGCCGATCCAGTAGCTCGCCTTAACGGCGAGGATGTTGTTCGCCTGGGAGCGTAGGAGCGCCGAGACGTCCCGCCCAAACTGAAAATCGCCCACACTCGCCTGATCCTCGAGGTTCTGCTGCCACACGACGAAGAGCGTCGACCCCGGGCGCCACTCCCAGCGCAGCACGGCGTTGGCGCGCAGGGACCGAAAGTTGAAGTCTTGGTCTGCGACGAAGAATGCGGCGCCGCCGTCCCCCGGATGGATCGTGTCGCCCGCCGCGGTCGAGACGACGCTGCCGCGGTCACGGCCGTACATCACGAAGTCGAAGGTGCGCGGCCGGGTGAGCTCTTTCAGGTCGCGGAACCGGGCGGCGGCGATGAGCGGCTGCAGGAATAGCTGGAAGGAGAGCCGGGGCGTGAAGGTCCAGTCGAGGCGTGCCAGGAGCGAGAGCTGGGTCTGGTCGAGCGTCGCGAAGACGTAGCGGGCGCCATAGGTCGCCTGCGCGAAGCTGGGGTCGCTAACGGTGGTGACGTACTGCGCGAGCGAGTGGATCTGGGTGAGGCTCGGGCCTACGTTGATGTGGGCGGCGGGCGACGGACGCATGTCCAGCGTCAGGCTATACTGACTATTCCATTGCGCTGCCCGGTCCCACAGACGGAACGCGCTTCCCGACACCTGCGTGGTGCGGCGTGAGTCGGAGGTGAACGACACGGACGCGTCCTCGTTGTGGGGGAATTGCGCCAGCGGCCCGCCGCGCGTGAGCCGGTCGTCCAAGGCCGTGACCGCATAATCGTGCCGGAGCTGGACGTTCCAGAAATTCGCGAACGTGATGGTGCTCAACAGCCCGAAGCTGCCGAACACGAGATCGCCGTCGAAGTTCCAGGCATGATTTTCGAACGGGATGAGAAACCAGTTGCGCACGACCGCGTGGGGGTGGTTGTCCTGGTAGCCGAACAGCGTCGACAGTGCGCGCCGGTCCGCGCCGCTCTGGAACCCCAGATCGTTCGCCTCGAACCCCGGCCCCACCTCCTGGTATGCGATCGAGCCGAGCCAGTGCTCGGCGGAGTTGCGCGAGAGCGCCACCTGCCAGGCGAGGCCGTCGAGCGACGTGCGTGCCGGGTCGTACACCAGCGTCCGCGCGTCGGGGCGCTGGTAGTAGCGGGCGCTCGAGCGCTGGGTGAGGGCGATGCTCGAATCGGTGCCGGCCACGTGGCTCCGTACCACCGCCCCGTCGAGCGACCAGTCGCGATTCGACCAGCCGTGCGTGAAGTCGAGGCCCGCCACGTAGGCCTGCCCTCGCTCGAGGCTCGCCAGCACGCTGTCAGACAGGCGGCGGTTCACCGCCGTCAGCAGCGCTCCGACCGTCGAGTTCCCCGCGTCCAGGTCCTTGCGCACGCGCCCCACGAAATAATTCGTGAGCGGCTCGACCGGGGTGAGGTGATCGCGGCCCAGCGTATCCTGCCACTGGGTCTCCTCGGTGGCCGTCACGGCGTCCAGCACGCCGATCGACCAGCCGCCATGCGTGTGACCGGTGAGCTTCGCCGCGGTGCGGATCGCCGTCTGCGACGGGGGGTTGCTGTAGAGGACGCTGTCGCCGTCCACCGAGCGCTCGGGCATACGGCCGATGCGGCGCGAGAAGAAGAACTGCGGAAAGCTGAAGGTGTTGTGTGAACGGATCGAGCCGAACTGGAACAATCCTCCGCCCTCCACGAAAAACGGCCGCTTCTCAGGGAAGAACGTCTCGAACGCGCTCAAGTTCACGACCGCCGAGTCGACTTCCACCTGGCCAAAATCGGGATTGACGGTCGCGTCGAGCGTGAGATTGCTCGTGACTCCGTACTTCAGATCCGCGCCGCCGTCCCCGAAGTAGTCGTGACCGCTTCGGAACGGGTCGCCGGCGGGCGCATGAGTGTATTCGGCGCGCGTGACGCCATAGGGCAGGAGCTCGAGGCGGCGCGCCGCCGCCACGCGACCGAGGCCCACGAGGTGACCGTAGCGATTGACGCCCGCGTGCTCGCGTTTGGGCGTGAAGGCGAAGAAGTCGTCCTCGCCCTTTCGTAGGATGAACCGCTCGAACTGGATGCCCCAGCGCGCGTCGGGCTGCGAATTGTAGCGCAGCTGGGAGAGGGGAATCCTGAGCTCGACGGTCCAGCCAATCGAGTCGATGCGCGCCGCGTACTCCCACACCGGATCCCACGACACGTCGTCGGTGCCGCTCTGCGTGTCGACCAGCGCGTCCTGGATTGCGCCTCCCGGCGTGATGCGGAAGCGTGCCGCGGTGAGATGATCGTGGTACGAGTCGATGAACACCTGGAAGTAGTCGGAGGTGACGGCATCGTCGCGCCGGGCCAGCACGGACTTGATCGCCCGAGGGTCCGAGTCGAAGAGCCGGGCACCGACGTACAGTGCATCGGAGCCGATGAGCACCCGCACCTCCGTCCGCTCGGAGGCAGGCTGCGCCTCATGTGGATCGAGCTGCGTAAAGGACGTGACGGGGGTCGCGGCCGCCCAGGCGGGCTCGTCGAGCCGGCCGTCGATCTTGAGCTCGCCCGACGCGGGTGCCGCCCGCACCTCGGGCGCCGCGTCATGGACGTACGCTGAGACCGTGTCATGCGACTGGGCGACGGCGAAGAGGAGCAGGCTCGCCACCAACGGCATCGGCGCGTCCTCGGGTGCGAAGGGAGTGCTACGTTGCTTAAGGACGCGGTGACGACCCAAAAGGTTGCAGGACGCCCATTTGGGCGCCGTTCTCGCGTTGCCCCTGCTGGACTCACCGTCTAACTTGGGGGCCATCCGACATCCTTCATGACCGGCCCCTCTCCCGACTACCGCGACCCGCGGCTCACCGAGCAACGGAATCCCCGCACCCAAGGCATCGACGTCGCGTCGACGCTCGAGATCGTGGATCTGATCAACGCGGAAGATGCGACCGTAGCACCCGCCGTACACGAGGTGCGAACCGAGCTGGCGCGCGCCATTGACCTCGTCGTCGCGGCATTCCAGCGGGGCGGGCGACTGATCTACGTCGGCGCGGGAACGTCCGGCCGGCTCGGCGTGCTCGACGCGAGCGAGTGCCCGCCCACGTTCGGCACCCCGCCGGAGATGGTGGTGGGCGTGATCGCCGGCGGGTATCAGGCGCTCGTCAAGAGCAGCGAAGGGGCGGAAGACGACGTCAACGCGGGCATGTCGGCGATGGACCAGGCGCGCGTCGCGCCTGCCGACTTCGTGCTCGGCATCGCGGCCAGCGGCACGACGCCGTTCGTGCGCGCGGCCCTCTCCCGCGCGCAGACGATCGGTGCCTCCACCGGGCTCGTCTCCTGCTCCGACCCGCCGCGCGTGCTCGTCGAGACGTGCGATGTGCTCATCCTCCCCAAGGTCGGACCCGAGGCCCTCACGGGCTCGACCCGAATGAAGGCAGGTACGGCCACGAAGCTCGTGCTCAACACGGTCTCGACGGGCGCGATGATCCGGCTGGGTCGTGCCTACGGTAACCTCATGGTGGACTTGATGGCGCTCTCCGAAAAGCTGCGGGACCGCGGCGAGCGCATCGTGATGGAGTGCTGCCGCGTGGACCGCGTTCGGGCGCGCGCGGTCATCGAAGCCGCCGGCAGCAGCGTGAAGCTCGCAATCGTGATGGCGGCCAAGGGCGTGGGGAAGGCCGACGCGGAGCGGTTGCTTGCGAACGCGGGTGGCTTCGTGCGTCGCGCCGTCGGCGACCCGCCTCCGGTCGCGTGACGAGCACGCTCGCGGTTGGTGTGATGTCGGGCACATCGCTGGACGGCGTGTCCACCGCGTTGGTCCGGTTGTCCGATCAGCCGCTCGATGCCCAGCTCGTCCTCTTCCGGCAGGACGCCTACTCGGCCACCGAGCGTGCGCAAATCGTCGAGGCGATCGCGCGGGGTGGCTCGAGGGATCTGGCTCTGCTCCACGTCGCCCTCGGCGAGCGGTTCGCCGCGGCGGTCCTCCAGCTCCTGGCCGAGGCCAAGGTTTCGCCGCGCGAGGTCGGCTTCGTTGCGTCTCATGGACAGACCATCTGGCACGAGCCGGGGCAGGCGACCCTGCAGCTCGGGGACGCGGCGGTGATGGCCGAGCGGGTGGGTGTGCGGGTCGTGAGCGACTTTCGCTCGCGCGATGTTGCCGCGGGCGGGCAGGGGGCGCCGCTCGTCCCGCTCGCGGACGTCCTGCTCTTCGGCCATCCGGAGCGCGGACGGCTGCTCCTCAACATCGGTGGCATCGCGAACGTCACCTGGGTCCCGCGCCGGGGCGTGACGGATGGATCCCTGGCATTCGACACCGGGCCCGGCGTCGCCGTGATCGATGCGGTGGCCCGACGGATCGACCCGAGCGCACCATACGACGTGGGCGGTGAGCATGCCCGGCGGGGCCAGCGGTCGACTCGAGTGTTGGACACACTGCTCGCGGATCCCTACTTCGCGGCCCGCCCACCGAAGAGCACCGGGCGCGAGCGGTTCGGCTCGGAATACGCGGACCAGCTCCGCGCCGCCGTACGGCAGGCAGGCGGGTCGGACAACGACGCGGTGGCGACGGCCGTGGGGCTCACCGTCGAAGCGATCGCGCGCGCCATCGAGCGCTGGACACCCGCGGGCAGCGCGGACGAGCTCGTCATTTCAGGCGGCGGTGCGCGGAATCCCGTCCTGGTCGGGCAGCTCACCGCGCGCGTACATCCGCGCCCCGTACTGGCATTCGATCAGCTGTTCTTCGACGGGGACGCGAAGGAGGCCCTCGCGTTCGCCTTCCTCGGGTTTCTGACCATCCTGGGCAAGGCGGGCAACCTTCCCGCGGCCACCGGCGCTCGCGGGCCCAGAGTGCTGGGGCACGTCACGCCCGCGTGACCGGTTCGCTGGCACGCCTCGTCTTTCCCGCGCTCCGGTGGCGGCGCGAAGGGTTCGAGCACGAGCGCCGCAAGATCGATGGGGCGCTGGCCGCGGGCGTGGGCGGCTTCATCATCTTCGGCGGGACGCGCGAGGCGGTCACGACGCTCACCGCCGGGCTGCGTCAGCAGGCCGGGCGCCCGCTGCTCATCGGGGCGGACTTGGAGCGCGGGCCCGGTCAACAGGTGCAAGGCCTCACCGAGCTGCCGCCACCCGCCGCGCTCGGCTGGCTCGATGACCTCGAGGCCACCGGCACGTGCGGCCTGATGACGGGCGCCGAGGCGCGCTCGGTGGGCATCAACTGGGCGTTCGCGCCCGTGTGCGATCTCGATCTCGAACCCAAGAACCCGATCGTGCAGACGCGCTCGTTCGGTGTCGATCCGGTGCGGGTAGGCGAGCAAGCCGCCGTGTGGATCCGGGCCCTGCAGGAACACGGTGTGCAGGGATGCGCGAAGCATTATCCCGGCCACGGTCGTACCACGCAGGACTCGCACGCGACCTTGCCGCGCGTGCACGCGACGGCGGCACAGCTACAGCAGATCGATGGGATGCCGTTCGAGTACGCCATCCGCGCCGGCGTGGGCAGCGTGATGAGCGCCTTCGTCGCGTACCCTGAATGGGATCGCACGGGGCGCGCGGCGAGCTTCTCCGCCCTAATCCTGGGCTACCTCCGGGACACGCTCAACTTCGGCGGGCTCGTGGTGACCGATGCCTTGATCATGGCGGGGGCGAGCGCCGCGCAGCCGGTGCCGGCGGCTACGGTCAGCGCGGTCGCGGCGGGGTGCGATGCGCTGCTCTACCCCAATGATTTTCAGCGGGTCGTCACGGCGCTCGATCGCGCCGTGGGCGCCGTTATCCCCACCGCCAGGGCCGACGACGCGCTCGCCCGGTACGACCGAACACTTGTCGACTGGGGCGACCTGCCCGATCAGGGGGAACCCGATCTCGTGGGGCACGCCGGTATCGCGGACGCGCTCGCGGATCGCGTGGCGCACCTCATACGAGGACAGGCGCCCGAGATCCACGCCCCGCTCACGGTCTCGATCGTGGATGACGACGTCGGCGGCCCGTACACCATTCCCCCGCGCGACGTCTTCCACGCGACACTACGCGAGGCGGGCGTTTCTGTCGGGCAACGTGCGACAGGCAACGTGCATCGTGTAGTTCTGGTCTACGCCGAGCCTCGGTCGTGGAAAGGGCGGGCCGATCTCGGTCCCGAGTCGCGCGCGGCGCTGCGACGTCTCGCGCCCCGCGCGACACTCGTGGTGCTCCTCGGGCATCCGCGCCTTGCGGCGCAGATCCCCGGCACGGCCCCGATCCTGCTTTGCTGGCACGGGCAAGCGCTCATGCAGCGAGCGGCGGCGAGATGGGTGATGAAAAACATCCGGTAAAAAGCCCGTGAGAGGCCCGTAAAAGGCCGGGGAAGGGTGGGGACCCTTCCCCCTTCCCCGGCCTTTCACCGGCTTCTTACCGGCCGTTGATTCTCGCTAGATACGCGACCACCTGACCCGCCGGTACGGCGTAGATGATTTTCCCCTGCGACTCTCGGTTCCCGCCGTACAGGACGGCCGCTACGCGGCCAGAACGATCGAAGATCGGGCTCCCTGACGATCCCGGCGCGCCGTACCCATCTACCTGCACGACGTTCGACAGGGCCTTGCTGACCGTCCCGACGGTGAGCGTGGGGTCCGCGACGACGCCCGACTGACCGAGGCGCTCCATGGGGAGCTCTTCGCCGAGCGGGTACCCGACGATCGCCACGGGGTCGCCACGGGCGAGGGCCGAGGGGTCCGTCACGAAGCCCGCGACCCGCGGCGTCCCGCCGCGGATCTCCACCTTCACGGCGCCGACGTCCGCCGAGTCCGCCACACTCAGCAGGCGTGCCGGAAACCACTGACGGCTGCCGGAGAACTTCACGGCGATGCGGAGCGGCTGGCGGTTCCCGCTCTCACCCACGAGCACGTGCCGGTTCGTGAGCAGCGTCCCCTGCGAGTCGGCGGCGAAGGCGGTCCCGCCGACGATCTCGCTGTCGGAAAACTGGACCACCACCATCGCGACGGCATCCTGGTTGCGGAGCGAGATGGCGCGGTAGTCCATCGCCGCCGCGCCCGCCAGGCCGCGCTGGCGCGCCTCGGCCGCCTCGAGCTCGGCGCGGAGTCGATCGATTGCCCGCGCGTCGCCGGTCGAGCCCACCGCCGCGAGCTGGCTCCGGAGCTGCGCGACCTCCGCCTGCGACTGTCGCAGCGCGTCCCGCAAGCTCGCGAGCTCCGTCTGGAACCGGACCAGCAAGCGCTGTGCTTCCCGGGCCAGACTGTCGGCGCGCGCCTGGAGCTGCGCGAGCTCGCGGGCTTCGTGACTGCTCTGCCATTGCGTCCAGGCGAAGGCCGCCAGGGCCACGAGCAAGATGCCGATCAACAGTTTGGTCGTGCGGCGCAGGTGACTCGTCTGCCGCGCGACCTCGGCGGCGATCCGAACGGCCGTACTGGAGCCGCGCGGAGCGCTCGGTGCCGGCACCGCAGGGTACTGCTCCCGTGGGGAAGAGATCCGCACGGCGGACGCGCGCGTCGCGTCCGACACCGTGTCCGGTAGACCCTCCCCTGATAGAATGTGGAACTCCACGGCCGGACCGTTCTGCCCGAACATGATCACGTCCCCGTCGGCGAGGATCACCTCGGCGTTGACCCGCGTGCCATTGACGAACGTGCCGTTCGTGCTCCCCAGGTCGCGTACGACGAACGTCTCTCCGTGGCGGACAATGCCGGCGTGACGCGCCGAGACGTCGAGGTCGCGCTCCGCATCGAACCGGACGTCCGACAGCGGATGCCGGCCCAGGCCGATGTAGGCCTTGCGGAACGACTCGACCTCACCGGCGCGCGCTCCCGAAAGGAACTTGAATTGCGCGGTCACGGGCTGCGGTTGACCAGATAGAGCGCCAGGGCCGCGGCCGCGGCGGCCACGAGCAGCGCGATCACCCGCCAGCGACTGCGCGCGGCCGGTTCGGGTGCGCGGCTTCCCCGATACACGGGGACGGGCTCCGTGCTGGTCTCCGTGTCGATCAGTGGGTACACCTGGTGCCCGACCTCCGCGTTCGCCTCCGCGGGGCGCAGTCCCTCGCCGTCGAACCGTACGAGCACCACCGTGATGTTGTCCGGCCCGCCCCGCTCATTGGCGAGCGCGATGAGGCGGTCGCACGCCGCCGCGAGATCGCGCTGCCCGCTCACCACCTCGGCGATCTCTTCCTTCTTGACCTGGCCGGACAGCCCGTCGGAGCACAGGGCGAGGATGTCGCCGCGGCGGACCTCCTGGTGCGTGAGGTCCACCTTGACCCGCGCGTCGGGGCCCAGGGCCTGCAGAATGATGTTGCGGCGTTCGCTCTTCTCGGCTTCTTCCTCCGTCAATTCGCCGGCCTCGACCAGGCGCTGCATGAGGGACTGATCCTTGGTGAGTTGCACCGCCTCGCCACCTCGAATGAGGTAGGCGCGACTATCGCCCACCTGTGTGAGGAAGACCCGATCGCCGAGCAGGCCGACCGCCGTCGTGGTCGTCCCCATCCCGCGGACTTCCGGATGGGCCGCGGCGTACGAATGGATTTGGCGGTTCGCCATCTCCACCGCCTCCTTGAGCCGAAACGCGAACCGCTGCGGCGTCAGCTCATGCTCCGCGCCCCACTCCTTGACCATCTGGTCATAGATGGTCTCCGTCGCCATCTCACTGGCGAGTTCTCCCGCCGCGGCGCCCCCCATGCCGTCCGCCACGACGAACAGGGAGCCACGCTCGCCCACGTCATGCGCGCGAACGGTCGGCTGGAGCGAGGCCTCGCGGCGCGTGAGATCGGCCACCAGGAAGCGGTCCTCGTTGTGGTCCCGCGTCTTGCCGAGGTCGGTCTTGCCGAAGACCTCGATGCGGATCGGTCTGGGGGAGCGGCCGAACATGGTCAGCGCTGACACTGGGCGAGGAGTTTACGGTACGATTCCCGCAGGGAATCGAGCACCGGGGCGGTCACCGTGGCGGTCCGCACCCATTCGCAACCCATCGCCCGATCGTTCCTATCGTTCCTCTGGAAGAAGGCGTTGGCGACCACGAATGCGGCGTACGCCTTGTCGCTCGCCGTCAGGCCCGGCGCACTGTAGATGTGGTGCGCCGAGTCGAGCACCATCCGTGCGTTCCTCGGTTCCACCGTGAAGAACAGCGTGTCGAGGAGGTCGCGCGCGCGGGCGACGTCGATGACAGGCTTGGAGCGTTCCCGCACGGGCGTCGCTGCCCGCTCTCTGGGTGGCGGGGGGGGGGGCACGGCCACGC
>DASZCN010000098.1:0-15419 GCA_035943095.1 Gemmatimonadales bacterium | reverse complement strand
CGACTCCGGCGCGGGGCGAGACCGCAGCAGCTCGCCCACGCGCTGCTCCCACTGGTCCACATCGAAATGGTGCTCGCTCAAGAGCGCGCGTCGCAGCACGGGCGAGAACTCGTGAAACGCCGCGAGCAGCTCCGTGACCGCTTCGCGCAGCGCCTGCGTCTGGAAGCCGCTCTCCGTGGCGCCCATGTCCTCGAGGATGCTCTGCTCGGTGCGCGACGCCACGATCGGGTCGCCCCGCCCCTGCACGAACACGTTGGTCCGGCGTTTGGGGCCGCGCTCCTCCTCGATCGGCATCAGGCCGACGATACCGTCCGAGCGCCAGTACTTGCCGTAGCCGAGGAACACCATGCGGTCGCGCTTGATATCCATGCTGCCTCCGGAGCGCCGCCCGTCCGGGGAGCGCGGTCCGGTCCCGAACGCCACACGGAACCAGGACAGCACGCCGCCGATCCAGCTCATGGCTTGCGCCGCTTGAAAATGTCGTTCACCACCACCGTGTCGATCCTGCCGTCCATCCGCACCCGGACGTCGTAGTTCTCCCAGTACATGAAATTCGCCAGCGCTTCGAGGAACGTGCGATTCGCCGTGCCCTGAGGCGCGTCGAGCCACTTCTGCGCTTGCCCGACCGGCTCGCGCAACAGAATCGGCTCGAGCCGCTTCACCAGAGCCGGAGTGAGCGGAACCAGATCTTCGGGGCGGCTCGTGAAGAAATACAGCTGGTGCAGCCGATACAGGCGCTCGAGCTCGCGGATCGGGTTGGTGTCGTCGTACACACGGATATCGATGTAGCGATCGTTTAGTCCGAGATATCCGGCGCTTTTCCGGACGACGAGCAGGGCCGCCGATTCCATCCCGCGCTTGTCCCCTCCGCCGGCCTGGCCCGCCCTGAGCGCCGTCATCAGCCGATCGGCCAAAGGGCCGCTCGAGCGCTCGAACGCCACGGCCATGTTCTTCACAGTCTGATCCGAAACCATGATGTTGGCCTGAGCGGCGTAGCCTCGCCCCGCGATCACCTGCCCCTTGCCGCCGACGCTCCCCCCGCCTCCCCCACCTGCCCGCCCACCGGCCCAGTCGAAGCACGAGTCCCCGGTCCAGCTCGCGGCGGCGCCGTGCCCGTCGATCATGCCCACCTGGCGCTGCGCCGGCCGGGGATCGGTGCGCATCACGATGCGCATGGCCTCGGGCGCGCTCGCCCCCATCGCCATCAGCTCGAGCCCCTTGTCGCCGTAATCCGTGTTACCGAGGGACTGCGTCGCGACCGCGCCGACGCCGGCCCGCGCCCACGGCACGATACCGCCCACGTTCGGGAACTTGGACTGCACGGCGACACCGAGATCCCCGGTGGCGGAGTCGTAGGCGACGATGCTGTAGGTGTGGGCGCGCTTGAGGAGATCGGGCGGACGCGCGGTGGGAATCTGGAGGACGAGGACGAGCAGGGGCAGCACGCGTCAGTCCTTCTTCATCTTCTTCTTGAGCTCCTCGAGCTGGCGGTCGGCCGCCGCCTCGCGGGCGGCGCGGTCCAATTGCGATTTGAGCAGCTCTTCCTGCGGGTCGACGCCCGGGCGCGCGCCGCCCGCGGCCTGCAGGTTGCGCCAGGCGCGCTCCGCCGATCGCTCCGCCTCCGTCTGCGGGCGCTCGTGCTCGGCGCGCCCGAGCTGCGCCTGCATGTCGCCGAGCTCGCGCTCGTACAGGCCCAGCTCATCGCGGAGCGCCGCGAGCTTCTTCTCGAGCACGCCTACCCGCTCGCGATGCTTCGCGGCGAACCGATGGGCGATCTCGGCGGTCTCCGCATCCTGGATCTCCGCCGCGAGCCGCCCGCGGCGCTCCGCGTCCGCGAGGCGCTGCCGCTCCTGTGCCAGCTCCCCTTCCGTGCGCGTCACGGCTTCACGGGTCTCCTGGATCGCCACCTTCGCCTCCACCACCGCTTCGCGCATCTGGCGCGTCAGATCGCGCAGGTTCCCCGGTGGCGTCGCCGCGTCCAGGGCGGCGCCCAACGCGTTCCGCAGGCGCTCGAACACGATGCGCTAGCTTTTCCGGACCGTTTTCGCGAAGAACGGCGACAGGATCTGCTCCACCGCGTGTGATTTACACTTGGGGCAGGCCGGCCGCTTGCGGGCGTGCTCGTCGATCGCCTGTTGCTCGCTGAAGCGCGCGCGACACTTCGTGCAGCGGTATTCGTAAATCGGCATGGCGGACTTTACGTTATTCCGCCCTGAAACAGGGGTCAAGTTGACGCTCCGGGGGTCGGGCGCCAATGATTGCAGCCATGCAGAGTCGCGTTGTGTGGGCTGGGATCGTGCCTGTTGCCGCCGCCGCTCTCCTGGCCTGTAACGAGGGACTACACCCGATTACGTGCTCCGGCATCTGCGGCACCGTGACGTTCGCCGGCGCCGTGCCCGAAAGCACGCAGGCGGTCTACGTCGTCGCCTACCACACGTTTCCGCACTCGCGCGACAGCCTGTTCAACTTTCAGCCCTCGCTGTCGTCGTTGCACGCGCTGCCGCTCAACGGCGTCCCGTATTTTTACGACATCTCAGTGGAACCGGGACGTTACGAGTGGGTCCTGGCCGTATGGGTGAAGCAGGGATTCAACCTGACCAACGCCGACTCCACGCTGCGCGAGGCCGGCTACTACCGTAGTCCAGCCGATACGAGCCAGCCGGGCGTGGTGACCCTCGGCGGAGCGCCGGCCTCCTCGATCAACTTCGTCGTCGATTTCGGTCACATGCACCCCCCCTGCCACTACTACAACCCGCCGTGCCCGTGAAGCGACTGCTCGTTCTGGCGTGGCTCGTGCCGATAAGCGTTGCGGGCGCGCAAGGAACACGCCTGATCTACGGTGTGGTGCGCGACACGATCGGCCAGCCGATCCGCGCACAGGTGACGGACATCCGGAGCGGCCGCGGGACCACCGCGGACGGTTATGGTCGCTATCGGTTGACCGTCGTCGCCGGGACGGCCGTCCTGCGGGTCGGATACGTCGGCTTCCGGTCCGTCGTGGACACTCTGACCGTGGCCCCCGGCGACTCCCTCGAGCACGACTACCGGCTCGAGGCGGCCGTCGTCGAGCTCCAACCCACGATCGTCACCGCGGCCAAGCACTCGCAGCTCCTCGACCAATCGGTCACGAGCGTGGCGCTCGTGAGCGACACCGACCTCGCGCGCCGGGCCGTGAGCGGCGTGGACGAGGCCGTGAACAAGGCGCCCGGTGTGCAGTTCCTCAACGGACAGGTCAACATTCGAGGCTCGAGCGGTTTCGTCGAAGGCCTGGGATCTCGGGTGCTGCTGCTCGTCGACGGGGTCCCGGCGAACCAGGGCGACCGGGGCGGCATCGATTGGGACATGGTGCCGGTCGCCGATGTGGGTCGCGTCGAAGTGGTGAAGGGCGCCGGCTCTGCGTTGTACGGCTCCGCGGCGTTCGGCGGCGTGGTGAATCTGATCACGCATGAAATTCCCGTCGGCTTCCACGGCCAGCTCCGCGCCACGGGCGGCGCGTATGCGAATCCGCCGTACGACGCCTGGCAGTTCCGGGATTACACCGGCGCCCTGGGCGGCGTGGACGCCACCGGGTCCTACGGCAGGGAAACGCTACGCGGCAGCCTGACACTGGGAGGCCGTCATTCGGACGGCTACCGGGAGCAGGACCGGAGCGACCAGTGGGAGACGTCGGGCCGGGCCGAGTGGTTACCGGAGCCGGGCGCACGGGTCACCGCGTCGGGTGCCTGGACCAGTCATCAGTATCAGGTGTTCCCCACCTGGTGCGTCCCGGGCGCCTGTGACACCCGAGGGCAGGCCTTGCAACCGTTCATGATCGACACCTCCGGCCGTGGCAGCTACACGCGCTCCAATAAGGGCTACATCGCTGCCACACTCGATCGGACGTCGTCATCGACCTTCGCCTGGCAAGCACGCGCCTCGTGGCTGCGCACGCATTTCACCGACGTGAACCCGGATGATTGGTCCGTGGCAAACCGAGTGGGCGGGGAGTTGCGCGGCGTGCTGCACGCTGGGGGTGGCGATGACCGCGTGCTCACAGTGGGGATGGAAGGCGCGCGTACGGGCGTTACCAGCGACATCTTCGGCGACTCCGGCCGGGTCGGCGACCACACGGAGTTCGAAATCGCCCCGTACTGGCAGGTGGAGCAACGGCTTGGTCGGCTCCGACTGACGGCGGGGACGCGGCTCGACCACGTCACCGTCGGCGGCGCCGAGCCGACCACCGTGGTGAGCCCGCGGATCGGCGGCGTGCTCACGAGCGCGCTCGGTACGTGGCGCGCTTCCGTCGGGCGCGGCTTCCGCGCGCCGACGATCGCCGAGCGCTATGTAACGACGCGGGCATTGGGCTTTCAGGTCGTCCCGAACCCCGACCTCCGCCCCGAGACGGCTTGGTCGTTCGAGATCGGTAATTCGGGGACGTTCGCCTCATGGGGACGGCTCGACGCCGCGCTCTTCTGGACCGAAGCGCGCGAGCTGATCGAGCCCGCGTTCATCGCCGTCTTCGACCCCGTCGCGCAGGACACCGCGGCGGAGATCCAGATCCGAAACGTCTCCCGCGCGAGGCTGCGCGGGCTCGATGCGTCGGTCGCGGTGACGCCCGTTCCCTCGCTGACCGCCACCCTCGCGTACCTGTATCTCGACAGCCGCGACCTAAGCCTCGACACGGTCTTGTCGTTTCGACCGAAGCACCTCGTCACGCTGAGCACCGACTATCGGTGGCGATCGCTGTCCGTGGGCGCAGACTTTCGGTACACGAGCAGAATCGAGCGCATCGAGCTGGAGAGTGTCTTCGGCCTGGATCCCCGGGTGGCGGCGCGAGTGCTCGACCTGCGGGCGGGATGGCAGCAGGGACCAGTGTCCGCACGGCTGCTCGTGAACAACGCGCTGAATTACCTCTATAACTTCGTGCCTCGGACGCTCGAGCCTGTGCGCACCGTCTCGGTCGTCGCGACCTGGACGTATTAGATTGGGGCGATGATCCACGCCGCCGGCGTCCTGCTCGCCATGTTGTTCTCGGGAACCGGCCTCCAAACCGGCCCGCTCGAGGGCACCTGGGAGCTGACGCGCATCTTCCGCCCGGGAGCGGCGGCCGCCGCCCGCGCCGTGCCCGTCGATTCCACCGTCTATCTCCGCATCACGCTCGAGACGCACCCCGGAAACTGGATCTCAGGCCGGTTGTACCGCCGCTATCACGGGGAACCAGAGCGCAGCAAGGTCGAGGGAGGCCCGCTGGGCCGGACGGGGCGCTACATCATCGGCGTCGACCTCGACAAACCCGCCTCGGCCAAGGCCCGCACGGCGGCGTGGCTGATCGGAGACACCCTGCGCTTCGGCACGTCGCTCGTCCCCGACGCCGACAGCCTCGAGCTCCGACGCGTGGGCGCCGATACGGCCTACCCCGTCACGGTGACGGAAGTGGTGACCGTCCCATGAGACGCTGGACGCCGTTCGTCGTGACGCTCCTTGCGGCGGCATGCGCCGGTGGCGACCGGACCCGAACCCCGACGTGCGGCATGGCACTGCTCATCGCTCCTTCCCTCATCCAGGAACAGCTCAGGCGCCTGCCCTTCGTGCTCACCGAGACGCCGCGCGGGCTCCCCGCGACGCTCCCCGTTCGCGTCGCCGGCACGAACCAGCAGAGCTCCGTGCAGGTGAGCTATGCCAAGGGCGTTTTGACGATGGACTATCAGGGTCCAGGATTCCCCGCCACGTCGGTGAGCGATACGACCGTGTACGCGCTGCTCGTCGTGGACGATTCCACGCAGCGGGCGCAGGGCGTACTGATCTACGAGTCGCGGCGACCACCCGCGGAGTACCCGAGCATCGGCCAGCTGGCTGCGGTCGACCGCTCGATCCCGCTCTACGGCGTGCGGGTGGAGTGGGCGAACGTGAGCAACCCACGCTGCCCCCTGTTCGGAGCCCCGGCCGGGACAGCGTCGCCAGGATCACCCGCCTCGTAAGAGTGACCAAGATCGTCGCCGTGAGCGCGCCCCGCCGCACCGACGAAGGGCGGGAGCGGGTCGCGTTGAACAGCGCTTACGTGCAGGCTCTCGCCCGGGCCGGTCTTGTGCCCGTCGTCGTGCCACCGATGCTCGATCCCGAGGCGGCTTGCGCCGTGCTCGACCGGGTGGAGGGCCTCGTGCTGAGTGGCGGCGAGGACGTCGACCCCGCCCGCTACGGGGCCGCGCCACACCCCAAGCTCGAGGAAACGGATGCGGTACGGGATGCCGTCGAGATCGCCCTCATCGCGGGCGCGGAGCGCCGCGCCCTCCCGGTCCTCGCCATTTGTCGGGGCCTTCAGATATTGAACGTCGCCCTGGGCGGCACCCTGTATCAGGATCTGGCGAGCGAGCGTCCCGGGCCGATCGACCATGCCGATCGGAGCGTGCGCCATGCCTTGCGGATCGAGCCCCACACGCTGGTCCACCGCGCCATGGACGCCGCAACGGTCATGGTGAATACGCGACATCATCAGGCGATCCGCGACGTGGCGCCCGCGTTGCGGGCCACCGCCTGGGCCGCGGACGGCGTGATCGAAGGCGTCGAGCGTCGGGATGCGGGCGCGCCATGGACCCTCGCGGTCCAATGGCATCCGGAGGACGATCTGGAGACAGCTGTCTTCGGCAGCTTCGCGGAGGCGATCCGATGAGCCTGGCGTTTCCGTCGGCGGAGTGGGTCGAGGCGTACGGGGCGGCCATCAACGCGAGCGACGGCTACCGCTCGGCGTCGCTCGAGTGGACGCACGGTCCGGTTGCGCTCGTCGTCAATCGCCAGCCCGAGATCGGCATCGCGGATCCGGTCGGCATCTGGCTCGACCTCGATCGCGGGGCCTGCCGCGCCGCCAAGGTGGTCTCACCGGGCGAGGCCGACAAAGCGTCGTTTGTAATCTCGGGGGACTACGCGCAGTGGAAGCGCGTGATTCGCAAGGAGCTCGGGCCCATCGCCGGGATCATGCAGCGCAAGCTCGCGCTCAAAGGCTCGCTGCCGATCGTGGTCCGTTTCGTGAAGTCGGCGGAGCAGCTGGTGGAGGCCGCGACGCGGGTGCCGACGAGGTTTCTGGACGAGTGACCAAGACGATGTAGGGGCGCAGCATGCTGCGCCCCTACGAATCAGATGTTCCGGAGTATCTTCTCCGGTGTACTGACGTTCGGAAAGAACACACGATCGCTCAGCCGGTTGAACGCTACGCGCAACGTCGGGAACCGGTCGGCGGCGGCGCGATAGATCGTGGCGACACCGAAATGCTCCGCCAGGCGGTGCTCCGCGGCGAGCCGGTAGCCCTGCCGGCCCAGCTCGTCGTAATAGGGCAGATCGGGGCCGCCCTTCCGGGAGCGCCGGGCGGCGATGTAGTCGGGAAACAGACCGGCGAGCCAAAGGGCGTAGTTGCCGAGGTGCACGCGGAGCAGGAAGGCTCGTTCTCCGCCGTCGTCCAGCCCAGCGAGGTCCTCCACCATGTCGACCAGATAGTGATAGGTCTCGTCGTCGGCTCCCCCGCGCACCCGCGACCGCCGGTCGTGATCACCGAATTCGAGCAAGAGCGCGGCCAGATAGTCGGCGAGCACCCGATCGTCCACCCCGGCGGCGCGGAGCGTATGACGCACCGCGACGTAGGCGAAGAGCGCGGGCGATGGCACCGCGAGGGTGCGCACCGCCAGCAGGGCTTCGAGCAGGCCCGGCTCGTCGAGGAGCCCATCGGGTCCCTGCTCGAGCATCATCCGCTCGTAGCGCGCGCGGCGTGCGGCATCGCCGCGCGCCAGCGCGAGCGCCACGAGCCGCAGGTCCGGCCCTCGCAAGCGACCTCGGATGTTGGCCAGGATCATGACCAAACCCCCCTCTAGCCCTCCTACACCCCGCGGTGGCGCCGAGTTGCTGGCGCGCCTGACCACGCTGGCCCAGGAGCTGGCCGGTGCGTTCCGCCCGGCGACCGTGATCGAGCTCGTGGCCACCACCCTCGGCGAGCTGCTGAAGCCCGATCGGCTCACCGTCATCCTACTTGACGCCGAAACCAACCGCCTCGCGGTGACCTACGACACGCATCCCGTCCCCGCCAACACGGACGACCCTCTGCTGCAGCTTGCACTGCGCCGTGGGCCCCTCGCGTTCCCCAGGGACGTCCGCGAGGAGGCTCGCCGGCGGGGTGCGGAGCTACCCGAATCCCCGGCGTCGTGGCTGGGGGCGCCCTTGGTGGCCAGCGGCCGTACCATGGGCGCCGTGTCCCTCTCGAGCGACCGCTCGGGAACGTTTGGCAAGGCGGAGCTGACGCTCGTGTCAGCCGTGTTGGCCCAGGCCGCGATCGCCCTCGAGAACGCCCGCCTCGTAGAGATGCTCTCGTCCGCCAAGCGCGAATGGGAGAAGACCGTGGACGCCATCTCGCAGGCGATCTGCATCGTCGACGCCCACGGCACCGTGCGCCGGGCAAATCGCGTGTTCGCCGAGCTGATTCAGACCGCGGTGACAGCCATCCCGGGCCGCCCGTGGATCGGTTTGCTCCCGCCCCCGTGGTCGGATCCGGTCGCGCGGGCAATCTCCGAACCGACCGTCACCACGACCGAAGTCCGGGCGGGGGACCGGACCCTCCTGCTCACCACGATCCCGATGGCCGAGCCCGGCTCGGCGGTCCTCGTGTTCGAGGACCAGACCGACCGGCGGCGGCTCCAGGAGCAGCTGATACAGTCTGAGAAGATGTCGGCGATCGGTCAACTCATCGCCGGCGTGGCCCACGACCTGAACAACCCCCTCGCCTCGGTCGTGGGGTTCAGCGACTTCCTCGTGGAAACGGGAGAGATCCCGCCGTCGCTTCAGGAGCCGTTACAGGTGATTCGCCAGGAAGCGGAGCGGGCCGCGACGATCGTCAAGAATCTCCTCTCGTTCGCGCGGCGCCAGGAAGGCGAGCGCACGCGGCTACCGGTCCGGACGCTGCTCGACTCCACCCTTGCCCTGCTCCGTAACCAGCTAATGGCCTACAAGGTCGAGGCGACGCTCGAAGTCGAGCCCGGGCTCCCCGAGATCGAGGTGAGCCCCAACCAGATCAAGCAAGTGTTCGTGAACATCATCAACAACGCTTGCCAGGCGATCGCGACCGATGCGCCGTCGGGCCGGATCTGGATCACGGCCAAGCGGGTGCACGAGAGCGTCGCGGTCAGCGTGACAGACTCGGGGCCGGGCATGCCGGACGAGATTGCGACCCGCGTGTTCGAGCCGTTTTTCACCACGAAGCCGGAGGGCGCGGGCACCGGTCTCGGGCTGTCGATCTCCCAAGGGATCGTGAAGGAGCACGGCGGGCGGATCACGCTCGAGACGCCGGCCGGCGGCGGCGCGACGTTCACGGTGGAGCTGCCGCTGCGTGCGGAGACCGCCCGCACCGAAACGCCGGCGGTGCCCACGACCGAGGGCCCGCAGCTCAGCATTCTCGTGGTCGACGATGAGCCGCACATCCTGCATTACATGCGTGCTACGCTCGAGAGCTGGGGCCATACGGTCGAAGTGGCGAGCGACGGCACCTACGCCCTCGAGCGCGCCCTGGCGGGCACGTTCGACGTGATCATTTGCGACCTCCGCATGCCGCACCTCTCCGGACGTGAGATGTACACGAAGCTCGCCCGTCAGGACCCGCGGGTCGCCGAGCGCATCATTTTCGCCACCGGCGACACGGTCCGCGGCGACACGCTACAGTTCCTCGAACGGCTTGGCCGTCCGTACCTGCGCAAGCCGTTCACGCTGGCCGAGCTGCGCGCCGCTCTCGGCCACGCCGGGAAGCAGCCGGCCTGAGGAAGGGGGGGAGTGGGGCGGGGGGCGTGCGCGTCCTGCACGTCGATTCCGGCCGGGAGTACCGGGGCGGACAGGATCAGGTACGCCTCCTTATTCGGGAGCTCGCCCGCGAATCCGGCGTCGAGCAGCGCCTCGTAACCAAACAAGACAGCGAGCTCGCGCGCCGCGTGAACAGCGAGGGCGTCACCGTGCGCGGGGTTCCTTGGGCGTTCGGGCTCGACCCGCGGGCCTCGTGGCGCATCGCGGTCGAAGCCCTGGCGTGGTCTCCCGACGTCATTCACGCACACAACGCCCACGCCGTGACGCTCGCCGCCTGGGCACGACGATTCCTGCAACTCACACGCCGCACGCCCGCGCTCGTCGCGACGCGCCGGGTCGTGTTCCCGGTGCGCCCGGGGAGCGCCTTGCGTAGGGCGGACGCCGTGATCGCGATCTCCGAGGCAACCCGCTCCTCCTTGCTCGCCGCCGGATTCGCCCCCGCCGAGGTCAAGGTCGTGAGGTCCGGTATCGACCGGGAAGAAGTCCGGCGCGCGGCCGCCCCGCCGCTGGCGATCCGGGCGACGCTCGGGCTTCCGGCTGGGGCTCCCGTCGCAGCGAATGTCGCCGCACTCGAGCGGCCGAAGGACCAGCGAACCCTCGTCAACGCGGCGCACACAGCGCGTTCCATACGCCCGGACCTCCATTGGCTGATCGCCGGGGACGGCCCCGAGCGCCAGGCGCTCGAGGCCGAAGTGCGACGTTTGGCACTGGCGGACCGCGTCCACCTGCTCGGGCACGTCTCACGGGCCGACGCGCTCCTCGCTGAGAGCGACGTCGTCGTCATGTCTTCCCAGGCGGAGGGCCTGGGGACCGTGGTGCTCCACGCCCTCGCGCTGGAAAAGCCGGTCGTCGCCACCGCGGCCGGCGGGCTGCCCGAGGTTGTTCCTTCCGAGTGGATCGTCCCGGTGGGCGACGCGGCAGCACTCGCCCGGAAGGTGATCGAGGTGCTCGAGCGCCCTTCCCCCGTCCCCCTTCCCCGTCAGTTCACCGCGTCCGCGATGGCGGCCGGTGTCTTGGCTGTGTATCGGTCGCTCGTCTAGATTGCAGGGCCATGATCTACGTCTGTGTGCCGGTGCATAACGAAGCCCGCACGGCGGGGCTGGTCCTCTGGAAGGTGCGCCAGGTCTTCACCGCCTTCCCGCGCGAGTACCAGCTCCTGGTGCTCGACGATGCCTCGACGGACGACACGGCCGACGTGCTGGCGTCGTACGCGAAGGTGCTGCCGATGACGATCGTCACCCATCCGGAGCGGCGTGGCTATGCCCGGAGCGTCGAAAGCCTGCTGCGGCTCGCCCTCCAGAAAACCGACCGCCCGAAGCGGGACTGCGCGATCACGTTGCACGCCGATTTCGCACATTCACCGGAGGCGATGGCCGATCTGGTGAAGCACCTCGAATCCGGGGCGGATCTCGTTGTTGCGGAGCTCCTGGAGGAGCGGGGTGGGGGCCGGGTCTCCCAGGCACTCCGATTCGCTCGTCGCTGGGCCCCGCGGTTGCTCCGCGTCGCCGGGCTGCGGGATAGTGTGTCGGGGTATCTCGCGCTGCGCCTCATCGTCCTGCGACAGGCGCTGCGCGGCGACGCGGCGCCGTTCCTCCACACCGACGGCTGGTGCGCGAGCGCCGAGCTGGTCGCGCGGCTCGCCCCCTACGCCCGACGGCTCGACACGGTCTCTGCCGCGGCCCGTTACGACCTGGTGCAGCGGCCCTCACGGGTGCGGCCGTGGCGGCAGCTCTTGAATGCGTGGCGCGCGCGCTCGGTGATCCGAGCCGCCCGGGCAACGACCGCGCTCCTGCTCGTCGCCATGACGCTGCGGGCGCAGTCCGACAGCGCGCCAGCCGACTCGGCCCGTCACACCATACCTCTCCCGTCGACGGCGGTCCCGTTCGCGGTCGGGGAGCGACTGGTCTATGGCGCTCGCTACGGGCCCTTCAGCGTCGGGACGGCGACCATGCAGGTCGCCGGCATCGACACCGTCCGGGGGGTTGAGGCGGTGCACTTCGTGTTTTTGATCGACGGCGGTGCCCTCTGGTACCACATCCATCAGAATCTCGAGTCGTGGGTGGGGCGCCGGGACTTCCATTCCCGCCGGTTTCTCAATCAGACCGAGGAAAAAGGTAAATCGTGGGAGCGGAAGTTCGAGATCTTCCCGGACTCGGGGTTCTACCGCGAGTCCGGTCGCGATTCGACGCTGCCAACCGTCGCCGATCCTCTCGACGACGCCGCCTTCCTCTATTGGATTCGGACGACGCCGCTCGAGGTCGGCAAGCGCTACGAGTACAACCGCTACTTCCGCCCGGAGCGCAATCCCGTGATCGTCGAGGTGCTCAAGCGGGAGCGCGTAGGGGCCGCCGGGCGAAAATGGAACACGATCGTCGTGCGGCCGCGCATTCCCAACGGTGGCGGCATCTTCGCCGAAAAGGCCGATGCCCGCATGTGGCTCTCCGATGACAGCCTGCGCGTCATGATCGCGCTGCAGTCCAACTTCTCGTTCGGCCAGGTCACGCTCAAGCTCAAGGAGTACTCCGACCCTCGTCCGGAGCACCCATGACCGACTACCGCGAGGCGGACCTGTCGCGGGTCAAAACGGTCCCCGTCGCGCAACGCCCGAACAAGGTCGACGCTTCACTCCTCGCTCACCCACCCGGCACCGATGGAAGCTTCGCCGCGTTCTGGAGAGCCCTCCCGGACGTCCTCGCAGCAAGAGATCTGCGCGACGTAGCTCATCGGCTGGTGAGCGCCGCCGGACGCCATGGCGTGGTCGTCATGCTGGGCGGACACGTCATCAAGGTCGGACTCGGTCCCCTGCTCCGCGAGCTGGTGCGGCGGGGCGTGATCACGCATCTGGCGCTGAATGGGGGCGCGGCGATTCACGACTTCGAGCTGGCGGCCTACGGCGGGACAAGCGAGGACGTGGCCGCCGGGCTCGCGGACGGTACCTTCGGCATGGCCGAGGAGACGGGTCGCGAGATGAACACGGCGATCGCGGCCGGAGCCAAGAACGGCAAAGGGATGGGGGAGGCCCTGACCGACTACCTGCGAGGGCGGGCGCGGCTCGCTTCCCCGGATGTCTCGCTGCTGCTCGGCGCCGCGGAGCAGCGCATCCCGGTCACGGTGCACGCCACCATTGGTGCCGACATCATCCACCAGCATCCCACAGCGGACGGCGCGGCTCTCGGAGCCACGAGTTTCCGGGACTTCAAGCGACTCGCTGCGTCACTCCCTGCGCTGCACGAGGGCGGCGTCGTGCTGAACCTCGGCAGTGCCGTCGTCATGCCCGAGGTGTTTCTCAAGGCTCTTACGGTCGCGCGCAATCTGAACGGCGGCAAACCCACCGGCTTCACGGCGTGCGACTGCGACATGCAGCGTCACTACCGGCCGCGCGTGAACGTCGTGGAGCGCCCGACGCTCGGCGGTGGCCATGGGGTGCAGCTCACGGGACATCACGAGATCATGATCCCGCTGCTCGTGTGGGGGGTTTTCCGCGAGCTCGATGCCCGCTGACCGAGCTAAGCGTCCGCGGGTCGGCCCTTGATCATCTCGCGGATCTTGTCCGCCGTGCTCGGACTGATCACCCGAAGCACGAGGTAGAAAATGAAGCCGAGGGCGGCCAGCCAGAGAACGGTCATCGCCAGCGCAATGAGGCCGCCGAGCACGCTGAAGACGAGCTTCAGACCGAGCCAGGCGAGCACGGCGAAGAGTGCGAAACCAAGGACGCTGCGAAGCATGAGAAATTCCTCCGTGGAGCTCCGACGAGGGGCCCGTACGACGGAATGTAGCAGCGGGTTTCAGGAGGGCGCCAGCAGGTGAAGGCCGTCGAAGTCGCGATCGTGGGCGGTGGCGCGGTGGGAGCGGCGTGCGCCCGGGCGGCGGCGCTCCGTGGCCTGAAAGTCGCCATTTTCGAGCCGGGTCCCGTTCCCGCGGCGGCGTCCCCCGCCTCGGCCGGGATGTTGGCGGCGCAAATCGAACCGGGCGACGACGTGATGGTCTCCTTGTCCGTGCGCGCCCGCGACCTGTACGAGCCGCTCGCGCCCGCACTCCAGGAAACTACCGGCATCGACATCCGTTTCTGGCGGACTGGGATCGCCTCCCTGGCATTCGACGAGCCGACGGCAGACCGCCTGAAGGAAGACGTGGCCCGGCAACGGCAGGCCGGCCTGCGTTGCGATTGGCTCGATGCCGCGGAAATCGGCGAGCGCTGGCCCGGCGCCGCGCCGGAAGGGCTGGGCGCGCTGTTCGCCCCTGAGGACGGGGCGCTCGACCCCGAGGCGCTCACTCGCGCGTGCCTCGCCGACGCGCGCCGGCTCGGCGCAACCCTGCACCTGGAGAGCGTCGAGGGCCTCGCGGTCACCGCAGGCCGGCTCACCGGTGTTGTGACGCACGGCGGCACGACGCCGGTGGACCACGCCGTGGTCGCCGCGGGCGTATGGTCGCCGCAGATCCGCGGCCTGCCGCGCTCACTCCCCATCGAGCCGGTGCGCGGCCAGATGGCGGCCACGGCCTGGCCCGGCGGCACGCCACCTGCCATCCTCTACCAGGATCACGGGTACGTGCTTGCCCGCGGTGACGAGGCGGTACTCGGCAGCACCATGGAGCGTGCCGGCTACGATGCAAGCGTCACCAACGAGGGACTCGCGCAGATTTTCCGCGGCGCCGTTCGATTACTCCCGGCACTGCAGGCGCAACCGGTCCTACGGATGTGGGCGGGACTTCGCCCCGCGACCCCGGACGGGCGCGCGATTCTCGGGCGCGACCCGGGCGTGGAGCGATTGTGGTACGCGACGGGGCATGGTCGAAATGGCATTCTCCTCGCCGCCCTCACCGGGGAGGTGACGGCCGACCTGCTGACAAAAGGCGAAACGGCCGTCGACCTCGCGTCGTTTCGCGTGGATAGATTCCAATGATCGTCCTGCTCCCTGCTCCCCGCTCCCTGCTCCCGGTTTCTTGTGTATCGCACCTGCGCGTTTTGTAACGGCAAGCTCCCCGGCGACGGCGGGCCCTCGGGCCTCGGTGTGGGCCAACGGCTCGCCTTCGACGAGTGGAAGGCCCGCCTCTGGGTGATCTGCCCGAAGTGCTCGCGTTGGAACCTCGCGCCTCTTGATGACCGGCTCGAACAGATCGAGGCCCTCGCCCGCGCAGCGCGCGAAGGCCGCGTGGCCGCTGCCACGGAGCAAGTCGCGCTCATCCGCTGGCAGCGGTACGATCTCGTGCGGGTGGGGAAGCCGCGTCGCCTGGAATTCGCCACGTGGCGGTACGGCGAACGACTCAAAGCCCGCCGCCGGGAACAGCTGAAGTTCGTCTTGCCGGTCACGGTCGCCGCCGTCGGGATCGCCGTGGCCGTGAACGTGACCGCCGGCGGCTCGCTCGGCGTCTTCGTCTGGAACATGCCACAGCTCGCGCGGGCGCTGTACACCCGCATGGTGGGACGACGCACGGTGAGTCTTACCGAGCCACCGATTTGCCAGCGGTGCGGCACGGTGCTCGAGCTCCGCGCCCGGCACGTCGCGTACGCGCGCGTAGTCGGGCAAGCCCAGTCGGATGTCGCCCTGATCTTGAGCTGCCCCAGCTGCCACGCCGAAGGTGCGATGCTCGTGGGGCGCGACGCGCAGCTGGCCTTG